>NZ_OY787469.1:2778750-3087500 GCF_963678835.1 uncultured Desulfuromonas sp.
GCCGCTCGGCAACACGCTTCACACATTCAAAATGGTGCGCGACATCAATCATTTGCCCGCATTTATTGTGCATATGCAAACGGATCGTACGAGTGTTATCCACGGTCTCGAAACCATTTCTTACGATGCCTTCTCCAACGTATTTTCCGGATTTATCACCATCGGAATTTTCGTGTTGTTTCTGCGCCGCAACGTCATCAAACCGATCAGCAAACTAACCCGTCATGTCAACAGCATCAACACCGCTGAAGATCTGCTGACGGTGCCATTAAAAACACCCAGCGACGATGAGATCGGTGTGCTCTGGCAAGGGTTTAACCAGATGGTTCACAGGCTGCAACGCGATCGACTACGCCGCCTGGCTGCGGAAGAAGCGCTGCGCAGCAACGAAAAACGGATCCATGCCATTCTCGACACCGCTCCAGACGGCATTATCACCGTAGACCAGAACGGTACCATTGAAAGCCTCAACCTGGCTGCGGCAAAAATGTTCGGCTACGACTCTGAAGAACTGATCGGAAAATCGATCAGCAAATTGGCTCAGGACGAACACTCAGGGCGTTTGTTGCAGACCATAAAAAAATATCCGGAAACCAGTCATTACAAATGCTTTGATTCCGGTTGTGAAATGGCAGGACGAAAAATCGCCGGAGAGTTCATCCCGGTTCACATGCGTGCCAGCTCCGTTCAGATCGGCAGCGATACCCTGTTTGTCTGGATTGTTCGCGATATCTCTGAGCTTAAAGCGATGCATGACGAGATTGCCCACAGCAAGCGCCTGGCCGCTATCGGCGAAATGGGCGCATCCATTGCCCATGAAATCCGCAACCCCTTGGCCGGTATTGGTGGTGCAGCCCAGATGCTGTTGAAAAGCGTCAAAGAAAATCCCCGCCAAGTGGCAATCCTCAACGAAATCATCATTCTGGTATTTCGCATCGAAAACACCGTCAACCAGATGCTTGACTATGCCCGAGCCTGGACGCCAAATCAGACGCTGATTACCCCGATGCAGCTCCTTAAAGAAGTGGCCACTGAAGCCGAAACCATGGAAAATTTCGAACAGATCTCTTTTCAATTCAGTGGAGACGACTCAATTGCCATTCCGCTGGATGAAGACCTGATCCGTCAGGTGCTATGGAATTTGTTTAAAAATGGCGCTGAAGCCATGCCGGAAGGTGGCGAACTCACCTGCCATGTTCAGGCAGCACATGATGAACTGATCGTGACGATCCAGGACCACGGTATGGGCATGGATGATGAAACAATAAAAAAACTCTTTACGCCGTTCTTTACAACCAAAATTTACGGCACCGGACTGGGGTTACCCATCTGTCAGCGCATTATTGAAGCCCACAAAGGCAGCATTACCGTCCACAGTGCCCTGGGTGAAGGGACAACCATCTCGTTGCGCTTCACCCTCACCGCCCAACCACGCCAGATTGAGGAGTTGAAATAGATGTCGGCGTGTGCGTTTCAAGTCTGGCGTCAGCATGGCTCTTGGTGGCCATTGACCACCTGTTTTCCTTGAAACAGGCACGGCCAAACGTGTGACCTTTTATCCGTAAACCCGGTCTCCATCGAACACAAAAATAAACCGGCCGCTGTTTTTTCAACAGCGGCCGGTTTATTTGTCGGTCTATTTTATATTTTCATCTCTTTTCAGATTCTCAATCGCCCCAGCCGATCTGCGGCGATTCCTGCGTTGGAGACGGAGCATTATTCACAGGGGCGGCTGAATTTCCAGTGACCTTGAATCGGCCCAGCATGGCACGCATATGCTCAGCCTGGCTGGACAACTCTTCAGCGGCCGCAGCCCCCTCTTCAGCACTGGCGGTATTCTGCTGAGTGACCTGATCAATCTGGTTAAGACCCTCGTTAACTTGCGAGATCCCTTCAGCCTGCTCGTTGGCTGCGGTAGAGATCTCACAGATGAGAGCATCCATTTTTGAAATACCCTGCATAATTTCCTGCAGAGAACCGGAGGTCCGTTCGGCAATCTGCGAGCCGTTGTTGGCTTTGGACACCGAACCTTCAATCAACTCAGCCGTTTCACTGGCAGCCTTAGCACTGCGCGCCGCTAAAGTCCGAACCTCTTCAGCGACAACAGCAAATCCTTTACCATGCTGACCGGCACGCGCGGCTTCAACCGCAGCATTCAACGCCAGCAAGTTGGTCTGAAAGGCAATCTCATCAATGACTTTGATAATCTTTGAAATATCCTGCCCCGCTTCATTGATCTCTTTCATCGCCTCAACCATGGCGTCCATATTGGTATTACCTTCATCCGCCGATTTTATCGCCGCGCCGGACAATTGGTTTGCCACTGTGGCATTGTCGGCATTTTGACGGGTCTGACTGGCAATTTCAGTCATTGAACTGGTAATCTCCTGCAGAGACGCCGCTTGCTCCGTTGCGCCCTGCGATAACGCCTGACTGACATCCGACACCTGCATGGAGCCGGAAACAATCTGACTGCTGGCGCCATTGACTTCAGAAACGAGGCTACCGAGACCAGCCACCATCTCCTGAAGAGCCTTACCAAATTCATCTTTTTCCGATGCCAGATGCACTTCAGGGGTCAGATCACCACCTGCAATGACTTTAGCCAGTTTCGCTTTATCAGCGAGACTGTCACACATGGCGTTCAGGCTGGCGGAGAGAACTCCCATCTCATCTTCTCGCTCAATATCGAGGCGCTGACTCAAATCGCCCAGAGCAATGGCTTCTGTGACACCAACAGCCTGACTGAGCGGTTTGGTGATGAAATTGGTCACCACCAGAACTATCCCCCCAATCAAGATCAGCAAGAACAGAGCGGCAAAAATACTTTTCTGCTCGATAGATGCCAGAGAGGCCAGACCAGTACTCTTGATGGACGCCAGACTCGTCAGTGTTTCACTGACATCTTCCGTCATCACCATCAGACCGGCCTGTTTACCGGAAAAATCCTTAATCGGAAAAACCGTTACATAATAGGTATCGACCAATTCCGAATGCAATGATCCCACACCGGCATTGAGGCGGTTGATATCCACCAGACGACTGACGAGTGATGAATTGGTTGATGCACATAAAACATACTTGCTGCCCAGTACCGGATATTTTTTCGCGTCTTGAAGTTTGGTGGCAATGGGCAACAGGTCGGCGTTCATATACACGGAATAATTTTGCGTTGGAGCTGTTTTCGAAATTTTCAACAGGGCATTAAATGGCAACAGCACTTCCGCCGAACCAAGATGGCTGCCTGAATCCTCAATCGGCACCAAACCACGAATGGCAAAACCACCCCGACCAACTTCAATGCCGCTGATCGGTTTGTGACGACCACTGTTTATTTCAAGAACAGTTTTACGAAATCCTGTCAGGTCATCCGAGATATCAATCTTCTGACCATTGCGTTTGGTCTGCCAACCGTCGCGCCACAACCGCACCAGGCTACGCCCGGTCGGCAAGTGAAAATGAAGTTTTAGTTCAGCAAGACCGGTCTCTTTTTTAAAACCGGCGATAACCGGCTTAAACATTTCACGCAGTTGAACACGCGCTTGTTGCCCTGAATCATCGCTCTCGTCATCCAAGTTGCCGGAATGAGCGAGGCGGTAGGCCTCAACCACTCCGGGAAGTTGACTGAGGATAGCGGCTTGCTCCAGGGCTTTTCGTCCCATGCGATCAATATTGCCGTTAATATCTTGGACTTTAGCTGCGGTGTTAGCGACCAGGGACCGTTCAGAGAGCTGTTGGGTTGTCTGCGACTGGCTGTCTACCAATAACGTGATGGCATTTTTCATGCCGAACATGCCGACAACAAAGGCAAAGATCAACACGCCAAAGACAGGCAATAGAAACTTGGTCCGGATTTTCTTTACGCGCATAACATTCGCCTCCTAGAAAACGGTTGTTTTCCTTTTAATAATTAAAATAACAGCAATCCAGAAAATTGCATCACTTAAAAAATTAATTAGTTACGCCAACATTAGAACGAAAAATCCATTATCAATGAGAAGATAAATGACCAACGTCGCCTTCCGGCATTAATGCCTTGCGTTTGCGACGTCGACGCGAGCGAGCTTCTCCTCCTTCATTCAACGCCTGCTCAAAATCGGTTTCGGCAATAATCTCTGGAACCGTCACCGGCGTTCCATTATGATCCAGGGCCACAAACACAAGCAGTGAAGTCAGACACAACTGCTTCTCGCCGCTCATCAGATCTTCAGCAACCACTTTAACATAAACTTCCAACGAGGTCGTTCCGGTCCAACAGACGAATGATTCCAACGTCACCGCCTGACCAACGCGCACCGGGCAAAGAAATTCAACAGAATCAATAAATGCCGTCACGACAGAGGTGCGCGCATGCCGCATGGCAGAAATACTGGCAACTTCATCGACATTGGCCATCATTTTTCCACCAAACAATGTTCCATGGGTATTGGCATCAGGAGGAAGCACAACGGAAGTTTTCGTGACCCGCGATTCACTGCACGCTTTTGCCCACTTTTCACTCATAAGACCTCCTACGATAATTCATTTAACCTCACTCACATATTAACAATCTCACCTGCAAAATATCAAGCGCTCTTTTGTGAGAATTGTTAAACAAAAAAAAGTCCCTTACGAACCCGCAAAGGACTAATATCATAGAAAAATTTTGAAGCTCAAACGTCACAAAACCGGCAGTAACTCACTTATTCATTCTGGCCAGAACAGTTGCTTTTTCTTCTTGATATTCTTTACTCGAAATTAATCCATCTTCAAACAAGCTTTTTAAAAATTTGAGCTGTTGTTTGATCGCCTGCTGCTGTTGCCGACGAGTCATGGAGGGAGCATTTGTTTCAGCGCTCGCTTGCTGATTCGTAGCCTCCGGCGGCAAGGAAAGCGTCGTTTGTGGCAAGACAACAGCAACATACCGGTCTTCAACCATGAGATGGTCTTCAAACGTTTTCATATCCGCTTCAAGCCACATGGAAGACGGACTGCCGCCAGCCATTTTTTTCAGCTGTAATCCGGGTTTATCTACAACCAGCGGTGTTGCTGACCCGTCAAACGCAAGAGGACTCAACTTGGCATACTGATGATACATTGCGGACGTTTCACTCGGTGCTCGCTTGGCATTGATAAAGCTGAAGGCGATGTTCACCTTGCTGTCGGGTGCAACAAACATCACCCCTTCTGTTTTGCGACTGTTACTGAACAGGATCCCCTGTTTCTGGCCAAACGAGACAAAGCGCACCCACTGGTCTGGTGAGGCCTGTTGCAAAGCCTGCTGCAATGACGGTGCGAGTCGCTCAATTTCAACCGCCTGAAAGACCGCCATTGGTGCTTCTTTGCTGACAAGGCCTGACTCCCCCACATAGACCAGTTGTGCCAGAAGGTCTTTAATCTCATCCAGTTCCAGGTTATGGGGATGAGCAAAAGCCCTGTCATGCTGTTGTTCAAGGACAACAGCATGATGGTACTGTTTTGCAACAAAGGTCTGTCCCGACTGCAAATTGGCGCACGCGGTTAGTGCCAGCAGAACAACGCTCCAGATAACAGCATGTTTTTTCATAATCACCTCACGCAGAAAGCCATGTAACACAGCCCTTCAGAGGAGGGGCAAGCAGCCTCTGACTTACAAAGGCAAGCCTCTGCTCTGTTAAGGAGAAGGGCTTGCCTTGATCTTTTTAGAAGCTGACAATCGCGCCAAGAGCGATCGTTTTGGTTTCTTCCTCAGCATTGCCGATCGAAATCTCGTTGATGTTGTATTCACCAACCAGTTTCAGACCTTCATTCACCGTATAGAAGATAGCACCGGTTTTGGTTTCATTTTCCCAATCCTCGACGCCGACATCGCCATCAAGCTCACTTTCGCCATAGGATCCGACAAAGCGGAAGGCTCCGAGGGTGTAAGCAGCCTGAAGCAGATAGCCTTCAGAGTCCAGCTCATCACCATTGGCATCGACCACAGGAAGTCCCAGCGTTGTATCAACTCCGGCACCAAGTTCGAAACCGAGGCCACTGGCCTGATAACCGGAAGCATGAAGGGCCAGACCGGCAAAACTGGCACGGATGCCGTAAGAAACGCCGTTGGTATCGATGTCGTTATCATCGTTTTCGGAAGACTGGGTCAAGAAACCGGTCCACGCTGTGATGCCACCTTGTTTATAGGTGTAATTGTAGGTCAGTTCGCCTTCAAAACGCGGGGCATGTTCTTCACCACCAACTGCGGTGCGTGACGGATCAACAACACCAATGGTCAATTTGAATCCTGCCACTTGCGGTGAACGATACGTGATCTGTGCCGACGGGAACGGGTAGGTATAACCGGTACCGATGTTGCCAAAAGAGACCCCGTTTCCGTCAATCAACCCCATCGTATCGCTGACATTTCCGTAACCAAGCAGGATTTCATCGAGAAAAATGTTGGAGCGATTAAAAATAGTGAAATCCTTACCGATCAGAATCTGGCCCCAACTGCCATCAACAGTGCCGTAAAACTGGCGAGTATCGATGCCGGATTCGGTGACATTGTTATCGCTGTCATTAATCGTTACCCAGAAGGAGGCACGCCCTCCCAATTTCAGATCACCGATCTGCTTGCTGAAATTGAATCCAATCCAGTTGGGCAAAAAGCCCATCTTAACCCGTGACTGTTCACGGTCGGAGCCGGCAATGGCTTCCATTGCAGCATTTTTATCACTGTCACTATGGACATAAAACGTGTTAAACGATCCATCAACGCTGAATGTTGTGGCATCCGCTTCGTAGAGTGTGAGGGCAGCAAACGCGGCCTGCCCACTCAACATAAAAATGATCGCTCCACAAACTACCCCCCAAAACAATTTACGCATACTCTCTCCCATTTTGATTGATGTGACATTTTGGCATCATAAATTAACAACTAATTCATGACACAACCTCTCCTTAGTCATAAAAAAAGAACGACGTTTACATCGTTGTAAAACTTGAAAGGCTTCTAAGCCATGTTCATGCCAAAAACATCACATCATGATAAAACGGGAGTTTATTATATATTTTTACAAATATTGCACATTAAATGATTTAATTTGGACCATAATGGAACAATTACCAAAAGCCACAAGAGACACAATGCGCCAATATGTGACACATCGTATACATTACGCACGATAATCATTAGATTCGCATCATTCGATTATGGCAAATAAAACAACTTACTATTTTTATTAACAGCTCTTCGGAAAAATCAACAATCAGGGGTGATAGCGAAGATGATAAAGGCGGGTTTTACAGTGCGTTTTTTTTTCAGGAAAGTCCTCTCCTGAGTCCAGGCAGCCCAACCGTTCCGCACAGGGCAGATACGCGGCAATCAAGTCCTCAAGAAAGGATTCTTCAACATGGGGACCATTGAGGCAAAGCACCAGCTCGCCACCGGGAACAACCCAGTTCGGAAGACGTTGCAACAGCTTTGGCCAATGGGTCTGGGCTGTAAAACTCCGTCCCTGCTGGGCAGGAGGATCACAGACAATCAGATCAAAAGGAGCCAGTTTACGCATGCGGCTGTTACTGCGAAAAACCTCTACAGCCACAAAGCTGGCATCGCGCAGGTCATAGCCATTAAGTTGATGATTGGCGCGGCCAAGCTCTAGCGCACTGCGACTCATATCAACATTACACACGTTCCTGGCGCCACCCGCCAGTGCCGCGATGGAAAAGGAGCAGGTATAGGCAAACAGGTTGAGCACTTTTTTGCCTTGAGCCCGTTGACGAACTAGACGGCGGCCAAAAGCCATATCCGGGAAAAAACCGAGGTTCTGCCCACGATCAAGCTGAAGATGGTAACGCAGGCCATCCTCGAGCGCCTCAGGATGATCCGGAGGATCGCCAGACACCACACGGACCGGACAGCCCTGTTGATAACGAAACTGCACCACCACGCAACGTGCGTCAACAATCAGCTCACGCAACTCGGCAGCAATCGCCTCAAGCCACGAGGCGTCGCGCTGCCGATACAAACAGATCAGGATCAGATGCGGGTGGTAATCGATGACCACATCGTCGTAGCCGGCAAAACATTGCCCACGGCCATAAAACAACCGCCGACTTTCACCGTTGGCGGGGAGATGATGTTGTACTTCGGTTAACAGGGGCGACAATGGTTGCATACCTGTGGTCAGTCCTGCGCCGCAAAAACTTTTTTCAGCAGCTCGGTTGTCCGTTTGGCCGGGTCTTGGCGAATCTTGACCTCTTCAATGGCCAGCATGGTAAACACACCATCCTGAGCTTCATCGACAATATACTGTTCAAGGTCAAATTGCGGCTTAGACGTGAACGGTAAGGCATTGTAGGCATTTACCAGTGTTGTGTAATAACCATACACACCAACTTCAGCCATTTTGTCCTGCACAATGGGCTTGAACTTATCCGACAGTTGCGCGGAGGTCTTGTCACGAAAATAATCCGTGGCTGCCGTATTATCACCCTGTAAAATCCCCATGGCATCGGTCAGAGTCATCGACGTGATGGCCTCCCAGAACACCCCTTTGGCTTCGCCGGAAGCACTCTCTGCTGCGCGATTCATGGCCACTTCAAACTCATCAACATACGAGCCCATACCGACACGACGCAATGTGGTGCTCACTTTCTGCAACGACTCGGGCATCGCAATACGGATCAGGGAATTTCCGAGAAAGCCGTCCTCAGTCGAGGTCAAAGAGACTGCGCGTTCACTGCCGACCCGCAGGGCTTCTTTGAGTCCTGAGGCAACGGTGGATTCGTCAAGGGCGCTGGCCGTGGTTGTCGAGGTGAGCAAACTCCCAAGCAATGGGGATTGGGCGACTTCAACACAACCGGTGCAGAGACTGATCATGACCGTGATAGCGGCTGCAAACCAATAATTTCGTTTCATTCTTCCCTCCTGTTCATCGTCCAACGACCTCCTTCGCATCAGCAAATGTTTTCTACTTGCTCCCCACATAACTTGTTTTTTCGGCCTACTGAACCGGAGGATTGTAGTCCTTTTAGCAGAAACACCTTCTGAAAACAGCCTGGAAAACGACGTTTAACCGTCACGAACACATCACCTTCAACACGATTTTAATATTGACAGAGCACTGCCTGGAACGCTACACAAAATCTTTCCTTTGCCATCACAGGATTTCACCACAACACATGCTACTCATCCACCCTCCCATCGCCAAAGCCTGTGAGCCGCCGGCGGGTCTCGCTATCCTGGCCGGAGTTCTGCGCGCCCATGGGCTGAACTGTCAGGTGATTGACTGCAATCTTGAAGCACAGGAACATCTCATTCAAGCCCCTGCCGTTAGTGATGACACTTGGACGCGGCGGGCGAAAAAACATGCGTCGAGTAACCTTGAAACCATCCGCCAGCCTGCACTGTATCACACGTTTTCCCGTTATCAACGCTGTGTTGCCGATCTCAATCGCGCCCTTAATCAGAGCAGCCAACAGGCGGCCATGACGTTGAGCAACTATACCGACAGCAGCTTTTCCTGCGTGCGCAGTGACGATCTGCTGGCCGCAGTGGAGCACCCGGAACAGAGTCCTTTCCATGACTATTTTATGAACCGCTTGCCCCAGGCTCTGGAAGAAAACGCACCGCAAGTCATCGGCATTTCTCTCAATTTTATGAGTCAGGCGGTTCCAACCTTTGCCATGATCGGTCTGCTGAAAAAAATCGCTCCACAACTGACCATCATTGTCGGTGGCGGATTGATGACATCCTGGATGCGCCACCCGAACTGGCAAAACCCTTTTTCTGGCTGCATTGATCACTGTATTGATGGCCCTGGCGAATCCGCGTTGCTGAGACTGCTCGGTGTTCATCTCCAGCAAAACCGGACGGCCCCACCGGACTATTCAGTCCTGCCGATGGAGCGCTACTGGTCTCCGTCGCCCATTCTTCCTCTGGCAACATCCCGCGGCTGTTACTGGAACCGCTGCACCTTTTGCCCGGAACGCGCCGAACAAAACCCCTATCAGCCTCTGGCCGTGTCCAGCGTTGTTGAGCAACTCCAGCACTTGTGCAGCGAATGGCAACCGGGACTGGTTCATCTACTGGACAACGCAATTAGCCCGGCGCTGATTAATGCGCTGATTGCCCAGCCTCTGCCTGCCCCCTGGTACGGCTTTGCCCGAATCAGCGAACAATTAGCCGATCCCGACTATTGCCGGGCCTTACGACAATCCGGTTGTGTCATGATCAAGTTGGGCGTGGAGTCTGGAGAGAACCAGGTTCTGGAAAGCATGGATAAAGGCGTCACCGTCGAGCTGACGGAACGGGTGCTGAACAGCCTCAAGCAGGCCGGCATCGCGACCTACGTCTATCTGCTGTTCGGCACGCCGAATGAAAATCTTGACGCTGCAGAAGCAACCCGCCAATTTATCTGCCGCAACCACGATGCCATCGGCTTTTTGAATCTGGCGATTTTCAACCTGCCGACCAACAGCCCGGATGCCCAACGTCTTGACCTACGCCCGTTTTATCAGGGGGATTTGAGCCTCTACAGTGACTTTGACCATCCCAAAGGCTGGAATCGAGGTGAGGTGCGCCGCTTCATCGACAAACGGATTAAAAAACAACCGCTCATTGCGGAGATTCTACGACGCGATCCGCCGCAGTTCACCTCCAACCATGCCGCGTATTTTTGTTCAAAGCAAGGGTGGTCCGACGGGCGCTAATGTCCACGTCGTGTGGGCACCAAGGAGTGCTCAACGATGATGTTCGCTAAAAGAAAAACAAGTTAAACGAAGGGATTTTACAGCTTTGCCTCAGGCAACTCCGGCAAGCGGTTCAAGGCCGCAACATAACGCTGCAGATCAAACGATTCACCACTTTTCAGAACATCAAACACCTCGGAGATCACCACACAACCTATCAACTCACGTGCTTCCGGCTCCGGATAGCCTTCATTGACCAGACGGACCAGCGTTTCAGTCACCTCGGGCGGTTCATTGGTATCAATCTGTTCCTGGACTACCTGGGCGATGGCATTTTCAATGCGGGGATGGACGTCCATGTTCCCTCCTGTAGAGATGGTAAAAGTTCTTTGTTCGGGGGCACAGACTAACCATCCAACCTGAAAAAATCAAGAAATTCTCCAGTGCCCTGTCTGGTGCGTTGATTGTAAGAATTCTGAGTTATTTTTTTCACTGTCAAGGCGTGCCACCGTCCGGTCCACCGGAAAATGCCAGGGCTTCCTTGGCGGAAAATGATTTTGTGACCACCACAACCGACAATAGGGCCTGTCAGGTATAGCTGCGCAGCAGATACAAAATCAGGGTATAACTCAAAGAGGACATGGCAGTGGACATCACAACAATCGATCCGGCCAGTTCGGCATCCCCTTTCATCTGTTGCGCCATGATAAAGGTAGCCATGGCTGTTGGCGCTGCCGACAGGAGCACTCCAACCTGCAGATCAAGCCCTGAGATCCCCAGATAGCGCAACAACAGATAGGCCAGCAACGGCATCCACAACAACTTGGTGCCCATAGCCATGCCGGCACACACCAGATCACCACGCAAACGGTTGAGGGAAAAAGCCCCTCCCAGTGACAGCAACGCCAGCGGTAAGGTCATCCCCGTGGAAATCTTGAGACCGCGCTCAATCACAATCGGCAGCGGCCAGGAAAAATAACTCCAGACAATACCGGCACAGGCCGCAAGAATCAGCGGATTTTCAATCACCTGCATTGACCAGAATCTCCAGCCCTTGCCTTCACCAGCATGACGATGCGGCAACAGCAACGCTGAGACCGCCAGCAGATTGTAAAGCGGCACCAGAAAACCCATCAGTACGCTGGCACGCGTCAAGCCCTCATCACCGTGGGCATTAAAGACAATGGCCAGCCCCATATAGGCAAGATTGCCGCGAAAAGACCCCTGAGCAAAGGTCCCGAGCTTTGCCGGTGGATAGCGACGCCAGACCGCATAGGCATAGGACACGGCAAAACCGACAACCACACAGGCCATGGTGGCAAAGACGACCGAGGCATTAAAATTACGGCCAAAATCTGCCGTCGCAATTTTGTAAAACAACAGCAACGGCAGACAAACGTAATAGACCAGTCGATTGATCTGGAACAAAAACGCTTCATCAATCAAGCGGATACGGCGGAGAAACCAGCCGAGTATAATCACCAGAAATACAGGTAAGACGATCTCAACAATGTCGAAAAACATCAGGCCATCCAATAAATAAAATGATCAATGCAGCGTAGAAAGCACAACGCAGACAAAGAAGACGCGAGCCGTTAGTGTACCATAGCACCGGAACAACACCCGCTCAACAGACGGAACACAGTGCAGGGTTTCATCGAAAAGATATCAACGTTATACTGCAAAAATGTACTGAATTGACATGAACGGAAAAGGAGTAGCCATGATTGAGCGTACCACCCTCAACCGTCATCACGATCCTGCCCTGAAAGCAGCGACCATGCCTGCACTGACGGGAGACAATGCCGAAAAAAAACGTCAGGAACTTCTCGACTATTTCCGCACAACCTACGCCATTGAAGAGGCGCTGTTCGACACCTTGCGCTACGAGGAAAGTTTTTACCGACGAGCTGACCCGTTGCGCCATCCGCTGGTTTTCTACTATGGCCACACAGCTGCATTTTACATCAATAAACTGGTGGTCGCCCGGCTGATCACGCAGCGTATCAATCCGCGCTTTGAATCCATTTTTGCCATCGGTGTCGATGAGATGTCGTGGGATGACCTGGATGAGACCCATTACGATTGGCCGACGGTTTCCGAGGTTACCAGTTATCGTCGACAGGTCAAAGAACAGGTCGAAACACTCATCACCACCCTGCCCCTCGAATTACCCATCACCTGGGAGAGCCCCTGGTGGGCGCTGGTCATGGGCATGGAACATCAGCGTATTCATCTGGAGACGTCGTCGGTGTTGATTCGCCAGCTGCCGTTGGAACTTCTCTGTGAGCCTCCCTTATGGCAGAGCGACCAGGATCAGGGCAGTGCCCCGGAAAATACTCTGCGTAACATCGCCGGTGGAGAGGTCACGGTCGGCCGATCTCTCGATTCGCCTTATTACGGTTGGGACTGCGAATATGGCGCTCAATCGTTGTCGATTGAACCGTTTGCCGTCAGTCAGTATCTGGTCAGTAATGGTGAATACCTCACCTTCGTCGAGCAAAACGGCTACAGCGAACAACGGTGGTGGAGTGATGAAGGCTGGCGCTGGTGTCAGTATCAACAGGCCACCATGCCGCGCTTCTGGCGCCAGACGGATGAGGGCTACAGATTACGAACCATGCTCGCAGAGCGTCCGATGCCGTGGAATTGGCCGGTGGAAGTCAATTTCCTCGAAGCCAAGGCGTTCTGCAATTGGAAGGCTGCTCAGAGTGGTCAGCCTCTGCGCCTGCCCAGTGAAGCCGAGTGGCTGCATTGGCACGACCAGATCAATCCGGGCTACAGCCATGCCGAAACAACAACCCCGGCAAATATCAACCTCAACCAGGCTGCATCCAGTTGTCCGGTGGATCGTTTTACCCGCAACGGTTTCGGTGATGTCATCGGCAATGTCTGGCAATGGACGGAAACCGCGGTCGACAGTTTGCCCGGCTTTCGTATCCACCCCTATTATGATGACTTTTCCACCCCGACCTTTGACAGTCTGCACAATGTGATCAAGGGCGGGTCGTGGATCTCCACCGGCAACGAAGCCACCCGTGAGGCACGCTATGCCTTTCGACGCCATTTTTATCAGCATGCCGGATTCCGCTATATCGCCTCGGATCAGCCCCTGACCGAAGCGGCACCGAGCAAGGAAAGCGATCCACTCATTGCCCGGCTGTGCCATGACCACTACGGCAATAAAGAGAATAATTTCATGCAGCAACTGGCTGAACTGGCCATTGCTGCGGTGCCGCAGCAGAACCGAAAGCGCGCCCTGCAGGTGGGTTGTGAAGCCGGACGCGGCACCTTTGAACTGGCACGCGCTTTTGATGAAGTGATCGGCGTCGACCTGTCCGCCAATATAATCCGCCGTGCCGTGGAGATGGCTGAAAACGGTCACACCGGCTACCAACTGATTGAAGAGGGAGAACTGATCTCCCATCATGAAGTGACACTGGAGGGTGTCGGGTTGGCTTCCGTTGCTGACAAAGTTTCATTTCTGCAGGCTGACCCGTGCAACCTCAAACCGCAATACCACGGCTTTGACCTGATTGTTGTCAGCCAGATTCTCGAACGCCTCTACGATCCGGGCAAGTTTCTCGACAGCCTGTCTGCGCGGCTGAACCCAGGTGGCATGGTGGTGGTTGCCAGCAGCTACGACTGGGACGATCAGCGTACGGATCCCCACAACCGTATTGGCGGGCAACGCATTGATGGCGAACCGGTCAACGGACCACACGCCTTGGCCGACCGCCTGAAATCTTCTTTTGATCTCATGGATCACCACACTCTGAGCCGCAAACTGCATCGCCACCGCTACAGTGCTTTATGGCAACAGAGCGATGTCACCCTGTGGCGCAAACACGAGGATGCCTGATGAGCCAAACTTTCGATTTTGACCAGGTTATCGACCGGCACGGCAGCGACAGCCTCAAATGGGGGATTTATCCTCCAGAGATCCTGCCCATGTGGGTGGCCGACATGGACTTCACCTCTCCGCCCGAAGTGCTCACCGCCCTGCACCAGCGCATTGATCACGGGGTGTTCGGCTATGCCCTGGCCACGCAGGAGGTCACTGACAGCGTCGTTAACTGGCTACAACAACGCTACGACTGGACGATAGATCCACAGTGGCTGATCTGGTTGCCCGGATTGGTGCCGGCCCTTCATGCGGCCTGTCATGCCTTTACCCAAGCCGATCAGGAAGTGGTCACCTTCTCCCCGGTCTATCCGCCGTTTCGCAGTGCGCCAAAAACCTGTCAGCGCCCTCACCGCGATATTCCGTTAACCCGCGACCACGGCCGTTATACTTTTGATCTGCAGCGCTTTGACGATCAACTTACAGACAAAAGCCGTCTGCTCCTGCTGTGTCACCCGCACAACCCGGTCGGTCGCGCCTTTGAGAAACAGGAACTCACAGCCTTGGCTGAACAGTGCATCAAGCATAATCTGATCATTTGCAGCGATGAAATCCACTGTGACTTGGTGCTCAATCACACCCGCCACATTCCGTTCGCCTGCTTAAATGAAGAGATCACCCAGCGTACGATAACTCTGATGTCGGCGGCAAAAACCTTCAACATTGCCGGACTCAATTGCGGCTTTGCCATCATTCCCAACCCGACCCTGCGCCGCCAGTTCAACCGCGCCGCTCAAGGAATGATTCCTCACCCCAACGCCCTTGGTTATGCGGCAACCCAGGCCGCCTTCAGTCATGCGGAGCCATGGCGGCAAGCGCTGTTGGAGTACCTGCGCGTCAACCGTGATTATTTGCACAAAGAGATCAACCAGCGACTGCCGATGCTGACGATGGAACCCGTGGAAGCCACCTATCTCGCCTGGATCAATGTCAGTGCATTAGAGGATTATCGCCCGGCATTTTTTGAACAGGCAGGACTGGGATTTTCCGCTGGAGAACCGTTTGGTGACAACCGCTTTATGCGACTCAACTTTGGCTGTTCGCGATCCACTCTGGAAGAAGCATTGCAGCGCCTGGAACGGGCCATTTCCCCACGCTGAGATTTGTCAATTGAGAATCAGGGCAAGAAAGGCTAAGATCAGGACCTTGTTACCAGTACTGTATTGATATGAAATTTATGAGATAAAACGGAGGATGAAGTTTCTATGAGTGAACCACGCAAACCCAGCAAAGCGGAAATCGAGGCAGGCCTGAAGGTCCTGCGTCGGCGCCGCCTTATTTTCTGGATTCTGATCGCTGTCTACCTGCCGATGATCTATGTGGTCCTGGAGATGTCAGGTTCCGACAAAGTCACCGGTATCTTCTTCGGATTCTGGCTGTTTTTTGTCACCATTGCCGCCAACGTCGTGGCCTTCTCAAAATGCCCGAGTTGTGGTCAGTTCTTCCACATGAACGGCATGATTCCCATGTATTTCCGTAACTGCCTGCATTGTGGGCTGCACATTACCGGCGATGAAAAGCGCAATAAATTTGAGAAATAGTGGTCTTTGACCTCGGTCTTCAGTGGTTCGTCACTCGGAACTGACCGCTCTGGCGAACATCATCCGTTCGCGAAGGTGGTACCCACATGACGCGGGCTTCCGCGCCCGCACGTCGGGCCCCTTTTGCGTCGACAAAAGGGGAGCAAAATCGACTCCCGTCATTGCGCCCTTACGGGTTCCCTCTCTGCGTTCACTTACACCGCGATGCCGGCAAAACTCGCCCAGTCGGCATCAGTCCTCAAACAGGTTGCCGACGACCATCGCGCTGACCGTTCTCTTCGTTCGGCGCTGCTGAACGGGAGGGCTTGGCTGCTCAATAACACACCACTGCAGGGCGGGCACCGTCCCGCCCGTTTGATCGGTGCCACACCAGAGATAGAGCACGATTGAAGATTGTTATCAACCTTTTACGCCATGGCTGATGAGACGCAAGATTCGCCGACCTAAAGGGCGGCGAGCCGAATACGTGAAGCATAACGGAAACTGACCCATTGTCGGTGAATCCAGGTTCAGGAGGTGTTCACAGCCGGTTTTTGCATACTTTTGAGCGGCCAGTCAAAAGGATGTCGGCTGCCGGGACGAAACCCGGCGACCTTGACCTTGACCTTGACTTTGATCTTAGGTCACTACTTAAAGAAAGCGAGAGACACGATGAGAAACCCATCACTCTCTCACACCGGACGCAACCGCCCACCACACCGGGCATGACGATACTGACGTCGCGCCGGTAACCGGCGTAGACGGTAAATCGGCTCCTGACAGCGCTCACACACGGCAACAACCTTAAGCCGTTGCTGATGAAGCTTAGCAACAGCAGGACTATGGCCACATCTCTGCACTGAAACCTGCAAGGCTCTGGCCCAATTCTGCCAGGATTTACCATGCCCTCCCCGATATACCTTGCCCGAAAAGGACAGAAGGTGATCACACAGATGGGCCACTTCATGAAGAAACGTCTGTTGAAGTGCATCACTCTCCTGAGCCAACTGCAGCCGAATACAACAAGGCTCTCCACCACGCGAATAATAGCACCCCAAGGAACGAGTGGCGGAACTGCCCTTCACCGGCACCGCGCTGATTCGACGTATAAACGCCTCAGCATCAGGAGCCAATGAAGCGACGGCCTGTTCAACGTGATGCCACAGATCATGGCGGCTGGCAAAATCATAAAGAGTCATGGGGCTCTGGAACAGAGTCAAGCAATCAAATCTTCCTCAACAGAAAATTGACCGGTTTCTTTTAACAGGATGTTGAAAAAGTCCCATCCGGGGCCTTTTCAATGACGCAAACCGAAAATGCGATTTCCGTCTCGCTTACAAAATTAAGGACTTGAAAACCTGTCCTTGATTTTTGGTTGCCCGTCCATAGGCTCCACAGGCTGTTTTTCAACCGCCTGTTAGAATCGATTTTTCCCATCCACGGTGACTTCAAACACACCACCACGGGAAGAGATCAAGATTGTTTCCGCACCAAAGTTCAACTTCAATGTGGCAGCCAGACTGGCTGCGTTGGGGCGCTAACTTCCTACTGACAGAACTCAATGGCAACGTCCACCATAACCTCCACAAAAACCGATCTATTTTCATGAAAACACAAATGACTCCGATTGCTCTGACAGAACCTTTTTCAGGTGATCGGCAATTTTTTTCTGAGGTACCTTGCCCAGCCCACGCAAGACTTCAAAGGGCACCATATCAACCTGACAACGTCGACAGACTTCCCGCTCCATCTCCATCCAGAGATGAGCAGTCATCTCGGCGTCGGCCAAAGCACGGTGAAACAACCCCTGACTGGGAAGCTGCCTATAGGCGACCAGGGTCGCCAGTTTATGATTAGGTGCCTGCGGATAAAGGCGGCGTGCCACCAACATACTGCAGCCAAAACGCAACGATTTGCCTTCGCCGATACGGGCAAACTCACTTTTCAAAAAACGCTGATCAAAGGAGGCGTTATGAGCAACCAGAGGCGCACCGCCGATAAATTCTGAGAACTGTTGCATCACCTCTTCACAGCGTGGAGCACGACGTAATTCATCGTTGGTAATCCCGGTGAACTCTTCGATAAACGAACTGACTCTAAATCCCGGGTTCATCAAACTTTCAAAATGATCGACAATCCGGCCATTATTAACTTTAACCGCGCCAATCTCAATAGCTCGGTCCCCTCGTTGTGGTGCCATACCACTGGTTTCAAAGTCGAGGACAATCAGATCCTGTTGTGTGCGTGTTGTGTGCATGACAAAGCTCTGCGCCGATTAAGCAGCCAATAAAAAAAGACCCTGCGCAAGCACAGGGTCTTTTGATGTTTTATACCGACAAACGGTAATTTATTGCTTTACAACGTTTGCGGCTTGAGGGCCTTTTTGGCCATCAGTGATCTCGAAAGTGACACGTTCACCTTCTGCAAGAGATTTGAAGCCTTCACCCTGAATTTCTGAGAAATGAACGAACACATCAGGTCCATTGTCCTGCTCGATAAAACCAAAACCTTTTGCGTCGTTAAACCACTTAACTGTACCTTCTGCCATGTTTCTACTCCCTTACGGAAAACTGTGTTGTTGTACCCCGTTGATGGGGTACGTACTGAATACTTTATGAGCCTATAGCACGACAGTTCGAAGAAAAGCAAGCTTTTTCAACAGCTAAGCGCACCGAATGTCTTTTTTATACGACAATAACCTTAAAAACAGCTCAACAGACCCAAATGATCTCGAACTCCTTGTCGGTTGCCCGCCCGGAGCTCACCACATCTCCGACCTGTTTTCCGAGCAGCGCGCCACACAAGGGGGAACCAGGCGTGATAACAACAACTGATTCACCGTCACAATCCACCTTCAATCCGCCAGCTTCCGGGCCGAGAAACAGTTGCCGCAGACGACCATCTTCATATTCGATTCCGACCAACGCTGTAAGATAAAACGGTTCATAGGGAGCAAAGTTCTGCATTTCGAGTTTTTTATAAACATCCAGCGCTTTTTTAAGTTGCTGGGCACGATTTGCATGGCCCTGAGCAATGTAGGAAGATTCCAACGCCAGGGTATCGTATTTATTGTCCGGTTGAGTTTCTTCATTGATGGCGGCTTCATGAGCGGCTTTGGCCGCGGCCAAAGCCAGTTCAACATCTTGCTCAATTTTGTCAATAATGCATTGACGCAAACGTTCTTTATCCATGTTCACACCTTAAAACAGAGCACAACAGCTTTTATGCTCGCACTTAAGCCCTGGGGCACAACAAAAACACACTGAGTGATGGGCAACTGCCGTTGCAGGTTGCTCAACCTCACCGCCTGAAAAAGTGATACTTTTTGCTGTTATAAGGCAATGTGCACGCCTCGTCAACGAAACAATGAACACACTAAAAAAACTCCATAACAAGCTGTTATCAAATGATTTTCACAGAAAGAACATCTTCTCTTTTTCAGCAAATTTCACACCACAAACACCACACTTACGCAAAAATCATATTTTAGACGGACATCTTTTTTTTATAGACGTCATCCTGGCAACTTCGTACCATGAACACATTGTTAACGATTCTTTCTGAAAAGGATTTTTTGCCATGAAAAAGGCGCAAAAAGGCGATCAGGTTTCTTTTAATTTCATCGTTCGTCTGGACGATGGAAGTGTCATTGATTCCACCTATGATGAGGTGGAATGTGAAACCGATCACGAAGTTGATTCCGGGCCAATGCAACTGACCATTGGCGACGGTACATTTTTCACCCAGGTGGAACAGGCTCTTGTCGACATGACTGAAGGAGCAACAAAAAATGTTGTGGTTCCGGCTGAAGATGCGTTTGGTGTCTATGATCCGGATCAGGTGTTTTCTCTGCAGCGCGATCAGATCCCCATGGACTTCACACCTGAGGAAGGAGACCTTCTCGAACTCAGCGCGGAAGACAGTGATCACGCTGAAATCGTTAAGGTGCTGGCTGTGAGTGATGATGAAATCACTCTTGATGCCAACCATCCTTATGCCGGTCAGCGGCTGAATTGCGAAATCGCACTTGAAAAGATTTTGAGCTGATTCGGCATTGTTTCATCACAAAAAAAAGCCCCTGCGGCATCCGTCGCAGGGGCTTTTTCAATGATTGAGTGTTTGCGAAAACGACTTATCAGATGGGGGTGATTTTCAGGGCCACACGCCGGTTGAGTTGGCGACCGTATTCGGTGCTGTTATCGGCTATCGGTGCGCTTTCACCGAATCCCACGGTGGTAATGCGGGTTGATGTGACACCACTGGCAACCAGAATATTACGTACCGCCATAGCACGACGTTCGGAAAGGCCCAGATTATATTCTTCGCTGCCGGTGCTGTCGGTATGACCGGCAACCAGAATTGTCGTCTTATGGTATTCCGTCAGGATGGCTGCTAAACGGGCTACATCCTGTTGTGCACCGGCTCTGAGGGTAAACGAACCGACATCAAACTGGTTGTCGGAACGGAAGGTGACATAAAGGATGTTACCGTCTCGGTCAATTTTCACCCCCTCAACGGAGGCCAGAGCATTGCGCATCGCCTGCTCTTGCTGATCCATGTAATAGCCGATGCCGGCGCCGGTACCGGCTCCGACAGCGGCGCCAACTCCGGCACCAATCAACGTTGCTTCGGTGTCGCCGCCGGCAGCCTGGCCGATGAGAGCACCGGCAAGTGCACCAGTCGCAGCACCAATCCCCGCCCCCTTCTGGGTCCGGTTCATCGGTTGAGAACAACCTGCCATATAAACCATGACCGCAACCACAACACAAATTCTAAGCGCATTACGCATAAAGATTCTCCTTCGAGTAAAATCATCACTGAAAGCAGTATAGCGCCCCGCCCATGTCCCGCAACCCGCATCGGCACAATTCGGATTGTGCTTTAGCACATCAGAACAGATCGCTGAGCACCACCCCGAAGCCGATGCGGTTGGATGACGCGTTGTAATCGATCAAACTCTCTCCGTAACCGTTGAAATACTGAACATAACCTTTGAGCTGGGACGTCAGCGGGAACGTCCAATCCACCTGAACAGCTCCTTTATTGCCATGCTGACGCAAATTGTTACGCAGCATCACGGAAAAAACATGCTGATCCCATTTGTAACCGAATTTTATCTCCCCATAACCGAGATACTTGTCGATATCGGGATTGTCGTCATCATCACGATCTTCTTCAAAGCGATACCAGGGGCTGAAGCTGAGGACAAAATCATCGCGATCAAGGATAAAATTAAGATAGAGACGATTCCAGCTGCGCGACAGTGTGCCCCCCTGACCGTTGGACTGATGGTTAAGCCCGATCAGAATCAGTGAATTGGTCAAACCGAAAATTTTTGTGTCGTTTTCAATGGTCAAAAACAGTTCAGGTTCATGGTTGGTCTCACGAAACGGGCTGGAAAACGGTTGATTATAGGCCTGCCAGAATGACAGGTTGGTATAGGCTGCCCACAAATCGGCATTGCCAATGACATTTTGCCAGACCGGTACTTTAAAGCTGAATTGAAATTTCACTTCAAAGCGATCCATATCCTCATCATCCACCTCAAACGGCTCTGAATTGACATGGGAGTTGTAGGTGACAGGCAGCAAGTAATTGCGTTTGTGGGGAATGATTGAAAATGGCAAGCGCGATGCCAGGTTTTCACTTGTAAGACGCTGATCCACCACCGACCTCGTGATAAGTGGTTCTTCGAGGTTTTCACATTGTGGAGCACAGGTTTGCGCATGTTGCTTCTCTAGAAGTTCTCGCAGTTGCCCCACGGTAAGATCATCATACTCACCACTTTGAACGGCATTGAGCAGATCCGTTTGCAAGGCTGACAAAGGCTCACTGGCGGCCCAGCAGGGTGACACGAACAACGCACAGCAAAAAAGACTGACACACAGACCCCTGATCACGCGCACATACGCCTCCATTGGTAAGCAACAGACAGTGCTCGAAAACAACTGGTAATAACGTTATACGTGACCGCTGCAATGGGGTCAATGTAACTTGAAGCGATGAGGAAAAGAGAAAGGAAGGACTAAAAAGAAACCGATCACCCCATGCTGCCCAGGCTGGCCAGAGCAATCATGGAATCCAGTGAACAGCCATTACGGTCACCGACAGCCATCAGCACATTTTCGCTCTGTGTCAGAGTGCCAAGGTGGGCAAAAGCAGCCAGCGGGACAGAGGAGGCACGCAAATCACAGACCAGCTCGGTTTCACGGGAAAACAAGCTTTGAGCCTCCTCAACCAGACGGATGTCGGCGGCGGGAAAACCCTCTGCGGCATACCAAGGACCAATAATTCCACCAAGTGAATCAAACTGGACAAGCGCGGTCTGAGTTTGGTTCTGCACCAACCGTCCCTGTCGCCCGAGATGTGACAACATAGCAGTACGTGACTCGCCCCAGGCCGCACAATCGATCTGATAGAGCGTTTCTAGTTGCGCAGCACAAAGCTGGCCAATGGCATTTTTACAACCGGTTCCATTGACACGCAAACGCACCATTTCATCGACCAGTTCAAATCCACGCCGTTCATAGAGTGGTCGTCCCTGATTGGAGGCCGTCAACCAGATGCTCACGGCACCGGCCTTCCACAATTGCTGGAGAATATAATCAAACAGATAGCCACCCAACCCCTGACCACGAAACGTCGGATCAATAATAAGGTTGCCAATCCAGGCTGTTTGACCATGGAGCACAGCAGTGACAAATCCCTGAACCCGATCAGCGGACTTAAGTGCATAACAGTAGCTATTAAGACTTTGCGGATAAAAGCTCAGCTCGTTGTCAGGAACATCCCACCCCTGTTGCTCTGCCAGACGGTTGAAGTCTTGCCAATCTTTCACCGAGGCCGGAACAATGCTCATCCGTTGATAACACCGGAAATATTTGCCGGATGCTCCACAAGATTCAACAATTCGTCATCAGCCAAAGAACGCTTATATTTCTGAGAGATAGTGCGTACTTGTTGAAGTAAAAGCTTAACTTTGTCCGCTTCCAGATGTACGCCAAGAGTCTGCAGGCGGCTCTGCAGTCCGTGACCACCGGAATGCTTGCCCAGTACCATGTGACGGGTCAGACCAACCTCGCTGGGATCAAACCCCTCGTAGTTTTTCGGGTATTTCAAAACACCGTCGGCATGCAAGCCGGATTCGTGAGAAAAGACCTTTTCGCCAACCACGGCTTTCCATTCCGGTACCGGACGATGGCTGGCCTGTCCAACCAGACGGGATAACTCAACAAAACGATGGGTGTCGATCGCCAATGGTCGGTCACAGGCATATTTCATCGCCATGACCACCTCTTCCAACGCGGCATTGCCGGCGCGTTCGCCAAGACCGTTAACCGTGGTATTGACAAAATCAGCCCCGGCGCGAATCCCGGCAATGGCATTGGCCGTCGCCATCCCCAAATCGTTATGGGTGTGAACCTCCAAAGGTAAAGCGCCGTTAGTATGCAGATAAGCGATATGGTCAAAGGTGGTAAAGGGATCCATCACCCCCAACGTATCGCAGTAGCGGAAGCGATCTGCGCCATACTCGGCACCGATTTCGGTCAGCTCACAGAGAAAATCGAGATCCGCACGGCTGGAATCCTCTCCGCCGATAGAGACATAGAGGTCGTGAGATTTGGCAAACTCCAGAGCCCGATGCAATTGTGCTTTAACCCAGTCACGAGACTTGGCCAATTTATGCTCAATGTGAACATCGGAAACAGACAAGGAGATGTCCACGGCTTTAACGCCACTGTGAATGGAAGCTTGGATATCGGAAACCACCGCCCGATTCCAGGTAATCAACCGTGCATTGAGATCCATATCGACAAGAGCCCGCACCGAAGCCTGTTCTTCTCGTCCCATGGCAGGGATGCCACATTCCAGTTCACCAACGCCAATTTCATCAAGCGCTTTGGCGATCTGTTTTTTTTCGTCCAGAGAGAAAACCACCCCTGCAGTCTGTTCACCATCACGCAAGGTGGTATCATCAATCACGATCGTCCGGGTTGAATCAATCGCTTTCATGGCTTAACTCCTTTTGCACTGTTCGTAAAAATTATCGAACAAGCGCGTATGGGCCGTCACGTGATCCGTCTCTTTGGCCGTGAATTCAGCCATCAGTTCAGCGGAACAGCCGCTGTGGCGGCACCAGCTTTCAACAATTCCCCCTGTCACTTCCGGATGAAATTGCACGCCGTAAGCATTTTCATAACGAAAGGCCTGGCCTGGACACTGTTCGTTGAACGCTAAATGGGTAGCCCCATGAGGTACTTCAAAGCTGTCATGATGCCACTGAAAGGCTGCAAGCGCGGCGGGCGAACCGGCAAACAAAGGGTCGGAGGCGCCGTCCTCTGTCAGATTTATCACTTGCAGCCCCTGCTCTTCAGCCTTGTCATGGTGAACGGGAGCACCGAGAATATCGGCCAACATCTGAGCTCCCAGACAAATCCCCAACATGGGAATCTGTGCGTCGAGAACTTTCCCCATAAACCGTTTAACATCATGGAGATAGGGATACAGAGTATCAGCATCAAAACTCATATAACCACCCAGTATTACAACAGAACTTACCGTTGTGACATCCGGAAACGGCTGAGCGGCAAAAGCCTGAACCAGTTGGGCATCATGCCGTAAAGCGGCAATGCCGGATGGTACGCGTGGGTCGTTTTGAACAATGACCACCATATCCCCCTCCCTTGTCCGTTCTGCGCAACGCAGAAAGATCAGGCGGACGAAACCTTTAACTGATCGAGATCAAGGTCTTGTCCAATAATGCCAGCGGCATCCGCACGACATTGCTTACAGTGACGCGCCTGAGACAGAATCTGCTCCGCCTGACTGCGAATAAAATCAATTTCATCTTTTGAAGGCTGCTCCATCCCGGCAAATTTGCCTAATGGAATCAGCGGAATAATATTCATCATCGTCGCGCCAAGCTTGCGTGCGGTCACCGCAAGATCCAACGTCTCATGATCGTTGATGCCCGGCATATACACATGATTGATCTTGACCAACATGCCAGCCTTAGCGGCCAACTCAACACCTTCGAGCTGCTTGTCCAGCAAGAAGCCGGCAGCAGCTTCACCTTGTAACTTCTTACCTTGATAATGGATCCACTCATAAACCTGAGCACCACTTTGCGCTGACAATGCATTCATGGTCACCGTTAGGCTATGAATTCCCAGATCTTTAATGCGCTCCATATTCTCAGGAAGCATCAGACCATTGGTGGAAAGGCACAGGGTCAATTCCGGATGAGCCGCACGCACCAGGTCAAAGGTCTTGAATGTATTCTCGTTAGCCAGCGGATCACCAGGACCAGCGATACCCACCACTTTCATCTTCGGACCGGCTACGGGGTGGCGCAATACCAGTTCAAGACGCTCCAGAGCCTGCTCAGGAGTTAGAACTCGGCTGGTGACACCAGGACGACTTTCATTGACACAATCGAACTTGCGCTCACAAAAGCCACATTTGATATTACAACCGGGAGCCACCGGCAGGTGGATCCGAGCACTGTTTTTATGATCTCCACCAAAACAGGGGTGCTGCGATTTCTTCTTCATCATCTGACAGGGGGTTGCCATATTATCTTCTCCTTAAACCAAAACGAAAAAAGACGCCGACGAATATTTCGCCAAGCGTCTTTGCTACGTCCCGGTGGACAAAAAATCTGGACATCTTTGTCAACTGAGAGATAAAGGCACAACATTGTACCGGCCAGCTATTGGCCTTATCCTTCAAACGAAGGTTTTATTCACTGTGTCGATCTATAAAGCATTTAACATGCCAAAAGCGTAAATACGCAGCATACGGCGTTCTCTCTGTAGATTCGGGGTTTTGCCCGAAGTCTTTCTCGACGAAATTGCCTAAGTGGTGGGCAAAACTTGTGCATCAGAGAAAACTTTTTAAGCATCACATATCAGATCACCCACAAAAAGAGGGGAAAGCAACTCAATGCCTTCCCCCTTTTTTAGCAGGATGTTGAAAAAGTCTCGTCCGGGGATTTTCCAACGACGCAAGCCGAAAATGCGATTTCCGTCTTGCTCACAAAATCAAGTGCTTGAAAACCTGTCCTTGATTTTGATCGCCCGTCCATAGGCTCCACAGGCTGTTTTTCAACAGCCTGTTAGATCATCCAGAACAAAACAAACACCGTCTGGATGGTGTTAACAAGAGATTGAAAAGTTCTTTCAGCAACTTATCAGGATAATTTTTTCAGCTTTTTTTTCAGTTTTTTCAATTTACCTTCCTGCTTGGCGACTTTTGCTTTTCTGGCTTTCATCTCTTTTTTCAGTGCCTTGACTTTTTTCGATGCTTTCGCCATGGTTCTCTCCTTTGAAAGAATGATGTTATGATGAGGCGCACCCATCTGCCAACAAAATGCATATCATTTGATATGCATTGTATATACATAACTGATCCGTTGGTAAAAGTCAAATCACCCTATCTGGAGTTACTGCTGTGCCCGAAAATGAAACAGACCTCAAACAATGGGAACAACTGTGCCAGCAATGCGGCTTATATTGCTTTGAAAAGACTCGCTTACCAAACGGTCGCATCATGACAACACGCATCCCCTGCCGCTTTCTCGATCTGCATACGCGTCAATGTCGCGTTTATGAACACAGATTTGAGGTGGGTGAAGAGTGCCAGAAATTGACACCGCAATTGGTTGCTGACGTGGACTGGTTACCGGAGGAATGCGCCTATGTTCAATGGCACAAACAACAATGCGCAGTGCCGTCGTTTGAACAAACGGACACTGCGCATCGCAAATCCAGAAAGAAAAGATAAATGTAAGTGCGCTACTTCTTTTTGCGTTTTTTCTTTTCCTGGCTGGCTTTGAGCAATTCGCCCAAGCTGCCCATGCCCGATCCACTGGACAGCGAATCACTCCACGAGGTTTCCGTTGCCTCAACGGCGACACCGGCAGGCACCAGTGAGATCCGTTTTTGCTCTTCATCGATCTTCTCAATGGTCACCGCCAGTTCCTGGCCTTCTTTCAAGACCTCGCGCGGATGATTGATCCGACGGCCTTCTCCCAACTTGGAGATATGAATCAAGCCGTCAATCCCCTCTTCCAGAGTGACGAATGCACCAAATTGCGCCATGCGGGAAACTTTGCCGGTGTGCTCACTGCCCACTGGGAAGTTATCGGTCACATTTTGCCACGGATCAGCCAAAGTATCGCGCAGACTGAACGAGAATTTGTTATTTTTCCAATCCAGGGATTTCACCACCAGCTCCAGAGGCTGGCCGACATGCAGCACCTCATTGAGATCTTCCACCCGGCTGTAAGCCACTTCGGAAATCGGCAATAAACCTTCAATACCGCCGATATCGACAAATGCACCGAACTCACGAATCGATGTCACTTCCGCGGTCACCCGCATCCCTTCTTTCAAGGTTTTGCGTAAATTTTCAGCTTGGGCTTGACGCTGTTCTTCGAGCAACACGCGTCGAGAAACGACAATGTTCCGCCCCTGCTCACTGAACTGACTGATCTTGATCTCAAAAGTCTGGCCAATCAGCTCTTCTGGATTATCTTGACGCCGCAGACCGATTTGAGAATAAGGGCAAAAGCTGCGCACATTGCCCGGCAGCATGATTTCATAACCGCCTTTGATCTCTTTTTCGACCCGGCCGTCAACGGGGATACCACTGCGCCAGGCTTCCTCTAATTGTTCATGACCGGAACGTCCGCCACCAATCTTGGTGGTAAAACGAAGCTCACCGCCTTTACGTGACATGAAAAATGCTTCAATGGTGTCACCGACCTCAACACTCAGTTCACCTTCGTCATTCTGAAGTTCACGCACATCGAGCACGCCTTCACCCTTCTGGCCGACATCGAGAAATACCCAATCCTTGCCAATCTGCAGAATCGTGGCTTCTGTTTTTTGGCCAATCTCCAGGCGCTGACTCCCCCCCATGCTCTCTTCGAGCATCGCGGCAAAGTCTTCTTCTTCCATATCATCCTGCAAGTCAGTCGGTTCTTCGTTCATGAACTAGTTTCCTTCGCTATGGTTAATACAACAGTTTCAAATTTCTTAGAGCTGATGAGCATACCACATTATATTGAAGCTCCAGAAAGAGAAATGTATGTTACTGACTTCAGATCTGAATATGGTCCTGTCATAACCGAAGTCCGATTCCTCCCCCTACCCCGGTTAGCAATGATGACAAGAGATCATGATGGAAAACCTGTCCTTGCTTTTGATCGCCCCTCCACGGGCTCCACAGTCTGTTTTTTTCAACCGCTTGTTAGCAGAATACCGTACGATATTTATGTTCACGGATGCGGACCTGAACCAAGCCATCTTTGGCTGCAGTGACGAACCGGCCAGCTTCAACGTTGAGTGACCCTGCCAAGATGACCAGGTGGTTTCCGTGGACCCGATTTATCAATTCAGTCGCCCAAAAATCGCCCATGGATCGACGAGGTTGCCGGGCAAGTTCTCAGTGAACTAAAAAAAACATCACACAGAAGAAAATCCCCAGTATTGACGCTTGGGCCACAAACCGCATGACCGCCATGAACAGGTTTCTGGAAAATTACGAGGAAGGGTTAATGCAAAAAAGCTATATCGAAGCAACATTGCCGAAGCATTGACACCATTACTGAGCCTCCACTGTAAACGCTCCGAAACTGTCGAAAAGATTTGCTGTGGCATCGTCACGGATCATGATTGTTTCAGCAGCAATTTTCGCGATCAGAAGAGATGTGGCTACAGTTGAACCATCATCAATCGAACCACTCACCGTTGATGGAGGAGAATCCGTCGATGGCACTGAAGGGCTCACTGAACTGCTGTAGCCATCCTCCACAGGATGTGAAGAATAAACGACTTGCAAATGCCATTGACGGTATCGAACCGAACACAATGGGGTTGAATCATGCGTGATCTTCTTCTTTTTTTGGGGGGGGCTACCATCAGACAACCGGTCAGAAAGACTCAAAAAAACACCTGTATCTTTAAATAGTTAACCTATTGAAAAATGGCCATCAAGTGCCAAATACAGAATGGTCTACAGCATCTGTAGACGAGTGTTTATCTTTTGTAGTTTTTTCGGTTTAACAAGAAACAAGATCACCGTCAAGGCAGCTTGCATCCGATAAGCACGTTTTACCCTCTGGGCATCAATCCCGGTGCATTAAATCAGCGGTCTCACCGGCAGAGAACTCTTGAATGATTGAAGGCCATGTGTCACGCAGATGCCCTCAATCATTCGTAGAGATTTATCAGCAACTAATTGCAGTCACGGCGCCACATGCAGATCTCCTGTCCACAGTTCTCACGATTATGGGTCTCGAAGCAGAGCGGATTGCCTTCAGCGCGCTGAATGGCTCGAATCAGATCGACTTTCTTCATATTGGAAGTTTTTACACCCATCTCTTTGGCAATCACTTTAATCTCGGCAACCGTCATGTTTCCCTCCTGAATGTTGAACTAGACAGAATAACTATTTTGATAAGCGTGAAAAGTATAGCGCCGGTTTCTCGAAATGCGAGCAAGCAGGATATTTTTTTCGCAATTTAAACATTAAGCCAACAGTTCGTTTTTACGCGAGTTTTCATGAATAAAGCTCGCAACAAATAAAGCAGGAAGACATGATGAGAAAATGGTCTGTTATGGTATAAGAAATAGCAACAGTATTGACAACATTCAATCGGATTCAGGAGCGTCTTATGGCTTACACTTTTGACACCATCGTGAACAAACCTTTTGATGAGGTGATTGAACGGGTAACTGCAGAGCTGAAAAAAGAGGGGTTCGGTATCCTCACGGAAATTGACGTCAAAGCCACAATGAAGAAGAAACTGGAGGTGGATATCCCTCCCTATCAGATTCTTGGAGCCTGCAACCCGCACTTTGCGCATCAGGCGATGCAGCAGGAACCCAAAATTGGCACCATGCTGCCCTGCAATGTCATCGTCCGGGAATTGGAGCCTGAGCGTATCGAGGTGTCCGCTATCGACCCGATTGCCTCGATGCAAGCCGTGAACAATCCAGACTTGATTAACATTGCGGATCAGGTACAGTCGAAATTTAAAAAAGTCATTGAAGCATTATCAGCAGCAGCCTGACACATAGATCGAACATGAAAAACGACGGTCTCAATAATGACCGTCGTTTCAGTTTGATGACAAAGTCCATCCAGGGACTTTGTCATGGCCGTTTCGCAAAAACGCGGTTTTGCTTCACTTACAAAAACAAGGAGTTAAACCTCTCCTTGTTTTTGGCTCGCCCGTCCTTGGGCTCGGGGAGCCTGTTTGTCAACAGCCTGAAACGACGGTCTCAATAATGACCGTCGTTTTTTTTATCATCTCTTCCAGACGTGAAGAAAAAATCAACAAGACCCTTTTTACTTCTTATTGCTCCACATTTTCTCTTTTTGTTCGAGCGAAACCACCAGCCAGTAGCCAATGCTCATGGACAGAGTCACACCGGCTGTGGCCCACATATATTCCGGTGTAACCGCATCGTAATCGAGAATGATCACTTTTCGGGAAATTGCCATCAGGGCTGTCGCCAACACGATTTTAACGTGGATAACATCTTCGCGCAGATAAATGACAATATTGACAAAAATCTCTATCGCAATGAGCACTGCCATAAAAGCGCCAAATGTGGCCAGGATGTCACCGATGGTCAACATGAAGCGCGGTGGTTCCATTAATTTGGTGTAGAGCACCCAAACCACATCGGCAACGCCCCATAAGATCACCAGCGTCATCAATACCGACAGAATACGTACAGCGACATGAATCACCCGGCGCGATGCCTGTACAATAGGTTCATTAGGATTTTCAAGATCGTCCATGGCTTTCTCCTGTTTTTTACAGTGTGCCGCGAAACCAAAAAACGGCAAGTGAACAGACCGTCAGGATTGATTACGAATCCGCGGGTCAGCCAGGGCATACCCGACATCTGCAAGAAGATTTCCCACCAGTGTCAACACCGCGCCGATGACCAGAATCCCCATAATCAATGGATAATCGCGCATCATCACGCCATCGTAAAACAGCTTGCCCATACCGGGGATGGCAAAGATACTTTCAAAAATAACACTGCCACCAATCAGCCCCGGCACCGACAAACCGAGGAGGGTGATCAACGGCAACAAGGCATTCCGCAACGCGTGCTTGCCGATAACAATTTTTTCCGACAACCCTTTGGCCCTGGCGGTAAGAATATAATCCTGCTGAACCACTTCCAGCATGTTGGATCGCATATAACGGGAAAAACCAGCCAGCCCGCCGAAGGCCGACACTAGAATCGGCAGCATTAAATGATGAATGACATCCCAAATCTGCTGTGGCCCGGTCAAATATTCATGACCAAGTGATTTGATGCCGGAAATAGGAAACCAGCCAAGGTAGACACCGAGATAATCCATGAGCAGCAATGCCAACCAGAACGATGGCGTGGCGAAACCGATAAAGACAAATAAGGTGGTCAACCGGTCAAAAGTTGAATTACGCCGCGTTGCCGATAAAATCCCTATCGGGATTGACACCGCCAGAATCAGAGCAATGGACAAGACGTTGATCAGCACGGTAATAGGCAGGCGTTCGACGATTTTATCCCACACCGGACGGCGATTCTGCGAAAACGAGGTGCCGAAGTCAAGCTGCACCAACCGCTTGACCCACTGACCGTATTGAACCGCCAACGGTTGATCAAGCCCATACTGGGCGCGCAACCGTTCTTTCAATTCAACACCGGCATCAGGATTAAGGTCGGTCTGCAAATCCGTGGGTTCGCCGGGAGCCAAGTGGATCACCGTAAAGGAGATCAGGGTAATCCCCAACAACAGGGGCACCATCATCACCAGTCGTTTTGCCAGATAAAGAACCATAGGTGCCTCGCTTAGCGTTGATATTTCTGCAGTGCCTCAGGCACATACCAGCGAATAAAGTTATGCATAATGCCACTGGGCGCTTCCTCAATGCCGTGGAAACGGCGGGCGACAACCGGCAAAGAATCCGGAACGAACAGAAACGTATAGGGCTGCTCTTCAGCAAGAATTTCCTGAAATTCATCGTAAATTTTCTTACGCTCGGCCTGATCAAAGGTGGAGCGTCCCTGCTCCAACAACTCATCAACCCGATCATTCTTAAAACCGATAAAGTTCAAACCGTTGGGTCCGGTTTTACTCGAATGCCAGACATTGTACGCATCGGGATCAATGGGCACGGTCCAGGCCATGATCATTACATCAAAATTCCCCGGGTTGATAAATTCCTTTAGCAATGATGCCCATTCGATCACGCGCAATTTCGCATCCACACCGATCTCCTGAAAGCGGCGTTGGATGATTTCACCACTTTTAATACGCTGATCGTTGCCTTGATTGGTAATCATGGTAAATGCCAGCGGCGTACCGTCTTTGTCGCGGATACCGTCGCCGTCATGGTCACTCCAGCCAGCCTCATCAAGTAAGGTTTTGGCTTTGGCCGGATCATAAGGATACGGTTTGATCTTGGCATTATTAGGCCAGCTGCCCGGTTTATAGGGACCGTTGGCTGGCTGCCCCAATCCCAGCAGAACACCGTCAACCAGCTCCTGTTTGTTAATGGCATAAGACAACGCCTGGCGCACCCGGCGATCCTGGAACATCGGTTTGTTGAGATTGTAGCCCAGATAGGTATAGGAAAAAGCCGGATAGCGGTATTTATTGAAGCGGCGCACAAAACCAGGCGCTTTGGTCTGACGGGCATATTGCAGGGGGGTCAGTCCCATCTTATCCAATCCGCCCGATTGCAACTCAAGAAACATGGTAGTTAAATCGGGGATAATACGAAAGACGATGCGCTTAATGTAGGGCGCTCCTTCAAAGTAATCCTCGTTGCGCTCAAGAACAATCTTCTCTCCCTGAAGCCATTCAACAAACCGGTAAGGTCCGGTTCCGATGGGCGCCCGCGCCAGTGGACTGGTGGCAATCTCCTGCCCTTCAAGCAGATGCTTTGGATGGATGCCCATTCCCCAACTGATCAGAGCGGATGCCAGAGGCTTCTTGTAGCGAACAATAAACGTGTAGGGATCAGGGGCTAAGGCTTCCGTCACCTGCTTATAGCGCTCTGAATACGCGGTTGGCGTTTCCGGGTCGATCAACAACTGATAAGTAAACAGAACATCGGCAGAGGTAAACGGCGCACCATCGTGCCAGCGCACATCATGTCTGAGGTGAAAAACAATCTCCAGTCCATCGTCAGAGACCTGCCAGGATTCGGCCAAATCGCCTTCAAATTCGAGGTCTTTATTGTAACGGATCAGACCGTTGTAGATCGCGGACGATACTTCCGTGGATGCCGAATCGGTCGACAACATCGGCAGCAAGTTACTGGCGTCAGCAATGGTACCGGTAATAATTGTGTCACCGGGCACCGGCGTGGTGTCATCACCCTCTTTTTCCAGCAAAACGTCCTGCTGGCGGCAACCGACCATCAACAACACCATGATCAGGAGGCCCCAAATGATCAGACGGCGACTGAGTACAAGAGGCTCAGATGTGAACTTAAAGATTGTTCGATGACTCATCAACAGGCTCCACCTCATCCAGCGGCATCAATTCCGCATGGTCCGGAATGGTCAAGTGAAATTTCTCCGCCTTGATCTGGGGGTTGATTTCCACATCCTCAAATTGAATCACCACCTGCGTCAATGAACTGTCGACAGACAGCTCAAGACGGCGCGGAAACCCATCGTCGCCCCATTGGGAGTAAAGGATGTCATACATGATATAATCGTCAATCCGGTAACGAACCCGGTGCAACAGGCGACCGGAAAACACCACTTCGTAGCGCACGCCGGGAGCGACGATAAAATCGAGCCCCTGCGGCTGTGCAACCACCTCCCCGCTCTCCAGCACCCCCGGCGGCAAACTGTAGAGCAGGCTGGCGACAAGATCGGCCACAGACAACGGCAAGCCAGTGAAGCGTTGAACTTTATCCAGGGTGGCCATACCGGAATAATACTGGTTATCGGACGGGACATAAGCTTGCAGGTCGGGACCACTCACCGCCATCTGAAACAACAGTTGACCAAAAAAATTGATCGCATCAACCCGCAAACGTAACGGGCGCTCCACCAGAAGCCCCTGAGTGGTGGACCAGTGTTTGCCCTGCTGCGTCACTTTGACCTCGGCCAGAGCACTCAACGAGTTCTGCCTGTACGCCAATTGGCGTAAAACATCCAGTTGTTGCGCTGTTGAAACCGACAGCGGCCGCGTTACCGGGCGCGGCTGACAGGCGGTCAGCAGGACAATGACGATCATCCAGACAAGACGTTTCATGGTTCTAGATCCTGTAACTTCCTAACAACATCAGGCAAGTCCGGTTGTAACTCAAGAACTTTGCGATAGATCCGTTGCGCCTCTTGTGTCAAAAGGAGTTTTCGATAAAGATCTCCCAGATGTTCCATAATCAACACATCTTCAGGAGATTTTTTCAACGCCTGTTCCAGCGGTTCTCGCGCTTGCTCATAATCACCCCTCTGAAAATACACCCAGCCGAGGGTATCCAGAACAGCTGCATGAGGCGCCAGCCGCGCGGCCTGGCATGCCATTTCCAACGCCTCGTCAAGATGCTCACCTGATTCAGCATAAATATAGGCCAGATGATTCAAGGCACCGACATGCTGGGGATTTAGCGTCAGGGCCTCGCGTATCAGCTGTTCAGTACGCTCTCTTAAACCACGCAATTCAAAAATGACACCTTGGCTATAATACAGATCATCCACGTTCGGATGGCGCTGTATCCCCCGATCCAGCACAGCCAACGCTTTATCATAACGTTGACTACGTTGATAAAGATTGGCCAACTGTAAAAAGACCCGGACATCACTCTGATCCAGCTCCAGCAACTGTTCAAGTGTTTCAGTCGCCTGAACCTGATCGTTCATGTGATTGTAGGTCACACTCATCCGCACCAAAGCCTCTTTTTGCAGCGCTGAGGGATGTTCAACAAGCTGGTAATACTGGATAGCCTCCGTCCAACGCTGCTGATGTTCCAGAGCATAAGCCAGCCAATAAAACAGTTGCGACGACACGGGATGATACGGTAATGCCTGACGAAACGTGGCTTCGGCTTCCGGCCAACGCTCCAGTTCAATATAGATATATCCGAGTTTGCCCAACGCCTCGACATCGGCGGGATCATGCTGAACAATCGATTCCACCCGTTGCAGAGCTTCAGAGTAACGCCCCTGCTCAATCAACAACGTTGAACCAAGGTGATCAAAATAGGCCTGATCATCGGTCTGGCGCGCCGCTTCATCGTAGAGGGTCAGTGCTTCATCAAACTGGCGCTGCTGTTCGAGAAGGCGGCCAAGAGGCAGATAGATTCGCCGATCATGGGGGTTGAGTTCAATGGCCTGACGATAGGTGGTAATCGCCTGCTGGTGATCGCCACGTAATCGATAAAGATTAGCCAGTTCCATCAGCCCATTAATAGACTGGGGTTGACGGTTAAGCCATTGGCGCAAAATCTGTTCAGCGTTATCATACGCCTGCTGGCTGAGATACAAACGGCTGATGTGAAGATAGACATCTTCAATATCGGGATGACGATCAAGGACTTGGCGAAACGCCGCAACCGCCTGATCGGTTTTGCCCTGAGCATGGTAAACATCAGCAAGCATCAGCTCCGAAGTCAAATGGTGGGGCTGTAGAGCCAGCGCCTGGTTAAGATATTCCTGCGCCTGCTGCGTCTGCCCCCGGTCAAGATGGATGGACGCCAGCGCGGCAAACAGATAGGGCGATTGATCGTCAAAGGTTACGGCCCGCTGCAACGCCTCAATAGCGGCATCAACATCACCATCAATCAAATGCAAACGGGCATCGGCATAGGCCAGATACGCCTGACCGCGCTGGTAACGTTGTTGCTCGTCAGCTGAAATCGGGGATGTCTTTGGCGGCAGACTGCAGGCCGTCATCATCAGCAACAACAGGCTGCCGACGAGGAAAAATCGCCCCGGCATGAATCGCCAAAACGAAAAAAGAGTGTTACCACGACATGCCACCTGGTCGCTTCCTTTCATGGGAACCTTAAAAACCTCAGTATAACGTCATGCAAGCGTTACAATTCAGACGTCGTTCGGACGCTAACACAGTTGCATCAACAGGTCAATTTACCACCTTTATTCTTGACCACAATGCGCTGCCCCGCTAGACTCGCCAAGGTGTTTACAATCCCTGCGCAAAACCACTATCCATCGACATCTGAGGAGTCTTAATATGGCAATTGCAAACAAAATCCAGACCTGTATCACACAGTCTTCGTGGATTCGCAAAATGTTTGAACAAGGGGCCCAGTTGCGGGCAAAATTCGGGGCCGAAAACGTCTACGATTTCACCATCGGCAACCCTTCAGTCGAACCACCCAAAGCGTTTCACGCGGCCCTGAAAGAGCTGGCCGACAATCCGCAGCCGGGCATGCACCGTTACATGAGCAATGCCGGTTACGATGACACCCGAGCTGCCGTCGCCGAAGCCATCGCATCGCGCTGCGATCAAAATGTTCAGGGAGCCCAGATCGTCATGACCTGCGGAGCCGGTGGTGCTCTTAATGTGGTGCTGAAAACCTTACTCAACCCCGGCGAAGAAGTGATCATCCTGGCGCCGTTTTTTGTTGAATACACATTTTATATCGATAACCACGGCGGCACCAGCACCATGGTACCAACCTTGAGCGATTCTTTTCAAATTGACTTGGCCGCGATTGAACAGGCCATCAACAAAAACACCAAAGCGATTATCGTCAACTCGCCGAATAATCCCACCGGGGTAATTTATCCGGCGGATGACCTCAAAGCCCTTGATGCTCTGCTTAAACGCAAGGAACAGGAGCTGGGCAACCAGATCTATGTGATTTCCGACGAACCTTATGCACGGCTGGCTTACGACGGCATGGAGGTTCCGTGTATTTTTGATTGCATTGACAACTCGGTGATCGTCACCTCGCACTCCAAGGACCTGGCTTTGCCCGGTGAACGGATCGGCTATCTGGCTGCCAACCCGGCCATGGCGGGAGTCGATTCATTTATGGAGGGGGCGATCTTCGCCAACCGCGTTCTCGGTTTTGTCAACGCTCCCGCTCTGGTCCAACGTCTGATCACACCGCTGCAACATGAAAGTGTGGATATCGCCGCCTATGAAGAAAAACGCGATCTGTTCTACACTATTCTCACCGATCTCGGCTTTGACGTTGTCAAACCGCAGGGCGGCTTTTACCTGTTTCCCAAGTCACCGCTTGAAGACGATGTTGCCTTCATTGAAATGGCTCAGAAATACAATATCCTGCTGGTTCCCGGTAAGGGTTTTGGCCAGCCCGGCTATTTTCGCATTGCTTACTGCATTGACAAACAGATCATTGAGCGCAGTATTCCGGCCTGGAAACAGTTGGCTGCTGAAGTGGGTCTTATCCAGTAAAACAGCTCAATGCAAAAAGGCTCATGGACCGCCCGTTACCCTGTTGTGTGACGGGCGGTTTTTATCAGGCTGTTGAAAAACAGACTGTGGAGCCCATGGACGGGCGACAAAAACCAAGAACAGGTTTTCAAGTACTTGATTTTGTGAGCAAAACGGAAATCGTATTTTCGGCTTGCGTCGTTGAAAAATCCTCGGATGGAATTTTTCAACATTCTGTTATAGTCCCTTCCCTTGCGACGGTACGATGTCTTTGACGACTAACTGCAGAGTTCTCTGGCCGCGCCAGGTGTTCATGCCGATTTGAAACAGCACATCGATTGGATTCCCGACCACTTCGTCCTGGCGCTGGGCCATGCCAAAGGCAATACACGGCACACTGTAACCATCCTGCTGCAGAGAAAAGCGCAAGTGTTTTTTTGCCACACATGACGGACGCTGCACATGCACCTGTCGGACAACAAACACCGGCTCAGGATTCCCCATACCAAACGGCGCCAACGACTGCAGTTCGTCATAGAGTTCCTCATCAATCTCTTCAAGAATCAGCTCGGCATCGTATTCGCGCACGGAACAAAGCATGTCAGAGTCAAGATGGCGCTGAGCATAGCCTTCAAATTGCTCGGCAAAGCGTGTCACCTGGGTCGCATCAATGGATAGGCCGGCAGCGAATTCATGGCCGCCAAATGCCAACAAAGACTCCGTACACGCCTCAAAAGCTTGATAAAGATGAAATCCTTTGATTGAACGGGCCGATCCCTTGCCCTGCCCCGACTCCAAAGCAATCAACACGGTGGGACGATGGTAACGTTCGACCAAACGACTGGCGACAATGCCGATCACACCAGCATGCCAGCGTTCATCCGCCAACACAATGGTTAGAGCATCGTCAGCCAAGTCGCGCTCAATCCGCTCAATCGCCTGGTCCAGAACCTGTTGTTCAATCTGACGACGCTGCTGATTAAACTGATTCAGTTGCTCGGCAATCGGCACAGCAGTTTGACACGCCTCATCAAGGAGCAAATCCACCCCCAACGTGGCATCTTCAAGGCGCCCTGCTGCATTAAGCCGCGGCGCCAACTGGTACCCGACCACTCCGGCAGTCACAGCACGCACCTCGGCCACTTTGATCAGGGCAGCCAAACCGACACGCGGCTGCTGGGCCATCAGACGTAGACCACTGGCCACCAATGCGCGGTTGACACCTTGTAATGGCACCAGATCGGCAACCGTTCCCAACGCCACCAGATCAAGAACATAACGCAAATCAGGTTCAGGATCGGGCAGATTACCTTTTTCCCTCAGGCGCGCCCGTAAAGCGATCATCACCATAAACGCCACCCCAACACCGGACAAACGCTTATCCGGATAGGGACAGTCAGGCAGCTCAGGATTGATACAGCTCAGGGCAACAGGCAGCGTTTTCGGCGGCTGGTGATGATCGGTGATGATCAAATCCATGCCAAGATCGGCAGCCAGCTGTGCTTCAGCATGGGCACTAATGCCGCAATCAACGGTGAGCACCAGGCGAATCCCCTGCTCCAACGTCCGACGCAGGGCCATTTCAGACAGGCCGTAACCATCGCGCATGCGCAACGGAATATGATAGGACACCTTGACACCGAACCAACGCAAACATTGGGTCAACAACGCGGTACCACTAATGCCGTCGACATCGTAGTCACCGTGTACGGCAATCGGTTCACCCGTATCAATCGCCTGCACCAGACGATCAATGGCCGAATCCATCCCCCGCAACGTCATCGGATCAGGGAGTTGGGAAAGTGAAGCGGTTAAAAAAGCCTGTGCTTCAGCCAGAGTGGAAATACCGCGTTGGCTTAGGAGCTGACAGACCAAAGGGGCGCACCCCAATCGCTCACTCCATTGACGCCAATCAGCGGTTTCTGAAGATTGGCGCTCCTGCCAACTTCGCTGTTGAGAGGGATGCATAAAAAATTCCTAGGGGGAAACAGGTGATAGACGTCTTTATACAACAGGCACTATAGGCGTCGTGAGCTTTTTACCCGCAACTCGCTACAACAAAAAACAGGACCGCGACAACGGTCCTGTTTTCATTTACCAAAATCAATGCGGCAGGCGTATATCAAAGCCGCGCCGCATCTGGTGAAGTTGCTGGCGTACCTGATCGCTGGTGATCCCTTCCGGATTGCGTTTAAGGTAACGCTCCCAAGCGTCAACGGCCTTGGCACCATCGCCCAAATCGTCACGATAAACCAGCCCTAATTGATACAGGCTTTCGATGTGGTTCGGATCAACGTCAGCAGCCCGTAAAAAATTCCTGACAGCCTGATCATACCAGCCCAACCGACGATACATGATCCCCTGACTCGTCAGCAAGTTCGCATCATCCGGACGCAATTCCAAGGCCCGACCATAGGCCTTTACCGCCTGCATGGGTTGATTGGCATCGAAAAGAGATTGAGCCAATTGTTGCCAGGCAATAAAGTTTCGCGGTTGTTCACGAACAACCTGCTCCAACTCGCCCAAAAGATCGTCGCCGGGTGAAATCGCCGGAGAAGAGGAAGAAACCGCAACAGACGGAGCTGTCCGCGTGTCGGCAACCATCAGACCGACGAACACTCCGGCAACAAAAGCCACCGCAACGACCAGCCACATCTTCCCGTTGTTCACATGCTCTCCTTCAGCAGCCCATTTTCACCCGCCAGTTGCTCAGGCCGCGCTTTTTCCAGCGGCTTTCTCCTGCCAGGCAATCAGAATTGGACTGGCGACAAAAATGGAGGAATAGGTACCAACCAGGACACCAATCAACAGAGCGAAGGCAAAGTTATGGATAACACCGCCGCCGAAAAGAAACAAAGCAAGAACAACCAGCAAGGTGGTTCCCGACGTCAGAATAGTGCGCGACAGGGTTTCATTGATACTTCGATTGACGGTCAGGGCCAATCCGGAGCCATGATATTTGCCCACATTTTCGCGAATTCGATCATAGACAATGATGGTGTCATTGAGTGAATAACCGATAATGGCCAAAAACGCCGCAATGATCGGCAGATCAATCTCCTTGCCAAACAGAGAGAACGCCCCCAAAGTCAACAACACGTCATGAACCAGTGCCACGATGGCACCCACAGCAAAACGAAACTCAAAACGCCAGGTGATGTACACCAGAATACCGATCATGGCATAAAGAATCGCCATCAGGCCCTGGTTCCGCAACTCCTGTCCCACTTGTGGACCAACCATTTCGATACGACGCATATCAACTTTTCCTGCACCGTAAACCGGCTCGAGCGCCTCAAGGATCTGACTGCGAAGACCTTGCAGACCACTGTCACTTTCCTGCGCCCGGATCAAATACTCGTTAGCATCATCACCGAACTGTTGCACTGTGGCATTATCAAGAACATTTGGAATCAGAGCTTTTTTAATTTCACCTGCCGTGGTGTTTTGTTCAAACCGAAGCTGAACCAGAGTACCACCGGCAAAATCGACCCCGTAATTCGGACCACCTTTGACAATCAGCGAACCGATTCCAACAAGAATCAGGACAATGGAGAGCACGAATGCCATGTTTCGTTTACCAACAAAATCGACATTAATATCAGGTTTAATCAGCTGCATCACTCTCTCCTATATGCTCAACTTCTTGATCTGACGTCCTTCAAGGACCAGATCAAAGATCAGACGGGAAACAAAAATCGCGGTGAACATCGATGCGATGATACCGACGGATAAGGTGACGGCAAAGCCTTTAACCGGACCGGTACCGAATTGGAACAAGACCAGAGCGGCAATCAGGGTCGTAATGTTGGCATCGACAATGGTGACAAACGCTTTGGAAAAGCCTGCGTCAATAGCCACCCGAGCACTTTTCCCATGGCGTAATTCCTCACGCACACGCTCAAAGATCAACACATTGGCGTCTACGGCCATACCAACCGTGAGGACAATACCCGCCAGACCAGGCAGCGTCAGTGTCGCTTTAAACAACGTCAGCATGGCCATGATGAACAACAGGTTCAGAGCCAAAGCAACATTAGCCACCAGACCGGCACCGCGATAGTAAAGCAACATCATCAGCACCACCAGCACAGCACCGATAACAACGGAGTTCACGCCTTTGGAAATGGAATCATGACCTAAAGAAGGACCGACGGTGCGGTCTTCAAGGATCTTGACCGGAGCAGGCAGAGAGCCGGCACGCAGCACAATAGCCAGGTCCGTGGCTTCCTGTTCAGTGAATGAACCGCTGATCTGGGCGCTGCCACCGGAAATACGCTCACGAATATTCGGCGCGGAATAGATGGTATCGTCAAGCACAATGGCCATCCGCTTGCCGACATTAGCCGCCGTGATCTGGTCGAAACGCTGGGCTCCAACCGCGTTGAACTCGATGGACACATACGGTTCGTTGAAACGGGTATCAATACGCACTTGGGCATCTGCGAGCAGATCACCGGTCAGCGCGGTTTTTTCAAACACAACCAGTGGATTCTCGGTGACTTTTTTGGTCATCGGATCAACGCGGTGCTCATAAAGAACCTTGGTGCCGGGTTTGAGGTTTCCTTGCAGAGCCTGTTGAATATCGGCGGACTCATCGACCATTTTGAATTCAAGACGGGCGGTTTTACCGAGCAGATCAATGGCTCGCTGCGGATCTTTCACCCCTGGCAACTGAATGAGAATGCGATTATCGGACTGACGTTGCAGCACCGGCTCACTCAGACCAAACTGGTCAACCCGGTTACGCATGGTTTCCAGCGCCTGGCGCACCGCATAATCTTTGATATTGGCGATTTCCTGATCACTGAAGCGATAATTTTTCTCGATGTAGCCGCCGGAGGCATCCAGCGTCATCGGCTCCAAGTTGGGAAAATTCTCCTGAATCAGGGCATCGACTTCGGCACCCGCATCAGCATCATATACCGTGACCACCATGCGATCATCGCTTTTGCGCTCAATTCGCTTGAAGATTACATCTTCATCACGCAGTAATGATTCCGTTTGGTCGACAACGCTATCCAGGCGACTTTCGACCGCTTTGTCTACCTCAACGCCTAAAACAAGATGCATCCCGCCTTGAAGGTCAAGACCGAGGTGGATGGGATCAAAGGCGTTTTTCCACCAGTTCGGCAAACTGTCTTTCATCAGCGTCGGCCCCAGTGCGAGCACCGACAACACCAGACAAAACAGAACCAGCAATCCGCGTAATTTGATGCTGTTCGACATACCGCTATCTACTCCTGTGTGCAGAGATTACAGAAAAAGAGTCTGTTCGGGGAGAACAGACTCTGTACAGATGGGAATTCATTGAGATCACGCATCCTCTTTGGTCGCGGTGATCGATGCCCGGTTGAGCTTGACCTTAACGCCTTTGTCAATTTCCATGGTAACGACATTTTCCTGAACCGTGACAATACGGCCATGAATACCGCCGGCGGTAACCACCTGATCACCGGCTTTAAGAGCATCCAACAACTGACGATGCTGCTTAGCACGTTTCTGCTGGGGGCGGATCAGCAGCAGGTAAAAAATTGCGAACATGATCACCAGCATGATGATCCCTTCGTAACCCGACTGCCCCCCGGCAGCAGGCTGACCTGCCATTGCGTAAGCTTCTGAAACCATTTAGTTCCTCCTTATGAACGATCATTCGTCATTTTCAACAATTTGAAATTCACTTTATAGCGCGTTACGACTTAACTTTCAAGGACAACACCACTTTGGCGGCGTTGATAAAACTCTTTATAAAATGCAGCAAAGTTTCCCTCGTCCAATGCCTGGCGAATCTGGGCCATCAACTGAACATAATAATGCAGATTATGCATGGTGTTGAGCATGGATGAGAGGATCTCGTTGCTTTGATACAGATGGCGCAGATAAGCGCGGCTGTAGTGTCGACACACATAACAATCACAGTCCGGATCGATCGGCCGTTCATCTTCACGATACTGTGCCTGCTTGATGCTGATTTTACCGAACGAGGTAAACAGCACGCCATTGCGCGCATTGCGGGTCGGCATGACACAGTCAAACATATCGACACCACGGCGCACTCCCTCGATGAGGTTTTCAGGGGTACCAACGCCCATCACATAACGGGGCCGATCATCAGGCAGTTCCGGCAAAGTGTACTCCATCACCTCATACATCAGCGCCGCTTCTTCCCCCACGGACAACCCACCGATGGCATAGCCGTCAAAACCGATCGCTATCAGATCATGAGCGCTCTTACGGCGCAGATCTTCATGCATGCCACCCTGGACAATCCCGAACAAGGCACTACCGTCTTGACGGTTGTGGGCTTGTTTACAGCGTTGTGCCCAGCGCATGGAACGCTCGGTGGAATCAATGACGTAGTCGCGGGTGGCCGGATAAGGGATACATTCGTCAAACACCATAATGATATCGGAGCCCAACGCCTGCTGAATCTCAATAGATGATTCCGGTGTAAGCATCTGGTGAGAACCATCGAGATGGGACTGAAATCGCACCCCCTCCTCGTCAATTTTGCGCAATTTGCCGAGGCTGAACACCTGAAACCCGCCACTGTCGGTCAGAATAGGTCCCGACCAGTTCATAAACCGATGCAGTCCCCCCATTTTTTTTACTAACTCATGACCGGGGCGTAGAAACAGATGGTAGGTATTGCCGAGAATAATTTGAGCACCGAGATCGTGAAGCGACTCGGGCAACATCCCCTTCACCGTACCCTGAGTCCCCACCGGCATGAACACTGGAGTTTCCACCACACCATGGGCGGTGTGCAGACGACCGCGCCGCGCAGAGCTGTTCGGATCAGTGGTGATCAAGTCAAACGGAATGGTCACGACGCCTCCTTGCTCACATTGTGAATCAACATACAATCCCCATAACTGAAAAACCGGTAGCGTTCTTCTACCGCTTGACGATACGCCTGCAAAACAAACTCCCGTCCGGCCAGTGCACTGACCAGCATCAGTAAGGTCGATTGCGGCAGATGAAAATTGGTCAGCAACGCATCGACAATTTTGAACCGGTAGCCGGGATAGATAAACATGTCAGTCATCCCATCGCCTGCCTGCAGTTGCCCCTGTGCGTCGACTGAAAATTCAAGCGTTCGCGTCACGGTGGTACCCAGAGCAATCACCCGCCGCCCTTCACGCTTGGCGAGATTAACCTGTGCTGCGGTCTCATCGGGAATGCAATACGCTTCTGCGTGCATGCGATGCTCTTCAACGTTATCAACCCGTACCGGCAGAAATGTGCCCAGACCGACATGCAGTGTCAAAGGACAGACAACAACCCCTTTCGCCCTCAACTTATCAAGAATTTCCGGGGTAAAATGGAGTCCTGCCGTGGGTGCAGCAACAGCACCTGGCCGTGAGGAAAACGTGGTCTGATAACGTTCACGGTCTTCACCTTGCGGTTCCCGATCAATATAGGGGGGCAATGGCAAGCGACCAATCTTATCGAGCAAAGAGAGAAAATCCCCTTCGACATCAAAACGGATATGACGGTAGCCGTCACCGCCACCCTCCATCACTGTTGCCGTCAATTGTTCCGCCAGCAACAGACGGGTTCCAGGCCGTGGGCCTTTTGAGGCTCGGGTCAGGCAAAGCCAGCACTCTCCCACTTCAGCCAGTTTACGCACCAGAAACACTTCAACCTTACCACCACTCTCCTTGTGCCCGAGTAAGCGCGCTGGAATCACCCGGGTATCATTGATCACGAGCACGTCACCCTGCTGAAAATAACGATCAACCTGACGAAAGTGATCGGAAACTATCTTTTCCGCCTGACAATCAAGCACCATCAGCCGTGATCCATCACGTTGCTCACACGGATGCTGAGCGATTAATTCCTGCGGCAAATCATAATTAAAGTCAGTGACATACATAAAGATACTTAATTATTCACTTGAACGAATGGGGTTGATGAAAAAAGGCTGACAAGGGCGCTAATCATCTACGGAATCAGCAGGATTGTCAATGGTTGTCTCAGACGAAAAAAAGGCCTCATGAACCGTAATAGGTCACCGCATAATAGACAATCAGCAAGCCACCCAGCATCAGCATCAACCCCATCATTCGCAGGGTACGTTCGGGAAGGGGTAACATCTGCACCAACATCCGTTTCAGCCCCTGTGGCGACAAGAACCACGGAATTCCCTCAAGCACCAGAACCACACCAATGACACACCAAAAAAATTTCATAACCCTTTGTTTCCATAAAAAAGCCCGCCGTATTACGGCGGGCTTTGAGAGTTTTCTTCGCCAGAAAGGATCAGGCCAGATCAACCACGGCCTGATGAATCAGGTCAAACAGCTCCTGGATATCTTCCTCGGCAATACAGGAAAACGCCACACGCAGGTCCGTTTTGCCAATGGAAATGGCACCCACCCCATATTTTTCCAGCAGATGAACACGCAGCGTTTCAGCATCAACCCCTTTAATCTTCAGACACATAAAATAGCCCGAGTTGAACGGATAGTAATCCCAGGACTCGGTATATTTCGCATTGGCCAGCACCTCTTTAACTTTGAGGGCGCGCCCTTTCATCACGGCATATTTTTCCGCTTTCTGAGCCGGGTAATCCGGGGAACGCAACGCTTCAAGAACAAAGGTCTGTCCCGGATGGGGGCAGTTGGAGATGGTTGCCCGGATAATGCCCATGGTTTTCTTTTCCAGAGCAGTCAGCACCTTGGGATTGGCTTCAGAGTTACCATCGGCAAAGGTGATGAATCCGGTGCGGAAGCCCCAGACATACTCTTCTTTGGTGGCACCGTCCAGTTTGATGGCCAGAATACGAGGATGCAGGTTCGACAGTTTGCCAAACAGGGATTCCTTCATGGAGTCTTCATAGAACAGGCCAAAATAGGCATCGTCGGTAATGGCCACGACATTGCAACCCTCTTCAGCAACTTCTTTGATGGCGTCGACGATGGCATCACCTTCGGCAACAGTCGGCGTGTAACCACTCGGGTTGTTCGGGAAGTTGAGCAGCACAACAGCCTTGCCTTTTTCATCGGCCACATTGCGCAGAACCGCTTTAAATGCCGGTACATTGAAACCACCATCAACCGTAAAGGTCGGGTATTTTTTAATCGCCGCACCACAGCGGGTGGTGAAGGTAATGTTGTAATTACCCCACATCATATCCGGCAGAACCATGTGGTCGCCTTCGTTGATGAACATATCTGCAACAATGGACAGACCATGGGTCAAGGCATTGGTAACAATCGGGTTACTGAATTCCTTGTCCGCCATGCTGGGATTTTCACTGAGCATCTTTTCGCGCCACAAAGCGCGAAGCTCGGGTTTACCCGCTGGCGGGGCGTACGGGAAAATATCTTTGGGCTCAAACGCCGGAAGTTTCTCGCGGATGCAGTTAAGGTACATGGGGCCACCGTTTTCTGTCGCAATACCAATGGTGGCATTAAAACGATGAGCTTTCTCTTTCGCCTCGGCAGATTGGGTCAGAATCCCTTTGGGGAAGAACAGGTTCTTTCCCAGATCGGATAACATTTCAAGGACGTACGGATTGCCTTCCGCCAACATTTCATTCAATTCTTGAGCCAGTGGATTCATCATGAGGTCTTTCCTCCCAGTGTGAATAATCATCCTGCAGTCATCATCGGCTGCATTCCAGAGTAAAATATGATTAAATCAAGATATTCATGGCACTGTCAATGAAATAAGCAGTGCTTTCTTAAGATGTCCGGACCTCATCCGGTCTGCTCCAGACAGAGGTTTTGTCCATGCTTTTCGTAAACATCATCGTACCGGTTTTCATCATCATTTTCAGTGGCTGGGCTCTGGAGCGTTTCAGTAAAATTGAACTGCATCCGCTGACAACCTCATCGTTGTATCTGTTTGCCCCGATGTTGGTGCTCAGTGCCCTACTGAAAAAGCCCATCGAAAGCCAGCTGGCCATGACCGTGTTCGGCTTCATGGCGGTGTATATCCTGCTGATGTGGCTGCTGGCTCATCTGGCCTCGCGGCTGCTGCGACTGGATTATGACAGCCGTCAGGCCATGACGTTGACGACGGTGATGATGAACATCGGCAACTTCGGTCTACCTCTGAGCTATTTCGCTTTTGGTGATGCCGGATTGAATGTGTCCATTCTGGTGTTTGTTGCCTTCAATATTCCTCTGGGCAGCCTGGCGATCGTCATTGCCCAAGGCAAAAATGCCAGTCTGTGGGCCGCAACCAAAAATTGTTTAAAGATCCCCATCCTCCATGCCGTTGTCATCGCTCTGATCCTTAATGCCCTGCACATCAAAATGCCGGTCTTTATCCTGCGCCCCATGGAGCTTCTCGGCCAACCTGCGGTTCCAATGATGCTTGTGTTGCTGGGCATGCAGATGTCGCGTACTCAATGGCGGCTGCCGGGAGGATTCATGCTGACAGCCAGCTTTCTACGCCTGTGCGTTGCACCGGTAATTGGCTGGACATGCTGTTGGATATTAGGAATTACCGGCATCGAGCGCAATGTTATGATTCTGCAGACCAGCACCCCGTCAGCCGTGCTGCCGCTGCTTTATGCGCTGCGTTTTAACACCCGACCGGATCTGGTTGCTTCAACGATTATGACCACTACCCTGCTCAGTGCGGGGAGCCTGACTTTGTTGCTATATCTTTTGCCGTTGCTGCCGTAAGAGTAAAAATTCGCTGGTGCGATTCGTTTCAAGTTGCAAACCACTGAAGCTCAAGATCAAAGTCAAAGTCGCCGGGTTTCGTCCCGGCAGCCAACATCCTTTTGATTGGCCGCTCAAAAGGATGCAAAAACCGGCTTGAACACCTCCTGAACCTCAGATCAACCGACAATGGGTCTGTTTCCGTGATGCTTCACAGATTCGGCTCGCCGCCCTTTAGGTCGACGAATCATGCAACTCATCGCCTGTGGTGTAAGATGTTGATAACAATTTTAAGTCGTGCTCTATCTCTGGTGTGGCACCGATAAAACGGGCGGGACGGTGCCCGCCCTTCAGTCGTGTGTTATTGAGCAGCCAAGCCCTCCCGTTCAGCAGCGCCGAACGAAGAGAACGGTCAGCGCGATGGTCGTCGGCAACCTGTTTGAGGACTGATGCCGACTGGGCGAGTTTTGCCGACATCGCGGTGTTAGTGAACGCAGAGAGGGAACCCGTAAGGGCGCAATGACGGGAGTCGATTTTGCGGTACTTTTGTCGACGCAAAAGTACCCCGACGTGCGGGCGCGGCAGCCCGCGTCATGTGGGCACCACCATCGCGAACGGATGAAGTTCGCTGGTGCGATTCGTTTCGGATTACGAACCACTGAAGGTCAAGGTCAAAGTCAAGACCGCCGGGTTTCGTCCCGGCAGCCGACATCCTTTTGACTGGCCGCTCAAAAGGATGCAAAAACCAGCTTGAACACCTCCTGAACCTGGATCCACCGACACTGAGTGTGTTTCCGTTATGCGTCACAGGTTCGGCTCGTCGCCCTTTAGGTCGACGAATCCTGCGACTCATCTCCTTTGGCGTAAATCCGTGATAACAATCCTAGGTCGCGCTCTGTCTCTGATGTGGCCCCGATCAAACGGGCGGGACGGTGCCCGCCCTGCAGTCGCGTGTAATTTAGCAGCCAAGCCCTCCCGTTCAGCAGTACCGAACGCAATAAACGTCAGTGCGATGGTTGTCGGCAACCTGTTTGAGGACTGATGCCGACTGGGCGAGTTTTGCCAACATAGCGGTGTTAGTGAACGCAGAGAGGGAACCCGTAAGGGCGCAATGGGGTTGTTATGAATCAGATGAACGAGAGGTGTTGCGTGAGATTTTTTGCGTCAGCAAGGCAGAGGGAGGAGCTATAGTCGTTCTATGGCGACGACCGATAACGCCGCTGACGTGAAAAAGATCTGCAACAACTCCGTGAAGGCTGATTGATGACAACCCCTTGGGAGTCGATTTTGCTCCCCTTTTGTCGACGCAAAAGGGGGCCGACGGGCGGGCGCGGAAGCCCGCGTCATGTGGGTACCACCTTCGCGAACGGATGATGTTCGCCGGTGCGATTCGTTTCAAGTTGCAAACCATTGAAGATCAAGATCAAAGTCAAGGTCGCCGGGATTCGTCCCGGCAGCCGACACCCTTTTGACTGGCCGCTCAAAAGTATGCAAAAACCGGCTTGAACACCTCCTGAACCTGGATCAACCGACACTGTGTCTGTTTCCGTTATGCTTTGCATATCCGGCTCGCCGCCCTTTAGGTCGGCGAATTGTGCGTCTCATCAGCTTTGGCGTAAAACGTTGATAACCAATTGAAGCTGCACTTTATTTCTTCCGTGGCACCGATCAAACGGGCGGGACGGTGCCCGCCCTGCAGGCGTGTGTTATTAAGCAGCCCAGCCCTCCCGTTCAGGAGTAGCGAACGCAATGAACGTTAACGCGACCTGTGGGCGACGAAACGAACAGTCGTCAGTTCGACTGCACAAAAACTCATGGGGGGGGAACCGCTACAACAACACCATGGACAATTGCGGGAAATAGGTAATCAAGGCGACGCAGATCAACAGCAATACCAAAAACGGCCAGGTCGCCCGATAAAGCTGAGTAATCGGCCGCTCAAAACGATAGCTGGCAATAAACAGGTTCATCCCAACCGGTGGCGTGAGATAACCAATCTGCATGTTGGCAAGAAAGATAATGCCCAGATGAACCGGGTGGATGCCGTAGCCGACAGCAACCGGCAAAATCAGCGGCACAACCAGCACCAATGCCGAGAAGATGTCCAGCAAGGCACCAAGGCATAACAGGAAAAGATTGAGCAACAGCAAGAAGGTCAGCTTGTTGTTGACGGTCTGCTGAACAAACGTAAACAGTCGCTCCGGCACGCCACTGTCAATCATGACGTTGGTTGATGCCAACGACAAACCGAGGATGATCAGGATCCCACCAACCAGCACCATAGAGCGATGCATGACCGTCGGCAATTTGCGCAAGGAAATTTCGCGCAAGATAAAAACTTCTACAACAAACACGTAAGCCGCTGTGACAGCCGCGGCTTCAGATACAGCAAAATAACCGCTGTAGATCCCTCCCAAGACCACAAATGGCAAAGGTAACTCCCAAATCGCTTCACGGATAGCTTTGCCGACTTTCGTCCAGGAAAATTCAGACAGGGGCTGTCGGATCGCGCGGTTTTTCCAGCAGCTCCACCCACCCAGCAACAGCAACATCAACAATCCGGGGAAAATACCCGCCAGAAACAACTGATCAATGGAGATACTCGGCCCGACATTGAGCTGCTGTGCGACAATGCCGTAGAGGATAAGCGGCAAAGATGGGGCAAATAACAGCCCCAGGCTGCCTGACGTGGTCACGAGGCCAAGGGAATAATTCTCTGCATAATCCGCCTGTCGTAATGCGGGATAGAGCAACGCCCCCAAGGCGATAATGGTAACACCTGATGCACCGGTAAAAGCCGTAAAGAACGCGCAGACAGCCAGCGACACCAGCGCCAGCCCGCCCGGCATCCAGCCGATCAAAGCCTGGGTCAGATTGACCAGACGATTCGGCGCCTGACTTTCACTGAGAAGATAACCGGCAAAGGTAAATAACGGAATGGCCAGCAAAACCGGCATTTCAGCAATGCGGTAAAACTCAATGGCAACAACGGCCAGATCGACATCCGCCTGATGGAAGCCCCACAGAGCACCGGTGGCAATAACGGCAAACAGCGGCATGCCCAGCAACGCCAGGAGCCCAAGAACGAGAATAGTAACGATCATACCGCCTCTGATGTTTCCTGTTGTGCCGGTGGCGGATAAATCGCCAGACCGAGATAGCGCCAGCAGATCAACGCGAAACCAATCGGAATCACACACTGAAACCACCAGGACGGATAACCGCCCAGCAACACACTCCCGTACTCGGCTTCAATATGGACAAACTGGTAACTGTGCCAGGCCAAAACACCGCACACCACCGCAGTGGCGACAAAGACAACGCGCCGTAACGGTCCCTGCAATGCCGACGGAACAAAGCGCACCAGAACATCCATACGGATATGCTGATCCGTGCGACTGGCGACAAGCGCGCCAATCACCGTCAACCACAACACCAGAATACGCAGCAATTCATCAGTCCAGACAAAACCACTGTCAAATAAATTGCGCTGAACAATCTGCCCCACCGCCAGGATCACCATCACAGCAAGCAAAACCGCCAGCAAGGTATCTTCAATCCCACGCAACATCCGGGACAAAGCATGTACGACACGTTTCATAAAAACTATTCGCTGACCACGGCCTGTTGTTGACGGAACACTTTCAGATGCTGCTGCGCCTGCTGATAGAGGTCATCGGGAAAATTGCCGCGCGCGGCAACGGCATCAATGACCTTGGTGGCAACGGTATTCCAGCGTTCATACTCGCCATCAGCCGGTTTTATCAACTGTAGCCCCTGAGCAAGCAAGGTCTGCAACGCCTGCTGATTGTCAACATCGGTCTGCTGATCAATGTCCTGATAAATCGCTTCAAGCACCTCATGCACAACCTTCTGATCTCCCGCAGTAAGTTGGGAGAAGCGCCGTTTGTCCACAACCAAGGCACCGGAAATATAGACCAGCGGCATATCGGTGATGTAGCCAACCCGGGTATACCATTGAAACGCCAACGCGCCCAGCGGTGAGGTCGCCACCACATCGACAAGCCCGGTTTGCAACCCGGTCAACACATCGGAAAGCGGCAACGTCACCGGGGCCACACCGAGCCCTTCCATCACCTCATAGCTAACCGTGTCACCCTCCGGGACCCAGACTTTTTTCCCTTTGAGATCTTCGACACTGGCCACCGGCTTCTGAGTCATGAGTTTAGCAAAACCACCCGAGGCGAAACCAAAGCAAACCAGCCCGGCTTTATCGAGTCGTTCAATTAACTGAGCGTCCATCTGATGACGGATATAATTCATCTCCGCTGTTGAGCGGGTCAACAGAGGCAGACCGTAGAGCATCATATCGGGAACAATTTTACTCAAACCGCCACCGGTAAATGCTCCGCCATGCAGCTGACCGACCCGCATTTTGCGAAAAACACTTTTCTCGTTGCCCATGACGCCGCCACCGTAAAATTTCAAGACAACGCGCCCTTCGGTGCGCTGCTTGATTTCAACCGCACCGGCGCGCATTTTCTGCATCCACGAAGAGCCTTCAGGCGCAACCGTAGCAATTTTCAACGTTGTTGCGGCCCAACCACTGTGAGCCATGAGAAGCGCGCCAACAACCAGACTGATCAAACGGATTTTAGATCGCATTCCATTCCTCCGGAACAACGAGATCATCGTCGTTCCACATTGTTTTCTAAAAATAATCACCGGCACTCTGCAACAGCTGCGCCGCCTGTTGCTGCGCCAGGACATTCGTTAACGTCATACCGGAAGCATGCACATCAGCCTGACGAACTTCAAACAACAGCCGATCATGCAACTCACGGTCATAAATCAATCGTGCGTAGTATTGCGCATAGGCCACTTTAACGGACAAGTCCCGGCCTTCTGTTACCAGCAGAGCCTGTTCGAAGCATTGGCGGGCGCGATCAGGATTTCCTCCCATGGCCGGTGGTCGCAGACTATACAGGATACCACTGTACATCCACAGTTTACCGTTTTCATACATCGGGTCGAGCTCAATCATCCGCTCGAGGAGCCGCTCCATCTTGGGCAATGCGGCAACAACGCCCCAATCATCAGAATGGTTCTGCGCCCAGACCAGCCAGCCCAGAGCCAGACTGTACATGGCCGGCAGTTCATCTTCGTCAAATTCGCTCAGAGTCGACTCAAACGCGGCAAAAGGAAAGTTGGTCAGACCACAACCGTCGCTGTTTTCTGAACACAACGCCCTCTGACCATAATCAAAGGCTCGCTCTGACAACACTTTGGCCCGGTGCGGTTCATTGACAAATGTCGCAGCATAAAGGCTGTACATGGAAGCACCGGCCCGCAGCCAATCTTCATCCTCGGGATCACCCTCTATGAGACTGTCCACCATCAACAGGTAGCTTGGCAACGCCTGACTGATCATGACAGGATCATCATGATTCAACACCGCCTGATTGAGGTTGGACCCCAGGTTACTCAGTCCGCAACCGTGCAGAAACACCACCACACCAAACTGCAGAAAAATGAAAACAAACCGCATACGGTTTTTCATTGTTCGGTCATCCTCCACGCGACAGGTTTGTTCGTCACCTGTGAGCCTTTGAAAATTTGCTGACAATAGCTGACAAGCTGAAAGAACTTATCCTGTTTGTGTTAGAAGAGTACTAAAAAAAACGCCCGAAGAAAATTTGACGTTTGACGCGATCAGGGCAGGACTTTTTTCCAAGGACTGATGATCACGTCAGAAAACAGCCCCGCTTTGGCGTAGGGATCGTTGGCGGCAAAATCTTCAGCACCGGCCTTGTCCTCACATTCGAGGATCACCACAGAGCCATTCATCTCACCGCCATCATCCAGGGTTGGCCCGGCAGCAAAAAGGCGTTCGCCAAAACTTTTCAGATACTCAACATGGGTCGGCCGGTTGGCCATGCGCACCTCAAGATGATTTTCTTTATCAACACAACGGATCACATACAGCATGAGTTCCCCCTTTATAAGTTAAATCAGATCATTCGGTTAAAACACTGGTAACAATAGGTAAAAATAACGCAGGGCGCAAGGTTCTTGTTTGTTGACCAGACCAACCAAGGTTGTAAAAGAGCCTTCTTAACGACCAATCAAGTTTGGTGAAACGGTTCTCAAAATCGTTAAAACATGATACCATTATGGGCGCATTGATCCGTTTATCAATCAGGGGAGCCTTTTTTATTATGACGTTTGAACATATTGGTCTGCAAGTCCCGCGAATTCTATTACCCAAACGTGGCACTGACATGCACTACTGGTCGGTGATTGCCTGCGATCAGTACACCTCGGATCGCCCTTACTGGCAACGCCTTGAGCAACAGACTGCCGGAAAACTCTCTACTCTAAAGCTGATTTTTCCCGAAGTGAACCTGGAAGATAACGACGCGCCGCAACGCATCGAAAAGATCAATCACACCATGGAAGCGTATCTGGCTGATGGTAGTCTTGAAGAGCAACCGCCCGGTTTCATCCTCATTGATCGCTCTACCAGTGAGGTGCCGTCACGTAAAGGCCTGATGGTGGCACTGGATCTGGAACAGTACGATTACACGCCGGGCTCAAAAAGTCTGATCCGGGCAACGGAAGGCACCATTGTTGATCGGCTGCCACCGCGCATCAAAGTACGTGAAAACGCCCCCATCGAACTGCCGCACATCATGGTGTTGATCGACGATCCAGAAAACACGGTGATCGAACCTCTGTTTAACGAAAAGCTGGAAACAGTTTACGACTTTGAACTTCTCGAAGGGGGCGGCCATATCCGCGGTCTGCGTGTTGACCAACCCGCATTGATCAAACAAGTGGTTTCAGCCTTGACCAAACTAAAGGATACCGATCGTTTTCAGCAACGTTACCAGACCACGGATGACGAGGCGATGCTCTATGCCATGGGCGACGGCAATCACTCCTTTGCTACGGCCAAAGCAATCTGGGAGCAGTTGAAACAGCAGACCGATGACCCACAAACCATAATGAGCCACCCAGCCCGTTACGCCTTGGTGGAACTGGTCAATTTGCACGATGCCGGCCTGGAATTTGAACCGATCCACCGGGTGCTGTTTGATGTCAGTGAGGAGCAGCTGCTGAACGCCATGAAAAACTGGTATCACCAGCACAACCTAGATTTTGAATTTATCGCCTGTGAAAACCTGCAACAAGCTGAGGAGTTGTCCAGAGCCGACGATACGGAGCACAGTTTCCCCTGTATTATCGGCGGATTCTTTGGACTGTGTCGTATCCGCCAGCCCCATTTAACACTGGTTGTGGGAACATTACAGGAATTTCTTGACGATTTTCTCAAGCAGACGCCGTCAGCACGCATCGATTACATTCACGGCAGCAAGAGTGTCACCGCCCTGGGATCGGTGAGTGATACCGCCGGTTTCTATTTGCCGGCGATCAATAAACATGATCTGTTCCGCACCATCGTTCACGACGGTGCCCTGCCCCGCAAGACGTTTTCCATGGGTGAAGCAGATGAAAAGCGCTTTTACCTGGAATGCCGTAAAATCAGCGTTTCGTAACTGTCATGAAGGCCGCAGAAAAAAATAACCTGCTCGGCAGCGCTGACATCGAACGCTTATCAACCTGGGCCCGTTATCACGCCGGGTTGTGTGATACCTGTCGCGCCACGTGCTGCACCATGCCGGTTGAAGTGAAAATTGACGATCTGATCCGTATGGAAATCCTCAGCGAATTTGATCGTCAGGAGCCGTTAAAAAAACTGGCCAAACAGCTTAAGAAACAAGGCATCATTGACCATTTCAATTTCAAGAATGGGGTGTTCACATTAAGCCGCATGGCCAACGACGATTGTCTCTACCTCGACCGCACCAGCCGCCGCTGTACCATTTATAGTCAACGCCCCGACACCTGTCGCAATCATCCTCACGTTGGTCCTCGCCCCGGATACTGCCCTTTTCAACCCCGGTGAAGCAAAAAACGCTCAACCACGCGATGCACAGCACTATCAGGAGTCAGTTCGCTGGCAAACAACGTCACAGCAGCGAGGGGAATCGTCAGGTCCAGCTTCAACGGTGCGACCGTTTCATGAAATGAGTGACGATGAAAGCGCGCCACGGTGATATGGGGATGAAAAGAGCGCGACGGCTGCGGCACTTCAATACCGCACGCGGTACAAACCTCATTGACCCGCCGATACAACCGATTCAGAGCTGCAGTTGGCACGAGTCGCGCGGCCACCACATGGGGTCGGCGAGCAGGGAAAAGCTCTAATTGATCAGCAACAACACCAGAGGCTGCAAGCCTGGCAACCACTGGTGCCAGCTGTTCAGCAAGTGTGGCCAAAAGAGTCTGCGGTTGATTACCAAGAAACGCCACAGTCAGATGGTATTGACTCGGGTTTCCCCAGCGAAATGCATCGAATCGCTGACGCCATGGCTGACACTGACGCCACAACTCCTGTTGTTGTCGTGCCGGAATGTCCACAGCAATGAAACAACGGACATCGGCATCATTGTCGCGAGTCATCCCTTCACCACCCGGTTACGTCCTGTTTTTTTCGCTTTGTACAACGCCTGATCCGCCCTCTTAATCACGTCATCCAGATCAACCCCCTTGTGCCAATGCGATACGCCGATACTCACCGTGACATGCAGCGACTGTTGTCGATTTTTTGTCGCAACAACACGACGTGGTCTTTTCTCCGGTCGCGGTTTTTGACGCAGGACAAAAGGCGTGTCAGCAATGGATTGGCGCAACAGGTCCAGCGCGTCGTTAACCCTCTCGACATCGCGACGATAAAACAATACGACAAACTCTTCACCACCATAGCGAAAGGCTTTTCCGCCATTGGCCACGGCAGCCAGTCGCGCGGCAACCCGCTTGAGCACCTGATCACCAACATCGTGGCCATGGGTATCATTGACCTTTTTAAAATGATCAATATCGACAATGGCAAGACTGTAACCGGATGAGCGCCGATTGACGAAGTCGAGAAATGCCCGACGGCTCGGCAGACCGGTCAGTTCATCACGAAACGCCAAGGTATAAGAGCGTTCAAAAACACTGACCAGTACAATCAGGATCAGAAGCCCATGCAACACGACAGCAGGAACCCGAGCCTGGACTTCAGGAAGTTGAGCCGTGCAGATCAACAGCAATGCCCACAACAGCACACTTGCTTCCATGCTGGGCCGCCACACCACTCTGGCAAGCAGGGCCAACGCGACCAGCGTAACGATCATTTCGTACAGGGAAAGATTAAGGGTAAAAGGAACAAAGGGACGAGAAAAGGACCAGTGTAACGCGACCAGCCGTTGGTACTCTTCAGCCAGGGTGGTCGCCACAACAAACAGCACGACAGGCTGCATCACGATCAAGCCAAGACGATACAACATTGCCAGGGAAACAACCGGCCGTTCTCCGACCACTGACAAAAGCAACAGATTGACCGGCAGAAGCAGTTGCCACGCCGGAACTAAATCCGCAAACCAGCTCAGAACACTTTCATGGACAACAAGCAGCACACACAGCAACACCAGCCGTGAGCAGGAGAACCGCCAACTCACCAACAATGCCGCAACCATCAATAAAGCTGCAATGGTCGGCAACAGGGTTGTCAGAACATGTGATTGTGGAGCCCACAGCCAGCCCCCCAGAACCGGCAAAGCAACCAGTATCCCGGGAAACATCAGTGATAGCAGAGCGGATTTGCACCTCACCGAAACTCAGCTCCTGTACAGAAATAAAAAAGTGAATGACGGCTCAAACATAGCGCCGTTTCTCCTCCGTGTCAAACCGATGTCAGGGGTGTTCTCAATGAGAATAATAAGGAATATTTTGAGGTATTTTCGTGTCAGTAAGGCACGTAGAAACGCCATCGTCATTCGACAACAACGACGTGTATCGCTGCTGGCGTGGTCTTTAACACGAAGCCACTTGCGCCTCACAGTTATCGGGAATCATCCGCACCGGGATATTGAGTTCTTCCATCCTCCGACTGATCGCAGGCTCAGCATAGATGGAACAACGTGGTGGCAGACCATTCTGTACTTTATACAGATAGAGGGAGTATGCCGCGACCTGAGTCACATGACGCATCCGTTGACACAGGCGTTCCACTCCAACATCACATCCAGTGTCATGACCCGCCACTGGCGGTTCTGTACTTCCGGGTTCTTCTTGCGGGTCACGGTTGCATAGTTGACCAGCTCAGCTATCAATATCTGCACGGGGAAAGCATCCGTATTATCAGATGTTACGATCATTGAGAATAAATAGTCGCATTATTGTTTCAAAGAGTGTTTGATCAAATGGACGCACTTGATACACTGGCCTGAAAATGAATGCTGAACTTTGACCTGAAAGGATGCATCTATGGAGATTTTTGAAAGTATCGCGGCACGACGTGCCGTCAAACATTTTGACCCGCAACATACGATGTCTGAGGAGGAGAAACAGCGCCTGTTTTCGGCCGCGGTACTCGCGCCAACGGCGTTTAATATCCAGAATTGGCGATTTATTGTCGTCGAAGATCCAGCCTTGCGTCAGAAGATCCGCGAGGCGGCTTGGGGACAAGCCCAGGTGACGGATGCCTCACTGCTGGTTATTCTGTGTGCTGACCTCAAAGCCTGGGAAAAAGAACCGATACGTTATTGGCGCGATGCCACCAAAGAGGCCCAAGAGTTTATCCTTCCGGCCATCGACAACTACTACCGCGGCAAAGAGAGTGTCCAACGCGATGAAGCCATGCGTTCGTGTGGACTCGCTGCCCAAACATTGATGCTGGCTGCTCAGGGATTGGGCTACGACTCATGTCCAATGGACGGATTTGATTTTGATGCGGTCGGCAAACTGATCAACCTGCCCGACGATCATGTCATCACCATGTTTGTCGCTATTGGCAAGCAAACTCAGCCACCGTGGCCGCGCCCCGGGCAACTGGCACTTGACGAGGTGGTGATTAAAAACCACTTCTAACCATTGCCAACGCGGCACAACGAAAGAGGCCCTGCAGAAAATTCTGCAGGGCCTTGTCTCTGTATCAACAACGCAAAAAAGCTTACTCTGCGACCAACTGATTCAGCACATAGCGCAGAATACCGCCACTGCGATAGGCTTTAAGCTCCTCTTCGGTATCCAAGCGGCACAGCAGCTCCGCTCGACCCTGGCGTCCATCGTCATAGACGATCTCCATGGTCAGGCTGCATTTGGCACTGAGCTGTTCGCCCAAACCACGAATGGTGATCTTCTCCTTACCGGTCAATCCCAGAGAGTCACGGTTTTGCCCGGCGGCAAACTGCAGAGGCAGCACTCCCATCCCAAGAAGATTGGAACGATGAATCCGTTCAAAGCTCTCGGCAATCACCGCCCTCACCCCTTGCAGCAAGGTGCCTTTAGCCGCCCAGTCACGACTGGAACCGGTGCCATACTCTTTACCGGCCACCACGACCAGCGGGATTCCCTGCTGTTGGTAATCCATCGCAGCAGTAAAAATGGGTTTGATTTCATCATCAAGAAGATCGCGGGTATATCCACCTACAACATCCGGAACCATTTCATTACGAATGCGAATATTGGCAAAGGTCCCACGCATCATCACTTCATGATTGCCGCGCCGTGAACCATAGGAATTGAAGTCTTTAGCTTCAACGCCGTGGGAACGCAGATAATCGGCGGCAGGGCTGTTGGCAGCAATTGCTCCGGCCGGTGAGATATGGTCGGTAGTAATGGAGTTGCCTAATTTGGCCAGGATCGATGCCGATTCAATATCGTCTTGATTATTGGGCAAGGTGAAAAAGGTCGGCAATCGGATGTAGGTTGAATCCTCATCCCAGGGATAAAGCTGACTGTCTGCAACATCCATATTTTGCCACTGTTCATCGCCACTAAACACATCGGCATATTGGGTTTGGAACATATCACCACTGACTAAAGAAACGGCTGCGGCAACTTCCGTCGTTGAGGGCCAGATATCTTTAAGATAAACCGGATTACCGGAAGCATCTTCACCAAGCGGCTCTCGGGACAGATCAATCCGCATGGTTCCAGCCAGGGCATAGGCGACAACAAGTGGCGGTGAGGCCAACCAGTTGGATTTTGTCAACGGGTGAATCCGTCCTTCAAAGTTGCGGTTTCCGGACAGCACGGAGCACACGTTGAGATCCCCCTGTTCAATGGCAGCGCCGATCGGCTCCGGCAATGGCCCGGAATTGCCGATACAGGTGGTACAACCATAACCAACAAGATTAAATCCCAACGCATCGAGATGCGTTTGCACACCTGATTTGTTCAAATAGTCGCTGACCACCTTGGACCCGGGAGCCAGTGATGTCTTTACCCATGGTTTGGTTTTCAACCCCAGCTCGTTGGCCTTCTTAGCCAATAATCCGGCACACAGCATCACTGCCGGATTGGAGGTGTTGGTACAGGATGTGATGGCGGCAATCACGACATCACCATGCGTCAAGGAATACTCTGCCCCGGCAACATCAGCACGGGCATCTTGATCAACATCAGGTTGATCGGCAACCATTACTTCGCCAAACACCCGTCCCACGTCAACCATAGCAACCCGATCTTGAGGGCGTTTCGGACCAGCCAGACTGGATTGTACCGTGGCCAGATCGAGATCAAGCACATCAGTAAACTCAGGATCGGCAACTGAAGAGTCCCGCCACAACCCCTGGGCTTTGCAATAGGCTTCAACAACCGCCACCTGCTGTTCGGATCGACCACTGAGTTTCAGATAATTCAGGGTCAATTGATCCACCGGAAAGAAACCACAAGTCGCGCCATATTCCGGTGCCATATTGGCGATGGTCGCACGATCAGCCAGTGGCAATTCATCAAGCCCCTCGCCAAAGAATTCTACAAACTTTCCAACCACACCTTTTTGGCGCAACATCTGAGTGACGGTCAGGACGAGATCGGTAGCTGTAATCCCCTCGCCAAGGACTCCGTGAAGATGAAAACCGATCACATCGGGAATCAACATGGAGATCGGCTGGCCCAGCATCGCCGCTTCCGCTTCAATGCCACCAACACCCCAGCCGAGAACAGCAAGACCATTGATCATGGTCGTATGACTGTCGGTTCCCACCAAAGTATCTGGAAATAACATGGTAGAACCATCGACCTGCTGGTTGTGAACAACACTGGCCAGATATTCAAGATTAACCTGATGGCAGATACCGGTCCCCGGAGGAACCACCCGGAAATTTTCAAAGGCCTGCTGCCCCCAATGGAGAAACCGGTAACGTTCGCGATTGCGCTCCATCTCAATGGCCACGTTATCGGCAAAGGCCTGATCATCGCCAAAGCGTTCGACGGTAACGGAATGATCGATGACCAGATCCACTGGGATCTGCGGGTTAATCACCGAGGGGTCTGCGCCACGCGATGCTACCGCATCGCGCATCGCCGCCAAATCGACAATGGCCGGAACACCGGTAAAGTCCTGCATGAGCACCCGAGTTGGCCGCCAGGCGATCTCCAGCCTCTCAGACTGGGGCTTCCATTTCGCCAGTGCCATAATATCGGCTTGCGGTTCGGAAAAACGTAACAGGTTTTCCAACAGAATTTTGATTGTTTTCGGCAAACGATCCAGATCGGCGGATAAAGATGATGCAGCATGAGGAAGACTGTAATACTGATAATCTTGGCCCGAAACGGTCAGGGTGTGGGGTGCAACCTGTAGCGACATAACGCCTCCATAAAATAAAAAAACTGGTAGATTTTGACGACGGAAAAAATGCGTTACACTGAAGCGGTCTGGAATCTGTGTGACAACAGCATAATCCCGAGAAAAAAGGGATGTAGCGTCAACATTATCATTGCCTTATTTTAAGTCAAGGACAGGAATCGTTCCCTGGGAGCCTTATGGATTATCAGCAGCTGAAAAACGCCTTGCAACTATTTGCCCTTCAGGACCGCGCCAGTCTCAAAGAGATCAAAACACGGCATAAGGCTCTGGTCAAAAAACACCATCCCGATGCTGGAGGGGACGATTCTGAAGCGATTCGTAACATTAACGCCGCCTATCAGTGTTTGATGGACTACTGCGCAAACTACCGTTTTTCATTCAGTCATGAAGAATTTATGGAGCAAAACCCGGAGGAACGCTTGCGTGAACAGTTTTCCTATGATCCGGTCTGGGGAGGCCGCGATCCGGATAAAAAACATCTTTAACCGGACAAATGTTTTCGCTTTTGGGGATGAAAAAAGGACTATGTATGATCAGGACAAGAGGGGACCTCATTGGCCGGCACAGGGGGACTGAAATAATAGCCCTGCCCCATATCGCAACCGATCTCTTTGACTGACTGAAGAATTTCCGCACTGTCAATAAATTCCGCCACTACCTTCATCTGGGAGCGATGGGCAAACTGAACGATTGAAAAGATCAGTTCACGGGTTCTCTCGTCCTGGTTGATCGTCTGAACCAGCGATCCGTCAATTTTAATCACATCAGCGCTTACCTGAGTAAGATAGCTAAAATTGGAATAGCCGCTGCCAAAATCATCAATAGAGATCTGGCAACCCAATTCTTTCAGATAGCAAATGGTTTCCAGAGCCTGATCGTAATTTTGAATATTTTCTGTTTCCACAACTTCCAACACCAAGCGATCAATCACATCATAACGCAATGCTGTGTCCACGATGAGCTGAACCGTCTCTTTACGCAGGAGATCATCCACGGTGAAATTGATGGAAAAATGACACGCCTTGTCTTTGAAAAAGGTGCAGGCCTGTTCAATCATGGCGTGGGTCATATAGGCGTAAAACTGGGTCTGCTTCAATACCGGCAAAAACAGTCCAGGCGCCACAGGCTTACCAGCCTTATCGAGCAGGCGCATCAGAGTTTCAAATTTACAAATCTGACCAGTGGCCAAATCAATAATCGGCTGATAGTACGCTACGAGACGCCCTTCGGTCATCGCCTGCTGAACCGTATCAATCCAGTACATCTTCTGCTTGTACTCATCACTGTCGGCCAAGTTCTGATTGTAGATCACCAGACGCTGATTTTGGCGTTTGGCTTCTTTAAGGGCACTGTCTGCACAGGTCAGCAGGTTTTCCTGACAGCAGGCAACGCCAACCGTCAGGGCAATGGGAATCTCCGTGTTCAGGGTATCTTCGAGGCAAAATTTCTCTTGGGAAAACTGATCGAGAAACGCGTCTATCGTGGCGGTAAAATTTTTAACCCGCGGAGAAAGGACCGCAAAAATATCCGCATTCAGTCGATAGAGAGTCGTCTTGGTACCACCATAAAACAACGACAAAGACTCGCCGACATATTTGAGAATCATGTCGCCGGCTTCAGTGCCATAAAGTTTATTCACACCATGAAAACTTACCATATCGATCAAGGCCAAGCACTGGTCCACCGGCCCCCGTTCAATATCTCGCAACAATTTAAAGCGGCTGCCCAATGCCGTCACCGTGTCCGTGGAGAACGCCAGTTGCAACTGTTCACGCTTTTCCAGCAATTCAGTGATGTCATAACGCGCAGCGATGTATTCGAGGATATTTCCTTTATCATCGGTAATTGGCATAATCACCTGCTGGGTATAGAACGGCTTGCCGTTTTTACCCAGGTTTTTCGATGATCCGCGCCACACCATCCCCGCCTGAATGGTATCCCACAGCTCCTTAAAGACCTTCTTTGGTGTACTGGGATGACGAAACAGGTTATGCGGCTTGCCGAGCATTTCATCTGCCGTATAACCGGTGACCCGTTGGAACGATTCATTGGTATAGGTAATGTGACCGGTCAAATCGCCCTTGGATACCATGCACGATAAATCCAACAGCTTTTTATATTGCTCGAGCTCATGCATATGAGATTGCCGCTTACGGTCAAGACGGTGAATATGACGGTTGTTGTAAAGAGCGACACTCAAGCCGAACAACAGATTGAGAACCAGCAACCACAGCCCGCGATTGATTTTATCTCGTGACGCCTGATTCGCTTGGGCAATCCCCTTTTGAAGCTCCTGCTTATGTTCATTCAAATAAAAACCAGCACCAATGGTCCAATTCCATGGCGGGTAAAAAACCAGATAGGACAGCTTTTCTTCGATCCGATTATCCCGATTTGGATTGTTGTAGTCATAACGATAAAAAGTTTGGCCACTGTGTCGGGAGATATTTTTCAACTGACGCAAAAGCCCTGGATCCTCATTCACCTCGACCAGAGCTGAGAGATCCTCATGGTAAGCGGGTTGATGGGACGCATTAAGAAGCTGATGATCCTGTGGACCAACAATAAAATAATAGCCGTAGTTATCATGACCGAATCGCTCCAGAGAGAGTAACTCGATAACGTCACGCTGAACGCGCCTCATCGCATCCTCCAGATCCATCGTGACGACAACAGCACAATCCAGTCGAGTCAGACAGGTCACAGCACTGAGAAAACGATGCTTCCGACCATCGGGAAAAACCAAGGTGGATTCTTGCCAGATAATTTTATCCGGTTGAGAAAAACCGGTCTGGATTACAGGCCGCAAAGCGTCATGCAACCGCTCTGCTTTGCTCTCTTTTTTGGAAGTAGACGGATATTCGAATTGACAATCATCGTAAATGATCTGCTCAGTCCGATTTACCAAGAGATAGGCTCCCTCACCGTGAACCCAATAAGCTTGAAAAAGGGAACCGGCAAGAGAATTCAGCATTTCAAGACGCGAGATATTCAGGCGTCCCAACGATGCCTCAAGACGTTGAACGGTAGCAAGCTTTTCTTCCAACTCAAGACGAACATGCTCTAGCTGTAGCTGTCTGTGCGAGCGAATATGCTCAACGACCAGATCAACATTATCTTTAACAAGTTGTTTTTGCTGCTCGATATAATTTTTTTGTACCTGTTCGGCATTTCCTTTCATGGTGGCCATCGGCTCCAAAATAAGAAAATAACCAACACTTACCGCCAAAAAAATGCTGGTAAGAATGGTCGCAAACAGATTGATTGCTGTAATTTTAAATTTTGATCGCATAGTTTGTTTCACATAAATTGCAACAAAAGATACGATATTATACCTGTGAGAAAAATAAACAACAAGAGCGTCTCTAACAAAAAAATCAATTTAAATGAGTAAGTGAGGGCCCAGTAAACACGCCAGACAAAAGCGGCGCAGGCAAAAACTCAGACTAGCGCATTTATGAATACATTCCAGCAGAACCGCCTTGATCAAAGCCCATAAACGAGCACAATCTTGAGAACTCATCAAACGGATATCACACGAGTACTTCAGCATAAGTGAAATTATATATTGTAGGAGCGGCTTCAGCCGCGAATTCCCATCACGATAAGGATCAATGACCAGAACAATTCGCGCATAAATTCGCTCCTACAAGGGCACTGCGATGACAAAATTGACTGTGTTCAAGGACTAGACAAACAGGGTTAAACAATGCCATCGTTTAAAAATCTACGACCAGCCTAACAGGCAGTCGAAAAACAGCCTGCGGAGCCCATGGACGGGCGACCAAAATCAAAGACCGTTTTTCAAGTCCTTGATTTTGTAAGCAAGACGGAAATCGCATTTTCGGCGTGCGCCGTTGCAAAGCCCCCGGATGGGACGTTTTTAACACCCTGCTAAAGGAGCCTTTCCATGAGAACACGCGTCATCCTTCTAGCTGTCCTCTTGATAGCCATTCCCGAATTGGCACAAAGTGAAGATAAACTCAGCACAGCGCAGCAACGCATCGGCCTCTTTCAAAAGAGCCTGATGGAAGAACTCAAACAAGGTCTCATCCACGGCCCCGCCCATGCAATCACCATCTGTCGCCACAGAGCCCCGCAAATCGCCGCGGAATTATCAAACAACAGAGTCAAAATCGGCCGAACATCTGACCGACTGCGCAACCCGCTTAATGACGGACCAGAATGGACAAAGCCCTACCTCAATTATTTTAAAAATCACCCTCAAAGCACAGAAACACAGGCAACTCATTTGTCAGACGGCAAACAGGGCTTCGTGAAACCAATCTATATCCAACGTCCTTGCCTGAATTGTCACGGTAAAAAAATCTCACCCGAGGTTGCTGAAACACTTCAAAGCCACTATCCACAAGATCAAGCCGTCGGTTACGATCTCGGAGGTTTCCGTGGGATTTTCTGGGTGGAAATCAGATAGCAACATCAAGTTTTTTACATAAACGCCCTTGTAAGGGAAGGTTATGACAAGCATCGTGACCTTCCCTTCGTTCCCCCTCGCGCATTGCCCAAATCATCTCTTTCTCTCTCAGCATCAACCTGCCTTTTCTAATATTTAAATATTCGGAAACAACAGGCATTTTTTTTGCATATCTATTATTAAATCTGTCACACACCACGGCTACAAATAGCCCTGATATGTGAACAAACATACATTTTAATGTTTTTTTACTCTAGGAGGAGTGGTTAAATGACTGAAAAATTCTTTAAATTCAGTCAAGACACGATCTGGCTTTTTTTGGCTGTTGGAATTGTTCTATTTGTCGCTATTCGTTATGACCTTATTGAAACCATGACGATACTGATCAACGATCATGGCGAGTTGCGGCTCCTTGAAATCCTTATCGCGCTGTCATGTGCCATTGTTTTTGTCTTGATTTTTGTTTTCCGTCGATTAAAAGAATTAGGCACTTGCCGCTGTCGTCTGTTGGACACGATCAGGGAGATCAATGCCCTTTCAACAACAGACCGACTCACGGGTCTGAACAACCGTCGTTATTTCGTCAAAATTGCCGCGCGTGACGTTGGAATTTCACTGCATGCCGGGGGATCGCCTCTTGTTGCCATTGTTGATATTGACCATCTAACCTCTCTCAACGATGCTTTCGGGCAAAATGTTGGAGATCATGTTTTGAAACAAGTGGCAGAATTAGTCTCTGAAAATCTCACAGAAACGGACCTGGCGGCACGGTTCAGAGGGCCGACATTCATCATCCTGCTTGGTGATTGTGACACCGCTAAAGCCATTAAACACTTTGATGTGTTGCGCCAGAAAATTTTCGACAGCGTGTTTTTTATTGATTCTGACAAAGTCACGACATCAGTCAGCATTGGTGTTGGCAGCAAACAGGAAACAACCCAGTCGTTAAGTGATCTGATCAATGATGCCGAAATTGCCCTCTTTGAAGCCAAAGACTCCGGGCGTAATCGTGTCGTCTTGCGTTAAAACGCCAGAAAACCTTTAAACACAACCTGCTCAAATAAAAAAACTCCACAAACACCATGTGGCGTGTTTTTGTCTTTATATCCCTTACGCCATTATCTCATCAAAGATGAACCGCCTTTGTGCAGTTCTTACCATTGTCTCAAGATGCATCAAATACTAATTGCCAATTTTGGGTTAAATATTATAATTTGACCTTTTATTTCTTTCCCCCAAACAAGGTGGCTTGTGCGCGTTCCTTTTTCTTTTAATATCCTTGTTTCTATTTTATTTTATTTGGGATCAGTTTTTTCGGCCTTGGCGTCCGATCAAGAACCGTTACGCTTCGCTCCCCTCCCAATGGTCACTGAACGAATTCTCAAACATAGCTTTGAACCTTTTGCGGAGTATCTATCCCAACAAACAAACCGTCCCATTGAATTGGTTTTGGAGAAAAACTATCGCACGCTGCTTGACAAGCTGCTTGCCGATAAAATTGACCTTGCCTATCTGGGGCCTCTGCCCTTTGTTTATTTGACCCAGCAGGATCCGAGCTTTGTGCCCATCGTCCGGTTCGTCGACAAAACCGGTCACTCAACATACACCTGTTGCCTGGCCGAATTTCGCGGTGACCACATTGATCTTGACTCAGATCGTCCGTTGCTGATTTCGCTAACACAACCCTATTCGACCTGTGGGTACCTGATGAGTGAAAAAATGCTCAATCGACATCATTACAGTTTAAGCGATGGCAGCTATATCTACTCGGGAAACCATTCGGAAAGCGCCTTGGACGTGTTACGTGGAGCAACCCAGGTCGCTGGCTTGAAAACCTCCATTGCTGAAAAATATCATCATCTCGGACTGCAAGTCGTTGAGCAAAGCCCTCCCCTTCCCGGTTTTGTTCTAATCGCAAACCCTCGAACCGTACCGGAAGAACAGATTAATAAAATTCGCAGTCGCCTTCTGGCCCTTGATCAACAACATGCCGACAGGGATGCCGAAACAACCCATTTGTGGGGAGAAGCGATCCGCTACGGAGCCACGGAAGTCCACACCGGGGATTACGATGTGATCCGCGACCTGCTTCAACAGGTTGCCATTCCGGGCATCGAACCATGAAAACAGCCCATTCCATGGTGATTTTTCTTGTCGCGGTCGCCCTGTCAGCCATATTAATCGGCCAACGCTATAAACTGCTTATGGACGATCATTTGATGATGCGTAAATCAAGCCAAAAAGTCGCCCTGACGACAGTAACCAACACGTTGCGGCTGGTGTCACGTTCTTTAGCAGACGAAGTGCTGCAAAAAGAGGACGTGCTTAAACGGGTTCACGATATTGTTTACAGCGAAAAGGAGCGGCGCAATGAATTACGTGGCGAGCTTTATCGCAGCCTTTACCAAATGTATGCCCGCATCAGCCAGCACTCCATCCGACAGTTTCATTTTCACTTTCCCGATGGCCGCTCCATGTTGCGACTTCACGCCCCGGACAAAGCTGACGACAACTTGCGCCCTTTTCGACCTTCCGTAGTTATTGCCAATCGCCAGCATATCGAAGTTCACGGCTATGAAAGTGGCCGCATTGTCCATGGCTTTCGGCATGTTTATCCATTGAATTATCATGGTATTGATATCGGCAGTGTTGAGATCAGCAACTCCTTTCAACAAATCAACAAAGAGCTCAGTGCAATCACGGAACCGTCAAAAACAGAACTGCTGTTTTTGATGTACAAACCAGACCTGTGGTACAAGCTGGCGGAAGGACAGGACAAACTGTATACCGTCTCGCCACTGAGCCCTGATTATGTTATCGAAAACCAGAATGCTTTAGCTTATGACCATTTGGGTGGAACCGTACAAACCTCGTCATCACTTGATCCGTTGCAACTAAAACTGAAACGACGCTCAAATCTCAATAACCACATGCGAGCAGGAAATGACTTTTCCTTCGTGGTTCATTATTCCAACCAACTCTATTCTGTCATTTTTCATTCCATCCGTAATGTTTCCGGTCAACACGCCGCCTATGTCGTGGCCTTTACCCCGGAACCATATTTAAGATCACTTCTGTTGAATTCAATCATACAATTTTGTGTTGCCGTGATTCTGTTTATGGTGATCTTTCATTACCGCATCGGCATGACCCGCTCGAGAAAAAAGCAGGAACAAACGAGTGACTTTCTCATAACGCTGTCAGACAACATGGGGCAGGGAATGTACGCTACCGACAAAGAGGGTAAGTTGACGTATATCAATCATGAAGCAGAAAGAATTCTCGGTCTTAGCGGTGACGAGCCCCTCAACAAAAGTGCCCACGACCTGTTTCATGTGGATGACAGTAGCCACGAGCAGGGCTGCTTTATTTTGAACGCCATCATCGAAGGCGCCACCTGCCGACAAGAAATAGCTTTTTTTCGTGATCGAGTGAACAAGGAGTTTCCGGTTGAATTAACCTGCACACCGATTTTTACGGAAGGAGAAATTGTCGGCACCATTACCCTGTTTCACGACATCACCCAACGGCTGGAAAACCAGCAGGAACTCATTGAGGCAAAAAAACAATTGGAGCAAGCCAATCGCCATCTGAGTGAATTGGCCCGAGTCGATGCCTTAACCGGCATTGCCAACCGGCGTGAATTTGACCATACCCTGTCCAGTTTATGGAAAAGCGCGTACCGCAAAAAGGAACGGCTCGCCATCCTCATGATCGACATTGACCATTTCAAAGCCTATAACGACCAATACGGCCATCAGAAAGGGGACACCTGCCTGCAACAGGTCGTGCAAACGATTTGTCAATCCTGTCTACGTCCTGAAGATTTTGTTGCTCGCTACGGCGGCGAGGAATTTATTGTACTCTTACCTCAGACCGCCCATGATGATGCGGTGCATGTTGCCAAGCGGATACAACAGAAAATCGCTGAAAAAGCGATCGCCCATCAAAAATCACCAACAAAGCCTGTTATTACGTTAAGCATCGGCGTATGCAGCATGATTCCGCATGATCTGAGTTCAGAGCAGCAGTTTATAGATTGTGCCGACCGCCGCTTGTACGTGGCTAAGAACAATGGTCGCAATCAGATTTGTGATCAGGACTGAGGGTCAAAGTGAGGCAGGATATGATGTAACTCAACCACCGGACCAAAAACCAGCACAGCCGGACGCGCGGCAGAGCGAGCTGCTTGCGGCAGTTGGCTAAGGGTTGTGATTACCGTTTTCTGCTCAGGGCGTGAGGCATTGGAGATGATTGCTACCGGCAACTCAGGGTCCACGCCCTGCTCCAGAGCAAGTGCTGAAATTTGCTCGGAAAAACTCAACCCCATCAACACAACCGTCGTATGGTAATCGAGTTTCAATAAGGGAAGCCAGGCGCTGTTAATACGGCTGCCGGACAGATGAGCTGAAACAATCGACAGATTCGCCGCATAACCCCGTGCCGTCAAAGGAATACCCGCAGAAGCTGGCCCGACCAGCGCAGAACTGATCCCCGCCACCACACTGACACGAATTCCGTGTTCGGCCAGATAGCGCGCCTCTTCAGCACCACGCCCGAAGATATAAGGATCACCACTTTTCAACCGGGCGACATGACGTCCCTGGCGTGCATAATCGAGAATCAGGTCATTAATTTGCTCCTGTTTAAAGCTATGTGCCCCCTTCTTTTTACCGACGTAAACTTTTTCCGTCTCTGGTGGGATCAGAGCAAGAATTTCATCGGAAATCAGATGGTCATACAAGACAACATCCATCTCCTGCAAACACTGATAAGCCTGCAGTGTCAATAAGCGAACATCGCCTGGGCCACAGCCAATCAAGAACACTTGAGCCAGTTGTTCCCGTATTTCAGCACGGGTTTTGTCCGTGTCAATATGGCCGGCCAGACGCTGAGCGGCTTTCTCTTCAACAAGTTCAGACAACTGCTGGGGAATTACGCGTTGAATCCGATTCCGGACTTCCTGACCAATCGTCGGACTCGCACCATCTGTTGAAACTGCAATCTTCAACGAACCGTAGTTCAGTAGAGAAGAGAAGTAAAAATCACATTGTGACGGCACATCAACCCGGTTAACCAGCACGCCGCGTTGTTTTTTTTCTTCTTCAAGCATGCGCCCAACATGGTTGTCACCGGTGGCGTCGACAATAATCTGATAACCGGCAAGATCCGATTGTACAATTTTCTTTTGCACTGGCGTTACCGGCAAGGCACCAAAAGAACGACCAATATGCTGAGCAATCACAGTAAAATTGATCTGGTTATCGAGAAGAACCTGAGCCTTTTGATAAGCAACCTTGCCCGCACCCAACAGAAGGATACGTGGATTATTCAAAAGTATGGGTAATGTCGACACATTATTCTCCTGGATATTGCGCAAATATCCCAAGGAGGTGTTTACTATGAAAACACCCTATTGCTCTGTCAATGCTAAAAATTCGAGTGAATGGCACAGCATCGTGCCATTCACACAAGGCGTGAAATCGCCGAAGTGGCCACTCCACTTCAAGAGTTTGCAACGCAGTGGGAATGGTGCGAGGCGAAGCCAGACCCGAAGATTTAGGGTTGTCAGAGCTCTATGCATAGGTTATATGAATTTGATCACCAGGACTGATTGCTCCGCCTTGAAGGACTTTGACAAAAATGCCCTGTGTTGGCATCACACAGTCACCCGCCTGGTGGTAAATAGCACAACGTTGATGACAGGTTTTCCCGATTTGCGTCACTTCAAGAATAACATCAGCGACCTCAATACGTGTGCCAATATCTGTCTTTAGCAAATCGACCCCTGAGGTCACGATATTCTCGGCAAAATCTCCGTCCGCAAGGGTCAACCCTTTGGCGCGCATACTGTCAATACTTTCTTTGGCCAACAAGCTGACCTGACGTTCTGTGCCACCATGAGCATCCCCGACAATACCATAGTCCTCAACAAGTTGAATGGAATCAACGGCTTTCTTTTGTTCTCCGGTTCGTTCACTTATACAAACAGCAACCACTTGTCCCAAGCCACGCAACATATCTTACCTCCGACAAAAAAGATTTTCCGTTATTGTCAAATGTAGACAGTATCGTGTCAAGAGAATAATTGACAAAAATACTCAGGTAAAGATTCCTGAAAAAAGGGGCGTGAGCCCCAAATGGCGTTAGTTTAAAGGGAAATGGGACAACCCCCGCACGGAGCTGTCCCAGGCTTTTGGCGGTGCAAACGACCACCGTTCCAAGGACCGCAAACATCTGAGGTAGCCCCAGATAGGAACTAAGACAGTCCCGAGTTTGCTACGAAAGTGCTTAAACTAGCACCATTCGCGTGAGACCTTTTTTAGGAGTCTTTTTTCTTATCCGATGAAACTCTCACGATTTTGTTCAAAAACCTCGTTGAACTCTTCGAGGAGTTCAACGATATACGCTTCGGAAAGATCAAAATAGATCGCTCCAGGACTGGCAGCAACATCGACCTCTTCGTCTTCCTGGCGCTGTCCAATGCCGAGTCGTTGGCATGCCACAGAGGATAAATTAACAACTGCAGACAGTCCGGCAATATCATTGTCGACATCTTCCTGGTCAAAATCCATTTGGTGATGAACAACTTCAACCAGCAACGGAGCGATTTTCCATGAGTCGAGAACTGCCGCGCCAACCAGACTGTACGGATTGGAGAAAACCTCCTGCTCCAAGGTCAGGTAATCACCTGCACCATTATAGACCGCCTCTACAAGCTCCTGATAACGTTCAGAATCGTTATTGTTCCGAACAATTTTACCCAAATTACTGAACAACCCGGCCATAAACGCTTCTTCACCATTGACATGCTTCAGTTTACTGCTGAAAAAACGCGCTGCCAGGGCACAACCAATGGACTCTTCCCAGAGCATTTTTTCAAGAAGTCCAAAGGACTTGTTGACACTACTCATACTGGAGGCCAGAACTAGACTGCGAACAGTGCGCTCACCGAGGATCACCAAAGCGTTCTGCAAAGTTGTCACCTGGCGGGATAACCCATACATCGCCGAATTGGCAATTTTGAGCATACGGGCTGAAACAGCAGAATCCAATGAAATCGTCTCCGCCAATTTTTTTACTGAGGTATCCGGATCCTGAAGTAGCTCCAGAACCTTAACCGCGACAATGGGCATCGGCGGAAGATCACCCACTTCTCCAATAATTTCAGAATAATCCTGCATGAAACGTCCTACCCTCTCAGTGCTTAATACTTACCAAAATCATCGTCATCCAGAGCAATTTGTACCGGAGCGTTGTCGCCTTGAGAATGACCCCACTGCTCATCTTCTTTTGTGGATGAGGTCATTTTAACTGGTGCAGGCATTCTAACTGGTGTAGGCATTTTTGGCAAAGGAGAACTTTGGGCAATTTTCTGTTTCAAGCGAAAGCGGGTCAAAATATCGGCAAGTTGCTCAGCCTGACTGGACAGTTGCTCAGCCGCCGCAGCGCCCTCTTCAGCACTGGCCGTATTTTGCTGGGTGACCTCATCAATTTTAGCAATTCCGTCGTTCACTTGAGAGAAGCCCTGAGCCTGCTCACTTGTAGCCGCAGATATTTCTGCAACAAGGTCACTGACCTTCTGAATTTCTTCGACAATGGCGTTAAACGCTTCTGACGTATTGTCAGCGATTTGAGCACCATGTTCTGCTTTATTCACTGAGGTTTCAATCAGAGCTGCTGTTTCCTGCGCCGCCTTGGCACTACGAGCCGCAAGATTGCGAACTTCTTCGGCAACAACAGCAAATCCTTTACCATGCTGTCCTGCCCGAGCAGCTTCAACCGCAGCATTCAAGGCAAGCAGATTAGTCTGAAAGGCAATCTCATCAATCACTTTAATAATTTTGGAAATATTCAGTCCCGATTCATTGATATCGGCCATGGCGGACACCATCTGGCGCATCTGCTGACTACCGCTATCAGCGGCATCTTTTGCTTGTGTCGCCAGATGGTTAGCCTGTTTTGCATTATCAGCACTTGTGTTTGTCTGAGACGCCAGCTCGTTCATTGATGCTGAGATCTCCTCAAGGGAACTGGCCGAATCGGTTGCTCCTTCAGACAGCGTTTGACTGCTGTTGGAAACCTGAGCAGCACCAGTGGCGATTTGCGTCCCTCCAGCCTGAACGCTCATCAGGACATCGTTCAGATCATCACTGACTTTTTTCAGAGCAATCCGGATTGAATCCTGACTATCTTTTGGGACTATATCTATCGTCAGATCCCCTTCGGCAAGTTTTTGCAAAGACACTAAAACATCTTGCTGCAAAAAGTCGGCAAAGGTGTCGATGGTATCACCGATGTGACCGATTTCGTCCGTGCGCTGCATCCGTAACCGTCCATCAAGACGCCCATTCGCCATATTGACAAACATCTCTTCAACGGCAACCAGGGGTTTGCGAATCAACGTTCCCAACATCCAGTAAATGATTGCAGCTGCAAATACAACGCCAGTAATACCGGTAAGCGACATGGTACGAACACTTTGACTGACCCCCTTATCCAAAGACAGAGCCACAGATTCACCACGCTGGGAAAGTTCAGTCAAATCATAGCGCAAATAAAGCACACCGCCCAGGTCACCGACTTTATCCTCTAAATGGCAGTCAAGACATTCGGCTGTAAAAAATTTTCCAACGGTCAGAACCAGACTGTCATTGAGCTCGTGTTGGCCAAAGGCACCACTGCGGTCGTTTTTTGCATCTTGGAAAACGGTGCCGTCGAGTTGGCTATCAATGCGACTCTTGTCACTTGAATAGTTGATATTCCCTTTGCCGTTAGTCAACCCGACTTCAAGGATATTGTGAACCGTTGACAAGTCGTCAAGCAGCTCATCAAAAACTTCCATCTCTCCCATTTCAACTGAAGTGGAAGTGCCGACATTCAAACTCTGAAACACACTTGTGGCCTGTTGGTATTCAGAAGTTCGCAACACTTCCATTTCATCCTTAGCCTGCTTGCGTAACAACGACGTCGTTTGTTGATTAACAACAAAGATGGCGGTACCCATCACAAACACCATCAGCAACAGTAAAATGGCGGCTACTTTCTTCTGAATACTCATTCTAGACCTCCGTGCATAAACGAACACTGGCCACCTTTTGCACAAAAGGTGGCCAGCCCTGATTCAGTGACCAGAAAACATCTTAAAACTCGATCTGCTCAAGCTCGTTATCATAGAGAAGTTTGCCAACATTCAACAAGATCTTAACACGCTCTCCCATCTTTCCCATCCCCTGGATATAGTCGGAGCTTCCTCCCGCTGTCGAGCGTGGGGGCGGTTCGATATTTTCAGGAGGGATATCGGCAACTTCATTCACCTTGTCAACGACAAGGCCCACAGAGGTTGTGTTCAACTGTACAACAACGATACAGGTACGCTCATCGTATTCGCGCGGCGGCAGGTTAAAACGTGCGCGGACATCCATAACCGGAATGACTTTACCACGCAGATTAATAACACCTTTAATAAAGCTCGGCATATCCGGAACTTCAGTAATTCGCTGAATCCCTATAATTTCAGTCACATAGCGAATTTCAATCCCGTAATCCTCATCACCCATATGAAAGGTCAGATACTTGCCTTCCTGCGTATCTTCACTTCCCACTTCGTCACTAAAATTAGATTTGGCAACTTCAGTCATGCGGTATCTCCTTTACATTCCGACATATGTCGACTTTTCTAATGATCAGTTTCGATAAGTTTAGCCTAAAACTCCTGCCGTGTACACTCTAATCGGGGCAAAAAACGACATTAGATTAACAGATTTTACGGGAACAACGGGACAACATCCAGCCCAACAGTTTCGTCACAGCCTGCCATAATATTCATATTCTGCACAGCCTGACCAGCAGCCCCTTTGACCAGATTGTCAATGGCCGATACAACAATAACACGCCGTGTTCGTTCATCAACAACAAAGCCGAGGTCAGCATAATTACTTCCGCGTAAAAATGCCACATTGGGCAACTGGCCGCCAGGAAACAAACGCACAAAAGGCTTGTCCCCGTAAAAGCCTTCATAGAGGCTTTTAATCTGTTCAAAATCAACACCTTCGCTCAATTGCGCATAGCAGGTTGTCAAGATCCCCCTGTTTACCGGCAGCAGATGTGGAGTAAAGTTGACCATCACGGATTCACCGGCCTGTTCAGACAATGTCTGTTCAATTTCCGGAGTATGGCGATGTTTTCCAACGCTGTAGGCCTTAAACCCTTCGTTCACCTCACAAAATAAGCTGCCTGTTTTTGCCGAACGCCCCGCTCCACTGGTGCCGGATTTGCTGTCAACCACCAGAGTCCGATGATCAATCAGTCCTTCTCGCAGCAACGGTGCCACAGCCAAAGCGACACTCGTCGGATAACAACCGGGATTCGCAACCAGGCGTGCGGCGGCAATGTCATCACGATACAATTCAACAAGACCGTAAACCGCTTCTTGCAACAGCTCAGGACTCGTGTGCTTTTGATACCAGCTCTCATACACATCAACATCATGGAGACGGTAATCGGCTGACAAGTCAATGACCTTGCAGCCCTGATCTAAAAACCCCGGAACAACTTCCATCGCGGTTTTATGCGGCAAGGCGGTAAACACAAAATCAGCTTCATGACCAATCCTCTTCACATCGACCTGACTGCAGGGCAAAGAAACCAACCCGGCTAGAGATGGAAACACCTCAGCGATATCCATCCCGTCATACTGCCGGGATGTAATCGAACAAAGCTCCACCTGAGGATGGCGAACCAACAACCTGAGAAGCTCAACACCGGTATATCCACTTGCACCGACAACAGCGACTTTCATGACAACTCTCCATTAAGATAGCAACCTGACACGCAAAAAAGATTGTGCCCAGGTTCTGACTAATTTTGAAACAAAAAAAGGGAGGAAACCGTTCCGGCCTCCTCCCTTTGATGTACTGCATAACGACGTATCGTTGAAAACGAATTAACGCTTCGAGAACTGGAAACTACGACGTGCAGCGGCACGACCGTACTTCTTACGTTCCTTGATACGACTGTCGCGGGTAATGAAACCTGCTTTTTTCAGAACACCACGCAGGCTTGCGTCCATTTCAAGCAGAGCTTTGGTAATGCCATGCTTGATGGCTCCCGCCTGACCGGAAGGACCTCCGCCACGAACATTGACGAAAATATCAAATTTACCCATATTGTCTGTCAGTTCGAGGGGTTGGCGGATAATCATTTTTGACGTTTCACGACCAAAATAGTCGTTGATATCCTGTTTATTGACCGTAATGCTGCCGGTGCCAGGCTTCATCCAGACACGGGCAACTGAAGTTTTTCTTTTGCCGGTGGCATTATATCGTTGTTCAGCCATGTGAATCATTCTCCTTAAGTAAACTAAATATCGAGTACTTTGGGCTGTTGAGCGGCGTTTTTATGCTCGCTGCCGGCATAGACCTTCAACTTCTTGAGCATTTGACGGCCCACCTTGTTCTTCGGCAACATGCCACGAACCGCTTTGATGACCAGATCTTCCGGCTTTTTATCCAGAAGCTTGTCAGCACTGATCGAACGGATACCACCGGGAAAACCGGTGTGATGATAATACATCTTGTCCGCTTGCTTGTTTCTCCGGTCAGCAGCAGTTTCTCAGCATTGATGACGACGACATAGTCACCGGTGTCAACACTGGGAGAATAAATGGCTTTATGCTTACCTCGTAAAATTTTGGCGATCTCGGAAGCGACACGACCCAATACTTTGCCGTCCATATCCACCACGAACCAGTCTCTCTTTACTTCGCATGCTTTTGCAATTTGCGTGCTCATGTGACATTTCCTCTCATCTATTAAAAATCTGCGTAGCTGTACGGGGCTCACAGAAGCACGAAACATAGCCGATTCAAGGATGTTCGTCAAGTGATTTCAGTATTTTTTTCATACCAGACTTGCATCAGACACAAGCCCTGTGCAGGTGCAGTTAAACCGGCCCGACAACGCTGCCCCGAGGCTAGGATTTCGGCAAGTTGACCGGCAGTTAACTTAGCTCGTCCCACCTCGACCAAACTGCCGACAATAATGCGCACCATGTTCTTTAAAAAACCACTGCCACGCACATCGATGATCAACTCATCGCCCTCGTCAATAAGCAACACCTCAAACAGGGTTCGCTGTGTTGTTGCTGCCGCACAGCCTGACGCTTGAAACGCGGCAAAATCATGTGTGCCGACAAGAGCATCCGCAGCCTGTGTCATCGCCTCAACATCCAGGTCACCGGCAACATGCCAACTGGTTAAACGGTGTAACGGCGAGCGAATCCGTCCCCGATAGAGCCGATAACGGTACCATTTCCCCTGCGCATCAAAGCGGGCATGAAAATCATCGGCAACCCGACAGACCTGACGAACCACGATATCCTGCGGCAAAAAACGGTTGACCCCTTCGCGGTAAGCGGACAACGGCAGCAGGGTCTCGACGTCGAAATGAGCCCTCATGTCAATCGCGTGAACACCAGCATCCGTTCGACCGGATGAATACACCCGAACTGGAGAGCCAATTACTTGCGCAAGAGCCGATTCAATCTGTTCCTGAACTGTCTGAGCATTGGGCTGCACTTGCCAGCCCCCATAGGAGGTGCCATCGTATTCGATAGTGAGACACAAACGCGGCATGGAGGGTCAGTTTCTCCACGCCTGTTCAACCATCTGAATCATGTTAACAGCCGCCCCTTTACGCAGGTTGTCCATAGCGACAAACACCTGAAACGCTGAGGATTTATCGTTAGCCGGCCGCAAGCGACCAACCTGAACATCATCCATCCCCGCTGAATCAATCGGCATGGGATATTCGCCCTGCGACGCATCATCCAGCAACTCAATCCCTGACGCATCGGTGAGGGCCTGCTCAAGACAATTCACGTCTACTGATTGGTCAAATTCAACATAAAGACTCGCACAATCACCGTAAAAAACCGGCACGCGCATCGCGGTTAAAGCAACCTCAAGCCTGTCATTTCCCAGCAAGTGAAGGAGTTCCATCTGCACCCGCTGTTCATGATCCGTTTCTCGCCCTTCACCAAACGTCCCAACCTGCGGCACGCAATTGAACGCCATTTGGTGGGGAAAACAACCTTTCTTTGCCGGACGGCCGTTAAGCAACTCACCGCACTGTTTGCGCAGGTCGTCCACCCCTTTGATGCCACAACCTGAAACCGATTCAAAGGTGGTAATGACCACTTTTTTCAGCGCCACACAAGACGCCAGTTGCGCCAAAGGCAAAGCCAACATCGTTGTTACACTGGCAGGATTGGATAAGACACGATGCTTGGCGCGGTCCAGACTAGCGCCATTGATCTCCGGAACCACCAGAGTTGCCGCCTCTCGCGCTATCCACGGTGCAGTTGCATCAACACATAATGCACCGGCCTGCTTGGCACGCGGCAGGAATTCTTCCGAAACACGTTGCGTAGCACAGAAAAAAGCCACATCAACATCAATAAAGGAATCCTTGTCAAGAGCCTGAACCGCGACCGGCTCATCACAAAAGTCGATGAAATCACCGACAGAGTTTTCCGAGGCATACAAGCGCAAATTCCGCACTGGGAATTCCCGTTCTTCCAACACCTCAATCAACTGGCGACCCACAGTTCCTGTCGCTCCAACTACAGCAATCGTTAAAGGGATCATGACGCACTCCTGAAAAAACAACATGGCCCGCCCACATCAGTGCAGACGAACCATGTCATTGTGTCACAAACGTAATCGCTTTGAGCGATTTTTTATTTTTCCAGCAAGATTTGCAACATGCGGCGCAAAGGCTCAGCCGCCCCCCACAGAAGTTGATCACCGCAGGTAAATGCAGAAAGGTACTGCGGCCCCATCTTCATTTTACGCACCCGGCCAACTGGAACGGTCAAGGTACCGGAAACGGCCGCCGGAGTCAGTTGTTGCAACGTCTGCTGTTTGAAGTTGGGAACCAATTGCACCCAGTCATTATCATTGGCGATCAGCTGCTCAATCTCCTCAATAGGGAGATCTTTGTTCAGCTTGATGGTCAACGCCTGGCTATGGCAACGCATAGCCCCGATACGCACACAGATACCATCAATAGGGATCGGACTTTCAGCAGCCAGAATCTTATTGGTTTCCGCATAGCCCTTCCACTCTTCACGACTTTGACCATCTTCCACTTCACGATCAATCCACGGCAGCACGCTGCCAGCCAAAGCATGACCGAATTCAGAAGTTGGTAATTGATCACTGCGCAGCATCTCGGTCACTTTTTTGTCAATATCAAGGATTGCTGAAGAGGGATCGGCCAGCAGATCAGCAACACAATCTTCCAACACGCCCATCTGACCGAGTAACTCGCGCATATTGGGCGCACCGGCACCGGATGCCGCCTGATAGGTCATGGAGGATACCCATTCGACCAGACCGGCACGGAACAGACCGCCGATAGCCATCAACATCAGACTGACGGTGCAGTTGCCGCCAATAAAGTCCTTCTGACCAGCAGCCAGCGCCTCATCAATCACCTGACGGTTCACCGGATCAAGGATGATGACAGCAGCATCAACCATGCGCAATGAGCTGGCCGCATCAATCCAATAGCCCTGCCATCCGGCTTCACGCAGAGGTCCGTGCACAGCTTTGGTGTAATCGCCCCCTTGACAGGTCACAACGGCATCCAAGGTTTTAAGCTCGGCAATATCGGTGGCATCCTTGAGCGTTCCCGCCCCCATAGGAGCATCTTGCCCCACCTGTGAGGTGGAGAAAAAGACCGGCTCAATCCCGTTGAAATCATTTTCCTCCTGCATACGCTGCAGAAGCACAGAACCAACCATACCGCGCCAACCGATAAATCCGACTTTCATCCTTTTGTTCCTTTACTGAAAAAACATCGTTGTTTTAAAATATTGCAGCGCTAAAGCGCCGCAACAATGGCATCACCCATCTCGCAGGTGTTTAATTTCTTTTCATCACTGGTCCCCTGGTAGATATCACCAGTACGGTAGCCCTGATTAAGCACCGTTTCAACGGCTTTATCAATAGCATCCGCAGCATCGCCCATGGAGAACGAGTAGCGAAGCATCATCGACGCAGACAAAATTTGAGCAATGGGGTTCGCAATCCCCTGACCAGCGATATCCGGAGCACTGCCGCCTGACGGCTCATACATACCGAAGGAACCTTCCGCCAGCGAAGCGGACGGCAACATCCCCAGAGAACCGGTCAACATGGCAGCTTCATCGGAAATAATATCGCCAAACATATTCCCGCACAACATGACATCAAATTGCTTTGGCCAGCGCACCAGCTGCATGGCGGCATTATCAACATACATATGTGACAGCTCAACATCAGGGTAATCTTTGGCGACACGCTCCACCACTTCACGCCAGACAACAGATGTTGACAGGACATTCGCTTTATCAATGCTGCACACTTTGCTGCCACGCTTACGCGCCACATCAAAAGCTACACGCGTGATCCGCTCAATCTCCGGCTCGGTGTACATCATGGTGTCAAAACCACGCTTGACATCATCAACCGTTTCAATCCCCTTGGGTTCAGAGAAATAGATGCCGCCTGTCAACTCACGCACAACCAGAATATTAAAACCGCCTTCAATCACTTCTTCTTTCAAAGAGGAGCTACCGGTCAATGCCGGGAAGATAATCGCCGGACGCAGGTTGCAGAACAGACCGAAAATCTTACGCAACGGCAACAGAGCGCCGCGTTCGGGCTGCTCGTCGGGAGGCAGAGTTTCCCATTTGGGCCCACCCACGCTGCCAAACAGGATGGCATCGGACTGACGACAGGTTTCCACGGTCTTTTCCGGCAGAGCTTTGCCATCATTATCGATGCCGGCGCCGCCGACATTGGCCATGGTTTTCTCAAAAGACACATCGTACTTCTTTTCAATAGCATCAAGAACCTTGATTGCCTCAGCCATCACCTCGGGACCAATACCGTCACCGGGAAGAACCGCTACCTTAAATGTTTGTGTTGCCATAATTGTCTCTCCTCCTCACCTTTCATTTGAGATACCACCACTTAGGCCATGTCACCACAGCCTGCCGATTCATTGCGGCCAGTACCATCATAAAAGTGCCATTACTATAGAAATCGGCTCAAATAATTGTCAAACAGATTCGTCCTTAACAGACCCAAAACAGCCCAACATGTGTCACGTTCGACACATACACTGAGCCAAAAAAGGCACAAGCACAGACCTAAAAAAGGGCTGGAGTTATCCAGCCCTCTTCAACGGACAGTTCGGCTGGACACCGCTGAACAACCTCAGAAATGCCCATAAATCGCTTTAGTAGCGCTCATCAGCGAACTCAACCCAGCCACCGGCTTTCACCAGAGCTTTGTCGAATTCGGAAATTTCAAAATCAAACGTTTTTTCCTGTCCACCGCCACACGCCTTGATCTTCTGACCTTCAACATCCACATCAATGGTTACCTGACCTGCCTGGGCGAGGTCAAACAACGCATCAATATCCGCCTTGGGCAACTCAATGGCAAGCATACCGCCATTAAACATGTTTTGGCGAAAAATGCGCGCATAACCTTCTGCAATAATCGTATGCACATCATTGACCTCAAAAACCCAAGGCGCGTGCTCACGCGATGAACCGCAGCCGAAATTCTGACGTGACACAACAACACGTGCACTTTTCAGTGCCTCACCTTTAGGATCAAAGCCATCCAACTTGAGATCTTCAAGCATATATGGTTTCAAGGCATCCTTAGTGACTTCGGTCAGATACTTGGCCGGAATAATTTCGTCGGTATTAATATCAGAACGATCGAGAAAGATCGCCGGACCTTTAAAGATTTTTTCCATAACTGCGCTTTCCTTTCGTTCGTCTATTTCAATGTCCGTGCATCGGTGATTTTACCGGTGATGGCCGTTGCTGCAGCTGTTGCCGGACTCATCAGATGGACCATACCGCCCTTGCCCATGCGGCCATTGAAGTTACGGTTACTGGTGGAAGCACACACCTCCCCTTCAGCCAATACGCCGTTGCTCATCCCGAGACAGGCACCGCAGGTTGGATTGGTGACACAGAAGCCGGCATCCATAAAAATCTGGATAATCCCTTCAGCCAAAGCATCACGGAAAATCTTCGGCGTTGCCGGGGAAACAATGCCTCGAACAGTCTCGGCAATTCGCCGCCCCTTCAAAATCGCTGCCGCCTCGCGCAAATCTTCAATACGGCCATTGGTACAGGTGCCGATATAGATCTGATCAACCGGAGCGCCTGCCATTTCAGACACCGGTTTCACACAGTCAGGCTTGTAGCCATAGGTCACATGGGGCTCAAGGGTCGAGATATTGAAATCCAGCACCTGGTCATAACTGGCGTCAGTATCGGAATGCCATTTTTTGAAGTCCGCAACCGCCGCCGCTTTATCAGCATACTCATCTTGGATAAACGGCCACAGATAATCCACGGTCACCTCATCCGGCATACAGATACCACAGGTGCCCCCGGCCTCAATCGCCATATTACACAGAGTCATGCGTGACTCCATACTCATGGCATCCACTACGGGTCCGGCAAACTCAATCACCCGGTCAGTGGCGCCATTGACGCCCAACTGGCCGATCACGTAGAGAATAACATCCTTGGCAAAGACGCCATCAGACAAGGCGCCATTGAGATTCACGCGAATGGTCGCAGGCTCACGAAATGCGCAAACACCCTTGAGTATCCCCACTTCCAGGTCAGTAGTACCAACACCGGCAGCAAACGCACCGAACGCTCCATGGGTACAGGTGTGGCTATCGCCCATGATGGCGGTAAAGCCGGGACGGATAAACCCTTTTTCAGGAAACAGGGCATGGCAAACACCGTTGTGGCCGACATCAAAAAAGTCGGTGATTTCATGGCGACGCGCCCAATCGCGCAGCATCTTGGCCTGAATGGCTGTCTTGGTATCTTTTGACGGAGTGACGTGGTCGATCACCGCCTTGATTTTGTCCTTGTCAAAGACACGATCTTTACCACGCCATTCCAGATCGGCTATAGCAACCGGCGTGGTAATTTCATGGCACAACACCCGGTCCAGATCCAGAACTTTTGTTCCGGCAAACGGCTCATCACGCAGATGGCTCGCAAAGATTTTTTCTGCAATCGTCTTTCCCATAATCTCTCCTTCATTCTATCTTTCACACGATCAATCGTGTCAGCACAAAACAGCCTGCCGACAAATCCCTGTTACAGCGTAAACAGCAACGCACACCATACAGCAAAACGGGACGCCTGAACAGCGCCCCGTGATGCCTGACGGTATTTTTACACTGGTTTTACAGATCGACCGGTGTACGTTTTTGCAACGATGCAATCTTGTTTAAAGCATTAATATAGGCCTTGGCAGCCGCAACAATAATGTCAGGGTGCGCACCCTGCCCCAGCTGCTCTCGCCCTTGCTCTTCCAAACGCACAGTACACTCACCCTGAGCATCGGTACCACCGGTAATCGCTCCAACCGAAAAATGCAACAGCCGCGCATCACAACCGGAGAGTTCTTTGATCGCTTTGAAGGTTGCGTCAACCGGACCGTCACCAATCACAGCCGTCTTGCATATTTCACCATCCACTTCCATTTGAACCGTTGCCGTCGGTGCGGCAAAGGAGCCGGATGACACATTCATTTGCAACAGCTTGTAACGCTCGGGAACGCGGATAATCTCATCGGCAACAATCGCATCAAGGTCTTCATCAAAAATCTCTTTTTTCACATCAGCCAACGCCTTGAAGCGGACAAAAGCTTTCTCAATATCCTCTTTGGACAGATCGTAGCCAAGGCTCTCCAAACGCTGAATAAACGCGTGGCGACCGGAGTGCTTGCCGAGAACCAACTTATTCTGATTGAGACCGATGGATTCCGGCGTCATGATCTCATACGTCGATTTCTCCATCAGCACACCATGCTGGTGAATTCCGGCTTCATGGGCAAATGCGTTGGCACCGACAATCGCCTTATTCGGTTGCACAACGATCCCGGTAATGGTTGTCAGCAAGCGGCTGGTGGCATAGATGTGTTCGGTGACCACATCGGTCTTATAGGGCATGATATCCTGACGCGTTTTAATCCCCATCACCACTTCCTCTAAAGAACAGTTACCGGCCCGCTCGCCAATTCCGTTCACAGTACACTCCACCTGCCCCGCACCGGCGCGAATAGCAGCCAGAGAGTTGGCAACCGACAAACCGAGATCATTATGGCAATGAACTGAGATCACCGCCTTTTCAATGTTCGGCACATTCTCCTTCAGATAACGAATAATGTCGTAGTATTCATTGGGCATGGTGTAGCCGACCGTATCGGGAATGTTCACCGTGGTGGCTCCAGCGTCAATTACCGCCTCGACAATCCGGGCCAGAAATGGCAACCGGGTACGTACTGCATCTTCGGCGGAAAATTCAACATTGGGCGTATAGCCGGCAGCGCGTTTAACCGCCTTGACCGCCGTCTCGACCACTTCATCTTCGGACATTTTCAGCTTATGCTTCATATGAATATCGCTGGTCGCGATAAACGTATGAATACGACCACGGTCACCGGCATATTTCAAAGCTTCCCAAGCACGGTCAATATCCTTGTCGTTGGCTCGCGACAGACCTGCAATCTGAGGCCCCTTGATAGTCTGGGCGATCTTTTTAACCGCCTCGAAATCACCATCCGAGGCGATGGGGAAACCGGCTTCCATAACATCAACATTCATTTTTTCAAGCTGATGAGCGATACGCAGCTTCTCCTCAATGGTCATACTGGCACCGGGAGACTGCTCACCATCACGTAACGTGGTATCAAAAATCAAAATCTTCTTGGGTTCAGACATATTGTCCTCCTGACATAACGCCCCGGCTATAACGAACAGGGGCCTGCGTAGAATAAGGGTACAGTGTAACAAAACAAAGAGACCTGACTAGCTCACCTAGGTCGGATTCCACACAACCACCCCCTTTCCTGTAAAATTTAGCAGACGCTTCACAAAGCCCATATCTGGACCACAACATCGACTGACTGGAGTTAAAAACAAAAAAGGCTTCCACCCCTGAATAACTTCAGGGGCGAAAGCCTGTAGCTTACGCGGTACCACCCTGTTTCGGTCCGATCCTCAGGACCCTTAGTTCAACCCTTTACGCAGGCTCACGATCACGACTAGACTGTTTGCTTCATCGCAACGGCTCCAAGGCGAGTTCACCCTTATCCTGTACTGGCTTGCAGCAACCGCCAGCTCTCTGAGACAGGAATAGGAGTTACTACTCCTCTTCAACGCCTTTGACTAATACTTGAACTAAATCATACCTGAACAACCCAAGTCAAACAAACTTAGCGGAATTTTTTTTCCGCGTGTCGTTTTTCAACCCGGTAAGATTAAGTTTAGCCCTGTGAAACTTTCTTTTCCCGACGGCGTCGCAAATAACCCATCAAAGCAAGAACCGGGCTGAACATGGTATAGGTGAGGAAAATAATAAAGAACATTACAGCAGGTTGCGCCACGATGACAATAATCAGCACAATGGCCAGAACCAAGATACCGAACGGCCGCCGTTTATACAGTTCCGGGTCTTTAAAAGAGTAATACGGCACATTACTGACCATAAGAACAGCCAAACCATAAATCAGCACAAGAACAGAAACCATACGGATGGTTCCGGTACCACCAAGATGGTAGAACAGCAACACACAAGCCGCAACCATGCTGGCCGCCGCCGGAATGGGCAAACCGATGAAGTTTTTCGACTCGACCGTGCTGGCTTGAACATTGAACCGCGCCAGCCGCAAGGCACCGCAAACCACGTAGAGGAATGCAGCCAGCCAGCCGAGTTTTCCGAACGGCTGCAATGCCCAGGTGTACATTAAAACACCGGGAGCAACGCCGAAGGCGACCAGATCCGACAACGAATCGTATTCAACACCAAACTGACTGGTGGTATTGGTCAAACGGGCTATTTTGCCATCCAAGGTATCAAAAACTGCGGAGACCAGAATGAACCAGGCTGCCACATCGTATTTGTGGTTCATACTGGCAACAATGCCGTAAAAACCGGCAAACAAGCTTCCAGTGGTTACCAGATTGGGCAGGATATACACGCCACGGCGCACATTTTCCCGCCGGTCGCTGAACGATTTTTTCATTGTAATTGTCCTATTACGGTTTCGCCACCAACACAAACGTCGCCAATTCGAAGCTCGCTTACGGTATCTTTGGGTAAATAAACATCCAGTCGTGATCCAAACCGGATCAAACCAAAACGCTGGCCACACTCAAGTACATCGCCAATCACAGGATAGGTCACAATCCTGCGGGCAATCAAGCCTGCAATTTGAACGACAACGACTTTACGCCCTGACGTTGTTTCCACCAGCATGCCTGCTTGCTCATTTTCCAGGCTTGCCTTGTCCAGTGACGCGTTGAAGAACTGTCCTTTATTGTAAAATTGATCAACAACCTTGCCGGAACACGGCACGCGGTTGACATGAACATCTAACAGCGACATGAAAATACTGATTTTAAGAACTTCGTCTTTACAATAACGTTCTTCGCGGACAATATCGGCAAACACCACTTTGCCGTCCGCCGGTGCCACAACAAGACCTTCGCCCTGTGGTACGGTGCGGTCTGGATTACGAAAGAAATAAACAGAGAACAACGTGACCGCAAGGCACAAAACCGTAATCAAACTCCAGTCAAGCAGAGCCACAACAAGGGTTACAAAGGCAAATAAGCCCACAAACGGATAGCCTTCAACTGCAATCGGCTGATTTTGATTGCGCATCATCTCACCTTACATAAAATCGGGGGCGAAAAATCGCCCCCGTCTACAAATTCAACTCTGACTCAGTGCACAAAACCTGCTTTCAGGTACACTAACAGACGAACCTGTTTCATATACCATAAAAGCGCTTTAAACAAAACCGTGTTCACATATTGGCACGATGGATGACCACCTTACTCAGCGCTTTTCCACCCTTTTGCGCCGCGCCCCAAAACAACCGGGCCAGAACGGACCAGTTCTTTCAGCCCCAAAGGACGCAACAGTTCGATGAGCGCATTGATTTTTTGAGGTGTCCCTGTCGCTTCAAGAGAATAAGACCTTGGGGTCACATCAACAACATTGGCGCGAAAAATATCGGCAATACGCAACACTTCAGCACGCGTTTCTGCTTCTGCCGTCACTTTAACCAACAACATTTCGCGCTCGACAAAATCCTGGTCGGTAAAATCGATGACCTTGATAACATCAATCAGCTTGTTGAGCTGCTTGGTCACCTGTTCAAGAATCCGCTCATCACCACTGGTTACGATGGTCATGCGCGAAATACTCTCATCAATGGTCGGGGCGACGGACAAACTGTCAATATTAAATCCGCGTCCAGAGAACAATCCGGCAACACGCGGTAAAACGCCAAACTCATTTTCAACTAAAACGGATATTGTGTGCTTCATGCAGCAATCTCCCTGGCTACGGTTCTTCGTTTCAGCCCGCAGCAATCAAGAATGGATATCAACTCAATCGACTCAAACGCCATCAGGAGGCCAGAACCATCTCATTCAGTCCGGCACCGGCAGGAACCATGGGCAGTACGTTCTCCTCACGAGACACCTTAAACTCCATAATGACCGGACCCGGCGTTTCCAGAGCCTTTTTGATGACGTCACCAACTTCTTCCACCTTGGTAGCGCGCAGGCCGGTTGCACCATAGGCTTCAGCCAATTTGATAAAGTCGATGGGTAACTCCATGCACGTCTGGCTGTAGCGCTTGTCAAAGAAAAGCTGCTGCCATTGACGCACCATGCCGAGAAAATTGTTGTTAAGAATCACAATCTTGACCGGTAGACGATACTGAACCAATGTGGCCAGTTCCTGAGAGTTCATCTGAAACGAGCCATCACCGGAGATGTCTATAACCTGTCGCTCCGGAAATGCCGCCTGAGCTCCGAGCGCAGCCGGTAAGCCAAACCCCATTGTTCCCAGGCCACCAGAGGTAACAAAGGTGCGCGGTTGACAAAAATCGAAGAACTGAGCGGTCCACATCTGGTGCTGACCAACTTCCGTGGTGATAATGGCATCATCGTCCGTCAATTCGCGCAACTTTTCGATAACATACTGCGGTTTGATGGTCGACTTGGTCTGCTTGTACGACATGGGATGCTGCACTTTCCACTCATCAACCTGTGCCCGCCAAGAATCCGTGGCCTCGATGGTTTCTTTAAGTTCATCCTGATCACGCTGTACTTTTTCGGTGAGACGCGGCAGGACATCATCCAACATACCGACAACCGGCAGGTCGACACGGACATTTTTCTTGATTGAGGTCGGATCAACATCGACATGGATGATCTTCGCATGAGGCGCAAAGGTGGCAATTTTTCCGGTCACCCGGTCGTCAAAACGAGCTCCCAAGGCGATCAGCAAATCGGAATCGGTTACCGCCATATTGGCATAGTAGGTGCCATGCATACCGAGCATTCCCACAGACAACGGATGCGTTTTCGGGAAACTGGCCATCCCCATCAGAGTGGTCGTCACCGGCGCCTGAATCGTTTCAGCAAATTTCAATAAATCGTCGGAGACATCGGACAACGTCGCGCCACCACCTACGTAAATGACCGGCTTACGAGCCGCAAGAATCATCTTGGCGGCTTTTTCGAGCTGGCGGGGATTAGCGCTCACCGTCGGCTTATAGCCACGCAGATCAACTTTTTCGGGATAAGAGAATGTCGTTGAATCCACCTGGACATCTTTGGGCAGATCAATCAGAACCGGACCAGGGCGGCCGGTACGGGCGATGTAAAAAGCCTGCTTGATAATCCGGGCCAGATCCTTGACATCACGCACCAGGTAGTTGTGCTTGGTAATCGGACGGGTGATGCCGATCATATCCGCTTCCTGAAAAGCGTCATTACCAATCAGCGGCGTCGGCACCTGCCCGGAGATGATCACCATGGGAGTCGAATCCATATACGCTGTTGCTATACCGGTAATGGTGTTGGTCGCCCCGGGACCACTCGTAGCAATAGCCACACCAACGTTTCCAGTCACACGCGCATACGCATCAGCCGCATGAACAGCAGCCTGCTCATGGCGGTTGAGAATGTGTTTGATCGGCGAATCCATCAGGTCATCATAGATATTGATAACCGTCCCCCCCGGATAGCCGAAAACCGTATCAACCCCTTCAAGGCGCAGACACTCCAATAATATTTGAGATCCTGTTTTTTTCACTGTGTATCCTCCTCCTGTGGCTTATGCCGTTTCTAATCGCCCAAACTGAATTTGTATCGTGAGCCTTTTTACAGAAAAACTCGTGGAGCCATGGCTGGGCGATCAAACGAGACCGGGCCGTTAACGCCTTGACTCGGTTGTGAGGTTTGGAAAACATGCATTCCAAAACCGTGCTTGCCAAAAGCCACGAATACCTTTTTGCAAAAATCTCTGTCGTCGTTGTTATTTTTTCAATTGCTCCAAGTCGCGAACCGCACCACGGGCGGCGCTGGTTGTTGTCGCCGCATAATTTTGTAAGGCGCGACTCACCTCACGCTGACGTTGTTGCGGCTGCCACGCCTTATCGCCCCGAGACTCCATGGCCTGGCGACGTTGAGCCAGGGCCTCGTCACTGAGCTCAACCTTGATGATGCGCTTCGGAATATCAATGATGATCTGATCACCATTTTCGATCAATCCCATGGGGCCGCCTTCGGCAGATTCAGGTGACACATGACCGATGGACAAACCGGAGGTCCCTCCGGAAAAACGGCCATCCGTGACTAACGCACAGGCTTTGCCCAACCCTTTGGATTTCAGGTAGCTGGTCGGATAGAGCATCTCCTGCATCCCCGGCCCCCCTTTAGGGCCCTCGTAACGGATAAGCACCACGTCGCCGGCCTTCACCTTGTCGCCGAGAATACCGTCGATCGCCTCTTCCTGGCTTTCAAAAATACAGGCAGGACCGGCAAATGTCAGGTTGGTCTCATCCACACCGGCCGTTTTGACAATACAGCCCTCCGGCGCCAAGTTGCCATAGAGAACCGCCAAGCCACCATCGGTACTGTAAGCATGATCGATCGAACGAATACACCCCGATTCGCGGTCAAGATCAGCCGATTCCCACAGGCTCTCTTGTGCAAAGGGTTCCAGGCAGCGCTTACGGCCGGGAGCTGCCAGATAGCGCCGCTTGGTCTGGGCATCATCCGTGGTTGCTAAATCCCATTGTTTGAGCGCATCGCCCATAGTCGTACAATGTACGGTGGGCACATCGCGATGGATCAAGTCGGCGCGATCCAATTCTGCAAGAATCCCGAGAACACCGCCGGCCCGGTGAACATCTTCCATATGGTAATGCTGAACTGCAGGAGCCACCTTACAGAGGTTAGGCGTATTCAGAGACAGTCGATTGATATCCTCCATGGTAAAGTCCACCTCGGCTTCTCGCGCAACGCCTAACAGGTGCAGTACGGTATTGGTGGAACCACCCATCGCAATATCTAACCGCATAGCGTTTTCAAAAGCTTCTTTGGTGGCAATGGAGCGCGGCAACACCCGGGCATCATCATTCTCGTACCAGGCTTTTGCCAGGTCGACAATCCGTTCGGCCGCTTCAACAAACAGTTCCTTGCGATAGGCATGGGTTGCTAACAGACTACCATTGCCCGGCAAGCTCATCCCCAGAGCCTCCGTCAGACAATTCATCGAATTGGCGGTAAACATTCCCGAACAGGAACCACAGGTCGGGCAGGAATTCCCTTCGTAGGCCGCAACATCTTCATCACTTCTTGTCGGATCTGCCGCTACAACCATGGCATCAACAAGATCCAGGGCCACATCTTTATCACCGACCCGAGCATGTCCCGCTTCCATGGGACCACCGGTGACAAAGATCGTCGGAATGTTCAAACGCATGGATGCCATCAACATTCCCGGAGTGACTTTGTCACAGTTGGAGATACACACCAACGCATCAACACAATGCGCATTGGCCATATATTCTACGGTATCGGCAATCAGCTCACGCGACGGCAGGCTGTAAAGCATGCCGTTATGCCCCATGGCGATGCCGTCACAAATGGCCATGGTGTTCATCTCTTTGGCGATACCGCCATTTTTTTCGATTTCCTTGACCACCAGTTGCCCGAGATCTTTGAGATGGACATGGCCGGGAACAAATTGGGTAAACGAATTTACCACAGCAATGATCGGCTTGCCGAAATCTTCAGATTGTACTCCTGTCGCCTGCCACAAGGCACGAGCGCCAGCCATGTTTCTACCTTGGACGGATTTTGCGGAACGATACTCGGGCATGATTCTTCTCTTATCCTCTTATTGGGTCAATCACGAGCCGTCAGACCATCTAACGACCCGATAGATTCAATTTTTTTTAAATGCCAGAAGATGGCAAAAACTAGCTATCTGTAGGAGCGAATTTATTCGCGAGTTGTTCTGGTCATTGATCCTTTTCATGAGGGAAACTCGCGACCGAAGCCGCTCCTACAAGAGACAATCTCAATGATGCTGACGTACTAGTGCTCTGACAACACGAAATCTTCGGGTCTGGCTTCGCCTCGCACCATTCCCACTGCGTTGCAAAATCTTGAAGTGGAGTGGCCACTTCGGTGATTTCGCGCCTTGTGTGAATGGCTCGATGCTGTGCCATTCACTCGAATTTTTCGCATTGACAGAGCACTAGACATACATTTTAAACAAACAAAAGTTTCTTACTGGCAAACCTCGCCAAGATGCACAAAAAGGGCTTGAGATACCCTCAAACCCTTTTTGAATTTATTCGGTCACGAGATCACTTGATCTACGGGTTACTCGCTTTAATAATTTGCTCCATTTCATCTTTTCCGGCCAGCTTCATTTTCTGAATTTTTTTTCGTTCCACCTCCTGTTCATCAGAGAGGAATGTCATATTGTCAAGCTGTTGTAACTGTTTTTCAAAGATTTGATGTTCCTCGTACAGTTTACGGAACCGGGGATCCCCGGCAAACAGTTCTCCGATCACTTCCTGGTCTAGATTCATAGAGCACCTCCTAGAAAGGGTCACAATACGTCCACCATGTAGTTTACATTAACCAATGGCCGTGCCCTTGTCAACAGACTGGCGCATAGAAGCGAACAGCGTTAAACCGCAGTGGTTACGTGTTGCAACTCCGCATCGGAGGGTCGGATGTAAACCGGATGAAGATGAAAAGGATCTAGGCTGCAAACGGCCCCACCCTTGCGATAGATCAGTACCCCAACGGCTCCGGCTTTAGGAACCAGATTAACATCGGGACAGGCATGCACATTCTCATGAGCGCACTCAAGGAACCAACGAGAATAATGAACAACCCCATTACCAACAAACAGTGTTTCTTCGCTTAATTCTTCAATAAGATGTTGCGGAGGAAGCACCCGTTCTTCACCGACGATACAGGGCAACCCGTCGCGCCAGTGATAACAGGCAGCATAAACCTCTTTTTTGCGAGCATCAATCACAGACATGACCGGAAACGCCGAAGGGCCGTTGGAAAAAGCAACGACCTCCAGAGAAGACACGGAGTAAATCGGCTTATTCAGCGCCAAGGCAAGCCCCTGGACTGTTGCCAGGCCGACACGCAAACCGGTAAATGACCCCGGTCCGGCCACCACACCCAGCCCGTCAATCTGGTCAAGTTGCACATCGGCTTCTTTCAGAATGATATCGGTGTAACGCAACAGGTAATCGGAATGCGTTTTTCCAGACACATCCAGAGCCATTTCAGCCAGAACACGATCGTCCCGGCACAAGGCCACACTGCCACACGGTGTGGAGCTATCCAGACACAGGAGCAACGCCATCAACCACTCCCCTGCAAAAACAGTCGAACAATATCGTTATAAAAAGCCAGGACCATCAACATAAGAAGCAGCCCGAGACCAATCTGCTGCATCACCTCTCGGGCACGCAGCGACAGAGGGCGTCGCCAAACAATCTCGACAAGGTTGAAAAACAGATGACCACCATCTAGAACCGGGATCGGCAACAGGTTGAGAATCCCCAGTTGAATGCTCAAAAACGACAACACGGTCAGAATTGTACTAAAATCAGTCTGCGCAGCCTGACCAGCGATCTGCATCACCATGATCGGACCACCGATATTATCCGCAGGGACATGTCCGGCAACCAGTTTACGAATGAAGACAAGCGTGAGGTCGATCAGCTCGCCGGTGCGCTGAACACCAATCTCTATCGCCTCAAAAAATCCATACTTTCGCTCTTCCATCATCTGTTGCGGCGTAATGCCGATAAGCCAGAGGCCATCTTGTGCTTTCGGTGCGAGAACAAACTCCATCTGGTGACCGGAGCGCTGGACAACAAACCGGGTTTGTTCTCCAGCGAGCTGCTGAATCACATTATGTAACTGATACCAGGAATTAATAGGCTGATCACCGATGCGAACAATTCGATCACCAACCTGCAGCCCAACTTCCTCAGCCGGCATGCCGGCGCTGACAGTTCCGATCACAGCGTCGCGCATCGGCATCAGACCAAGAGACTGCAATCCTTCGAGACTGCCGTTTTCCGCAGGAACATCAAGCGCGACAGTTTGTCCCTGACGGTCGATAGAAAATTGCAACCGGGCACCCACGAGTGGAATCAGGGCCTTGTCCGTTTCCGTCCAGGTCGTCACCTCATGGTTATTGACGGAAACAATGCAGTCTCCCGCTTGAAAACCGGCTTTTGCGGCATCAGAAGTCTCAATGACGTAGCCAATGCAGGGTGGATCATTGAGAAACGTCGGCACATTGACGCCGACCATATAGGCCAAAGGCAGCAACATCAGAGGCAAAAGCAGATTCATAATCGGCCCGGCCGCGACAATCGCCATACGCCGCGACACCGTTTTTTCAGCAAAGGAGCGTTTCTTTTCCTCTTCAGTGAGTGGTTCTTCCTCTTCTCCCACCCCTTCACCAAGCATCTGCACATAGCCACCGAGCGGGATCAGACTGATCAGATACTCGGTCTCGCCCCAGGTTCGACTGACGATGCGCGGCCCAAAGCCCAATGAAAACTTGAGGACTTTAACTCCGGCGAGTTTTGCCACGCAAAAATGGCCAAGCTCGTGAATAAAAACCAGAACGCCAAGCATCAAAATGCCAGCTACAACGGTTATCATAATTCCTCCTGTCAGCGTCCTTGCGCGATCAGTTCACGGGTGATATGACGCGCCCGATCATCACAATGCAACACATCGTCAATAGAATGAATTGACTCATTGCGATACCGGTCAAGAACCTGACGAATCACGGATGAAATATCCAAATACTGAATATTCTGTTTTAAAAATTCTTCAACAGCGACTTCGTTGGCCGCATTAAGAACAATAGGTGCCGAACCGCCTTCAGCAAGGGCCTCGTAGGCCAGCTTCAGGCACGGAAACAGTTCCAGATCCGGACGACTGAAGCTCAAATCCGCCCATTGGCATAAATCTAACGCCGGCTGAGACAGGGGCAAACGATTCGGCCATGCCAAAGCGTAAGCAATGGGGGTTTTCATATCGGGAATTCCCAACTGGGCAACAACGGAACCGTCAATATATTCAACCATTGAATGCACAATACTTTGTGGATGGATATGAACATCAATACGTTCTGCCGGAATATTGAACAGCCAGTAAGCCTCTATCACCTCCAGCCCTTTATTCATCATGGTTGCAGAATCGATGGTGATTTTAGCCCCCATCGACCAGTTGGGATGGTTCAGGGCCTGCTCAAGAGTAACATGCTCAAGTTGATCGCGACTGAATTCACGAAAGGGGCCACCTGATGCGGTTAAAATCAAGCGCCGAACATCTGAATACTGGTGACCGCAAAGGGATTGGTAGATCGCTGAATGCTCACTGTCCACCGGCAGCAGGTTAACCTCGTGGTGCCGGACAGCGTCCATAATCAAGGCCCCGGCGGTAACCAGTGTTTCCTTATTTGCCAGAGCGATGTCCTTGCCCGCCTCAATCGCGGCCATGGTTGGCAGCAGTCCGGCCGCGCCAACAATGGCCGAAACCACCATCTGCGCTTGCGGATGTGTCGCGCAACTGACAGCACCGTCAACACCACTAACGATATCGACGGAACAATCTTGAACAAGGGCCTGTAGACGTGGCCGGTCAGCCGGATCAGCGACCGAAACAACCTCCGGCTTAAAGCGACGGATCTGATCGGCCAGCAATTCGATCTGTCGCCCGGCACTTAGGGCGACAACACGAAATTTTTCCGGAAATTCTGCAACCACATCAAGAGTGCTGACGCCTATGGAACCAGTGGATCCAAGCACGCTGATTGATTTCATTGCATTTGCACTCTCTATCACCACAAAAGGCAAAAATAAACACAGGGAAATGCGAATAACAGACTATCGAGCCGATCGAGCATTCCGCCGTGGCCGGGGAACAACGAACCGGAATCTTTGATCTCTGCACTGCGCTTCACCATGGATTCAAACAAATCACCAAGTTGGCCAAACACACCGACAACGGCACCAACAACAACAGCGCTAGCTACCGATGCATCCGGGATAAGCCAAGGAATAACAACTACAGCACTCAAAATACTGCCGCAAAAACCGCCTACAGCTCCTTCGATGCTTTTTTTCGGGCTGATCATCGGATACAAGCGGTGACGACCAATTGCCGTGCCGACAAAATAGGCACAAGAATCACAGACCATCGTCATCATCAGGACCAGCAAGACCCATAGATGGCCATGTTCAAGACCATGCAGTGCGGCAAAATAGCTCATCAGCAAAGGGACATACAACCAACCAACGACAACGAGGCCCAACTCCAGGACAACACGAAAAAGATCCTGATAACGAGCCAGAAAGATCAACGAAAACACCAGAAAAAAAACGGTTAGGACATGCTGGGCATAGCTGGGCCAATAGCAGCTCACAGCCAGAAAAGTGACGCCACCGAGTGTCGCAATCACCTGTTCTACAAAGCGGCTGTCATCCAGAACCATTCTGTAGAATTCCCACAGAGCAATGCCGCACACGCCACACAGTGCCAGAGTAAACCAAACCGTATCGCAAGCAAGTGTTAACAATAAGACGGCCGGCAATGCGACCAGAGCGGTGATGAGACGTTGTTTAATGGGACCCCTCCTCAATCATCAATTTGGATCAACCGTGCCAAAACGTCGGCTGCGTGATTCAAAGTCAGCCAAAGCGTCTTTAAGATGTGCCTCAGTGAAATCAGGCCACAAACAGGAACAGAAATAGAGCTCCGTATAAGCTAGTTGCCATAACAAAAAATTACTGATACGCATTTCACCACTGGTTCGGATCAGCAGATCTGGATCAGGAATCCCCTGCGTATCGAGATAGCCGGAAAAAACCTCTTCAGTAATGTCCCCCTGCGAAAGATTGCCCCTCTTCACATCGTCGGCAAGATGGCGAACCGCTCGCAAAACTTCATCACGGGAACCATAAGATAACGCCAGAGTTAAGGTTAGTCCCGAGTTTTCGCTGGTTTCATCGATGCTTTTCCTGAGTGAGGCACAAATTTCTTGCGGCAAACGACTTAAATCTCCAATCACCCGAAAACGGATGCAGTGCTTCCGTAACAGAGGCAGCTCACTACTGAGATACTGGCCAAGTAGTGCCATAAGCGACTGCACTTCGGCATCAGGACGCGACCAGTTTTCGGAACTGAAGGCATAAAGGGTCAAATAACGAATACCCAGCGTGGAACACTCTTCTACAACGGAGCGGACCGTTGACACCCCCTGCTGATGCCCGGCAATACGCGGCAAACCACGACGTTGCGCCCAACGGCCATTCCCATCCATGATAATGGCTATATGTTCAGGCAGAGCCATAAACCTTTTCCTTCATTCTCATCTGATTGCATAATGACAAAGCGACGACGGAATATTCCAACATCGAACGCCTTATGATAAGAGCATGAAAATTTAGCATGAACCTGAAGCGGGGGCAATAGAACAGGTCAGTTGATTGAGAAAAAACCAACAATAAAGGGGACCCCGTTGAGAGTCCCCTTTCTTTTATCAACAGAGCTTGTCGCTTTTTATACTTCCATCAGCTCTTTTTCTTTTTCTGCAACGATATCGTCACATTTTTGCACATATTTATCAGTGAGATCCTGCATCTCTTTTTCAGAACGCTTAAGATCATCTTCAGTAATTTCTTTGTCTTTTTCAAGCTTTTTCAGGGCATCGTTACCATCACGTCGACTGCTGCGAATACTAATCTTCGCTTCTTCGCTCTTGGCTTTGACCAGCTTAACCATCTCCTTGCGCCGCTCTTCAGTCAAAGGAGGAATAGAAATACGGATCAAGTCACCATCCGACGACGGTGTCAACCCCAGGTCTGATTTAAAAATCGCCTTTTCAATCTCCGGCAGCAGATTTTTTTCCCAGGGTTGGATTGTAATCAACCGAGCCTCAGGCACCGAAAGCGTACCAACCTGATTCAATGGCGTTGGTGTACCGTAATAATCAACACACACTTCATCAAGCAACGAAACGGAAGCTCGGCCGGTTCTGACTTTGCTTAACTCTCGCTTGAAAGCATCAATGGCGCCGTCCATAGACTTGCGCTCTTTTGACAGGATGTCTTTAACCATTTAGGACTCTCCTTTGACGATAGTGCCAATCGGATCTCCCAACACAACCTTTTTGATGTTTCCCGGTTGGGTCAGATTGAAAACCAGAATCGGCAGGTCATTATCCATACACAACGAGGTTGCTGTCGCATCCATCACCTGCAGTCCCTTTTGAAGAACATCCAGATAAGAGAGAGTATCATACTTTTTTGCTGCAGGGTTTTTTGCCGGATCAGCATCGAAAACACCGTCGACCTTGGTTGCCTTGAGAATCACCTCGGCACCAATTTCCATGGCCCGCAAGCTGGCAGCGGTATCGGTGGTGAAATACGGGTTGCCTGTTCCAGCAGCAAAAATCACCACACGTCCCTTTTCCAGATGGCGTACAGCCCGGCGGCGGATATAAGGTTCTGCAATTTCACGCATTTCAATAGCAGACTGCACCCGGGTAATCACATCGACCTTCTCCAATGCATCCTGGAGTGCCAGGCTGTTCATGATAGTAGCTAACATTCCCATGTAATCAGCGCTGGCACGATCCATGCCGGCAGAAGATGCCGCCAGACCGCGGAAAATATTACCGCCGCCGATGACCAGAGCAACCTGCACGCCAAGATCGACAACTTCTCGAATCTCACCGGCAATGCCGTTGATGATCTCAGGATCAATCCCATAACCATTCTCACCGGCCAGGGCTTCTCCGCTAAGTTTGAGCAATATTTTCTTAAATTTCGGGCCTTTGTCGGACATCAATCCACCTCTTAGACGGTATGTAAAATTATTTGGTCAGTGCAGCAACCTCAGCAGCAAAATCGTCAGAGCGTTTTTCAATCCCTTCGCCGAGCTGATAACGCTCATAGTTAACCAACGTCACATCAGCGCCAATTTGCTTGGCCAAGGCTTCGACAACCTTGTTGATTTTCTGGTCCGGGTCAATGACAAATGCTTGCTCGAGCAGACAGATCTCGCCAAAAAACTTGTTGATCTGACCGATGATAATTTTATCAATGATATTATCCGGCTTGCCACTCTCTTTGGCCTTGACACGCATGATGTCTTTTTCTTTTTCAACAACATCCTCAGGAACATTATCGCGGCACAGATATTGAGGGTTGGCAGCAGCAACATGCATCGCGATTTGACGCGCGGCAGCAGCAACAGCAGGATCATCGGCTTTTTCAGTTTGCAGTTCAACCAGAACACCAATTTTTCCGCCGGCGTGAATATAAGATTCAACAACACCAGAGGTAACTTCACTACGGACGAAACGGCGGATATTGATATTCTCACCGATCGTTGCAATTTGGTGGGTCAACTCGTCGCCAACATTTCGCTCGGTTCCGGGGAACGGCAGCGCTTTGAGTGCATCAAGGTCTGCCGGTGCCGACTCGGCAACAACATCTGCAACAGCAGAAGAAAAATTGCAGAATGCATCGTTTTTAGCAACAAAGTCAGTCTCGGCGTTTACCTCAACCAGAACACCGACCGGACCTTCACCTGCAGCAACAATAGCGCCTTCGGCAGCTACACGGCCGGATTTCTTCGCGGCGGCAGACAGACCTTTTTTACGCAGAAAATCAATCGCGTCCTCTACGTTTCCATCTGTTTCACCCAAAGCTTTTTTACAGTCCATCATCCCCGCGCCGGTTTTGGAACGCAGTTCAGCAACCATTGATGCAGTAATCTTAGCCATAATTCGCCTCCTGTTCCACTATCTGTGGGAACATTCTTTACATAAAATCGTCGATTGAATCATTTATACACGAGACTAGAGTTTTGCAAAAAGCCATTGACGCTTTTCGACAAAAGGCTCGCTATAAAGACGTGAAAAAAGCGACCAGGTGTCTGGTCGCTTTCATTCCTACCTGACACATGTGGCCTAGGCTTCTTTAGCTTCGCCTTCAACCACTTCAGTGTTTTTTTCAGCCGCTGATGCGCCCTCGTTTTCAGAACAGATCGCCGCTTCACGTGCTTGAGCACCTTCGATGCTGGCATCCGCCATACTGGAAACAAACAGGCGAATCGCACGAATTGCATCGTCATTACCGGGAATGATATAATCAATTTCATCCGGATCGCAGTTGGTATCAACAACGGCAACAACTGGAATCCCCAGTTTTTTGGCTTCACAGACGGCAATGGCTTCCTTCTTAGGGTCAATCACAAACATTGCGCCCGGAAGCTTAGTCATGCCCTTGATGCCGCCGAGGTTTTTCTCCAGCTTGATTCGCTCACGGTCCAGTTGCAGACACTCTTTTTTAGTCAACAGTTCAAACGTGCCGTCTTCAGACATCGTTTCAATCTTTTTCAGGCGATCGATGCTGCCCTTGATCGTTGCAAAGTTGGTCAACATACCACCAAGCCAGCGATGATTGACATAGTATTGGCCAGCGCGACCAGCTTCTTCACGAATGGAATCCTGCGCCTGCTTTTTGGTACCGACAAACAGAATGCTGTCGCCATTTTCGACAACGCTTTTAACAAAGCTGTATGCCGTACGGAAATAACGGACAGTCCGTTGCAGGTCAATGATGTAAATTCCATTACGGGCACCGAAAATGTAAGGTTTCATTTTCGGGTTCCAGCGCTTGGTCTGGTGACCAAAGTGAACGCCCGCTTCCAGCAGCTGCTTCATTGTAACTTTTGCCATTTTGTACTTCCTCTCATTTCACGTGGTTTAACCTCCGTCTCCATGAAAGCTCGCTATCGTCATTTACCCCACTGGTAAACACCACGCTTGTAACCATGAAGACGTGCGTCGTTTAACGTACCGCGCTTAAATAACATAGCCCCTGCCCCATCGCAAGGAAAAACATCGATTTAAAGACGCAGAAGTTTACAATTTTCCACAACTGTAATACCATCCTGCGGTTATGTCCTCACTACGCTTACAAACATATATTTCGCGGGAAATCGTCGCTCCATTTCTTCTCAGCATGGTGTTATTTACCTTTGTTCTCCTGCTGAGTCGCTTGTTGAAACTGATTGAAATGGTTGTCGATAAAGGCGTCGCAGTCAGTGAGATTCTCCATCTCTTTGCCTGCCTGCTGCCTTCGTTCTTCGTTATCACCGTGCCATTGTCATTTCTTTTGGCCGTCATGCTGGCTTTTGGCCGCCTCTCTTCGGACAGCGAAATCGTTGCCATGAAAGCCGCTGGCTTCAGTCTCTACCGACTATCTCAACCCGTGCTGATTATCGCCCTTCTGGTATGTGGCTTTACGGCCTACTTGACCCTGGTTGCTGAACCGTCCGGACGCGTTAAACTCAAACAACGGCTGATCGACATTGCCTACAGCAAAGCCGCCGTCGCCCTGCAACCACAGATCTTCAATGAAGAGTTTGACGGGCTGATGATGTATGCCAACAACGTGGACAACCAGACCAACACCATGACCGGCGTTTTCATCAGCGATGAACGGATGGGCAATACCCCCTCAATTATTGTTGCCAAACGCGGTGAAATTCGTTCTGATCGCACCAATGGCAGCTTGTTGATGCACTTGAGGGACGGGTCGATTCATCGCCCCGTGGTCCGCTCGGGAGAGCGGTCTTATCAAGTGGTCGATTTTCAAAGCTATGATGTTAACTTGAACCTGAATACAGCCGACAAAAAAGAGAAGTCACTTAACCTCAAGCCGAAAGAGATGTCGACCAGAGCCCTGATGCAATCGGACCCGGAACTTCCTGAAGAAAAGCAGCGTGAGCGCCGCATTGAACTGATGGAACGGCTGGTCTTGCCCTTTTCACCGTTGATCTTTGCCCTGTTGGCGGTCCCACTGGGAATACGCTCCCACCGTTCCCCCAAAGGGGGTGGCTTTTCCGTCGCCCTGTTTATCTTTCTGTTTTATTACTTATGTCTGTCCGTCGCCAAAACCATGGTCCAGGAAAACAACTGGCCCCTGCTGGGCAGTCTGTGGGGACCAAGCGTGATTTTCATCGTTGTCGGCGTCCTGTTGCTGATCCGAACCGCCCAAGAACGTCCCCTGCCCGGCAGCGGAGCGGCAGCCCTGTTCTACGATGGCCTGTCCGCAATCTTTTACCGCAAAAAGGATCGGTCATGACACTGATTCAGCGTTATCTGCTCACCACGTTTACAAAAATTACCAGCTTGTCTCTGGCCGCCTTTGTCGGTATCTACCTGCTTGTTGATTTTTTTGAAAAAGTGGATGATTTTCTTGAACATGAAGCGGCGGCTCACCTCTATATCGCTTACTTTGCCTGGAAAATCCCACTGATTGTCTCGCAAATGCTCCCCCTGACAATCCTTCTTGGAACGTTTCTGACCTTGGGTGGGTTTACTAAGACCAATGAATTGACGGCAATGCGTGCCGGGGGCATTGGTTTACAACGCATTGTCACCCCTTTTCTTGTTGCCGCAGTCCTGCTGACCGGTATCAATTTTGCGTTAAATGAATTCCTCGTGCCCGTCGGCACCCAGCACTCCAACTATATTTTTCGCACCGAGGTCAAGGGAAAGTCACAAATGCTGGCGAAGCGAAACAATCTATGGTTCCGCGAAGCCGACAGTCTGTACCATATCCAACTTGCCTTGCCCGAAAAGCAGCAACTGCGCGGAATTTCTCTCTACGTGGTAGACGGTCAATTGAACCTGTTAACACGCATTGAGGCGCAAGCCGCCACATTCAAAGAGGACCATTGGCAGGCCGAGCACGTTACCGTGCGTCACTTTGACCCAAAAAGCCGTCAGCTGACCGCGCAAAAGGAAGAGGAATTACGTCTTCTACCACTAAAGAAGACACCGGAAGACTTTGGTTCGGTGTCAGGTAAAAATGAAGAGTTGAGCTTTACGCAACTCTCAAGAATAAGCACCCAGATGCAACAGGAAGGCCTGGATGCAACCCGTTATCGCGTCGACATGTATTCACGACTGTCGACCCCGTTTGCCTGCATTATCATGGCTTTTTTGGCGATCCCTTTTGCGTTGCAGAAAAGTCGCAATGTCAACCTGTCTCTGGGCATTTCCATCAGCGTGTTGATCGGCATATCGTTTTTCATCGTTCAATCGACCCTGATTGCCCTGGGGTATTCCACAGTTCTGCCACCAATTGTCGCCGCCTGGGCTGCCAACATCATCTTTGCGTTAGTCGGAATGTTCCTGCTTTTATCTACCCGCGATTAACCCTCATAACCACAACAGGCGCACAGCTTATGCTATGCGCCTGTTGTGGTTCCAAATACCTGCTTCAGATTATACCCTGGCAAGTTAAAAATGATTTTCTTTACGGTTTGCGTTATTGAAAAAAGCGACAATGCGGCTTTTTTCATAAGCCCGGCTAATAGCGATAGTGTTCCGGCTTATAGGGACCTTCAACCTTGATATCCAGATAATCAGCCTGCTTTTGGGTCAGCGTCGTCAATTTGGCGCCAAGCTTGCCAAGATGCAGACGAGCGACTTTTTCATCCAACACTTTCGGCAACACATAAACCTGTTTTTCATACTGGTCGTTATTCAGCCATAATTCAATCTGAGCCAACACCTGATTGGCAAAGCTGTTACTCATAACAAAGCTGGGGTGACCGGTGGCGCAGCCGAGATTTACCAGCCGTCCACGGGCGAGCAGCGTAATGCGTTTGCCATCGGGCCATTCAATCTGGTCCACCTGCGGCTTGATTTCATGAACCGTCAGTTGGTCATCACTGAACAGCGACTCTACCTGAATTTCAGAATCAAAGTGGCCGATATTGCAGACAATGGATTGATCTTTCATCTGGTCCATATGGCTGCGATTGATCACATCGACATTACCGGTTGTTGTTACAAAGATATCGCCCCAGCGACAGGCTTCATCCATATCAACAACATTGAAGCCTTCCATGCATGCCTGCAGCGCACAGATTGGATCAATTTCCGTGACCGATACCATGGCCCCCATACCACGAAATGCCTGAGCACAGCCTTTTCCGACATCGCCATAACCAAGCACCACGCACTGCTTCCCAGCTACCATCACGTCGGTGGCCCGCTTGATGCCATCGATCAGCGACTCGCGGCAACCATAGAGGTTATCAAACTTACTTTTGGTCACAGAATCATTGACATTGAACGCCGGGAACATCAGGACGTTGTCACGGGCCATCTGGTAAAGACGATGAACACCGGTGGTTGTTTCTTCACTGACCCCGATCAGGTTGGCAGAAATTTTCCGCCAGAACTTCGGGTCCTCCTGAAGGGTTTTGTTCAGCAATGTGTCAAGAATTTGCACTTCTTCATGATCCTGACAAACATCAGGAAGCGTTCCGGATGCTTCATATTCCTTTTCGCGTGCGACCCCGCGGTGCACCAGCAAAGTCGCATCACCACCATCATCGAGGATCATGGTCGGGCCATCAGGAAACGACAGGGTTTTTTTGGTAAACTCCCAGTACTCTTCGAGAGATTCTCCTTTGTATGCAAAGACCGGAACACCGGTCTCAGCAATGGCCGCGGCAGCATGGTCCTGAGTAGAAAAGATATTGCAACTGGCCCAACGTACATCGGCACCAAGCGCCACCAGCGTCTCAATGAGCACGGCAGTCTGAATCGTCATATGCAATGAGCCGGAGATGCGTGCCCCTTTAAGAGGCTTTTGCGCCTGATATTCCTCACGCACCGCCATCAAACCGGGCATCTCCGTTTCAGCGATGGTGATCTCTTTGCGACCCCAAGTGGCCAGAGCCATATCTTTAACAATCGATTCTTCAGATATCGAACTCATCAATCTCTCCTTTAGCAGATAATAAACGGTGACGGAACACGCTATCCGCGCACCATGGCAAGGACAACAGAACCGTCAGATAAAACACAATAATAAGCGTGAGCGCTGCGGCACTATGCCACAAACGACAATCGAGCTTTGTGAGGATTGTCACATTCCATCGTCTGACCAGTTTTTGCCCCAATCGCGACGAACTCCCCCGCCACCAATACAAGCGAAACGGAACAACCCAAAGATAGCGTACCATGGCGGAACCGCAACCATACCAGAAAGACCACCACGCGGACAGGGGCAATTGCCCCAGCCGTTGGAACAGGCCAATTAAGGTGCGGACAATCCCGCGATCAGAGCGATAACTGCCCATGGCAACAGGTAACAAAGAGCGTTGATCGCTGGCAAAAATCAACAATAAAACCGCATTGAGAAACTGACGGCAGTGTCGCCCCTCCTCCTCGTAACGCCGACTGGAAGTGACCAGCGTTCCAGGCAAACAAATTATGCGTCCCGAGCGTGAAATGCGCTCCACCAGCTCAACATCTTCAAGAACAGGCAGAGTCTCATCGTATCCATTCAGGTCATGCCAGGCGGTTCGGTGAAGCATCAACCCCTGGTCACCAAAGATGGTTCCCGGCAGATTCAACGCGGCTTTTTCAGACAGATATCGATAAAAACGGGGCTGGAGCTCTTCACCACTGAATTTCAACGAAAAGTGACCGGCAACAAAACCTTGCCCCTTTAAGCATTCGTCTTCCAAGCTTCGCAGCGCCCGTATAAACAGATCGGTTTGCGACCAAACGCTGTCAGCATGCAAAAAAAGCAACCAGGTGCCACGCGCAAGGCGACCACCACGGTTCAACTGGCAGCTTCGCCCCTGCTCGCCCTGCACCAGAACAACCTGATGGTGAGAACACGACCGGTACGTGTCAATCAGAGCCATGGAACGGTCCGAAGAACCACCATCGCTGAAGATGATCTCCAGAGACAGGCCAACTTGGGACTCTAACGCAGCAAACAGGCGAGGCAAAGCATCCTGTTCATTGAAAACGGGGATAATAACAGAAAAATCAACGGCGGGATCGCAGTGAGTCATCGCATCAAGGTCAGATCGAAGTTTCCTGCGGCACATAGACAACACACCGGCCAGACCCAGTTGGGGCCTGGCCGGTATACAATGAAAGAATTAAAGACCGGCGCGGCTGCGAAGAGACGCTACCCGATCGGTTTTTTCCCAAGTAAAATCAGGCAGTTCACGGCCAAAATGACCGTAAGCCGCTGTTGGACGATAGATCGGCCGCAACAGGTCTAGAGTTTCAATAATGGCCGCTGGACGCAGATCAAATTCTTCCTGAACAATACGGGCAATCTGGTCTGAGGCAATCACCCCAGTACCGAATGCATTGATCATAACACTGACCGGCTCTGCAACACCAATGGCATACGCGATCTGAACTTCGCATTTTTCAGCCAGACCGGCAGCAACAACATTCTTCGCCACGTAGCGCGCCATGTAAGAAGCACTGCGGTCAACTTTGGAAGGGTCTTTACCGGAAAAGGCACCACCACCATGGGAGCCCTGCCCACCATAGGTATCGACAATAATCTTACGACCAGTCAGGCCGCAGTCCCCCATCGGACCACCAACGACAAAACGTCCCGTCGGATTAATGTAATACTTGGTTTTGTCATCAAGAAGCTCAACAGGAACCACTTTTTTGACAACTTCCTCCATGACGACTTCTTCAATTTGAGCCAGAGTCGCTTCAGGACCATGCTGAGTCGACACAACAACAGCATCAATACGTGACGGCTTATCATCAATGTACTCAATCGACACCTGCGATTTACTGTCAGGGCGGAGAAAGTCGACAAGACCCTCTTTGCGCACCGCAGCCAGGCGCTGGGTGAGATTGTGTGCATAAACAATCGGCATTGGCATCAATTGCGGTGTATCGTTGCAGGCAAAACCAAACATCAGCCCCTGATCGCCAGCACCTTGCTCTTTATGAAGCCCTTCACCAGCAGTAACGCCCTGAGAAATGTCCGGAGACTGGCGGTCGAGTGACGTCATAACGGCGCAGGTATCGGCATCAAAACCAACATCGCTACCAACATAACCAATCTCGCGGATCGTTTGCCGGACAATATCAGCATAGTCAATACGGGCATGGGTAGTAATCTCACCGGCCAGCATGGCCATACCGGTGGTTACCAGCGTTTCACAGGCGACACGTGCCGTGTTGTCCTGAGCCAGAATCGCATCAAGAATCGCATCAGAAATCTGATCCGCCATCTTATCGGGATGACCTTCACTGACCGATTCGGAGGTAAACATAAAGTCTGTCATTGGCATGGAAAAATCCCTTTCACTCTAAAATTCGGATTGTGAGTATATGTCATTCTCGATGGGCCAGCAATCCAATAATGCATTGTCCTGTTGGTCCGGGAAATATTTTACATGAGGCCCATAAGGCATAATGTGGATCATGGCGTGCCCCAGCGAGAAACACCACAGACGCCAGAAAGTAATCAAATCTCCCATTCCTGCATATCATGGGGAAAATGCCGCAGGACGGTCTGGCGCAAGTCAGCAGCGATCTGTGTGGCAGTGGATCGTGAGAGGATCTGTTCGAGAAGGGCTTGGCCATCCGCTGAATGCCATTGACGCAGGATCTTCTTGACGCGTGACAACCCGCAACTGTTCATGGACATATCGGTATAGCCCATGGCCAGCAATACCAGACTGTACATGGGTTCTGCCGCCATTTCACCACAGATAGAGGCTGAAATTCCGGCCTGTTTGGCCGCATCAGAGATCATTTTCAATGCTCTGAGAATCGCTGGATGACAGGGGTCATAGAGATAAGCCACATGCTCGTTGCTACGGTCAACAGCCAGGCAATATTGAATCAGATCATTGGTGCCGACCGAGAAAAAGTCCACTTCTTGGGCCAACAAATCTGCCAGAAAAACCGCTGAAGGAGTTTCAATCATGATTCCGACCGGAAGGTTTTCATCAAAAGCAATGCGTTCCTGGCGCAACTCCTCCATGACGTCATTAAGAATCTGGCGGCAGGCGCGCACTTCCGTCACCCCGGAGATCATCGGAAACATCAAACGGATACAACCGTAGGCTGAAGCACGCAAAATCGCTCGTAACTGGATGCGGAACAGATGTTTTTCGTGCAAAGACAAGCGAATTGAGCGCAACCCCATGGCCGGATTGGCTTCGTCCTGCAGGCTGAGATCCTGAACAAACTTGTCGCCACCAATATCCAAAGTGCGGATGGTGACAGGAGAAGGATGAATTTTCTCCACCAGCGCCTTATACCCTTCAAACTGATCCTGCTCGGACGGCGGAGTTGAGCGAGCCATGTACATGAATTCGGTGCGCAACAAACCGATCCCCGTCGCGCCGTTTTTCAGGGCAATATCCGCCTCATCGGGCAACTCAATATTCGCCTGAAGCGTGACCTTGACTCCATCGGCGGTACAAGCAGGCAACGCGCAGAAGGTTTGCAGATGTTGCTGGTAAAATTCGTAGCGTCGTTTCTTTTCGAGGTACTCTTGCAGTGTTGCCGGATCAGGATTAAGGATTACCTCACCATGGCTGCCGTCAATAATGATGGCCATCCCGGTTGAAACCGTGGAAGTAATCGTTTCAAGACCAACCACCGCCGGCAACCCCAGCGAGCGGGCCAAAATTGCTGTATGGGATGTCCGTCCCCCCAGGTCCGTTACAAAACCGATCACCTGTTCCTTGTCCATCTGCAGAGTGTCTGCCGGCGACAAGTCGTGAGCAATGACAATCGACTTACGGTCAAGATTCTGTATCTGTTGCTGATTTTTACCACGGATATTGCGCAGGATTCGCTCACCGACCAGCTCAATATCTGAACCTCGTTCCCTGAGGTATTCATCCTCAATGCACTCAAATGTGGCCCTGAATTTCTTAAGAACTCGCTTTAAAGCAGCCGAGGCATTAATCTGTTTTTCCTGAATAAAACTTGTTGTTCCCGTCAGGAGCATCTCGTCGTCAAGAATCATCAACTGAGTGTCGATGATGTAAAAATGTTCCGATTGGGTATGGTGGGACAATTGATGCTGGATGTCTCGAAGTTGTTGCCGCGATTTCTCGACAGCTGCATGGAAAATATCGATTTCCGCGGAAATTTGTTCGCCGGGAATATCATACTCAACAACACTAACCCGTTGACGATCAAGCAGATAAACTTCACCTATGGCAATGCCAGGAGAAGCCGCGACGGCATGATGGCGCTCTATCTGTTTACTCTTCACCGAACTTGTCATGAATTAATTTCTCCAGACCATTCATCGCCTGTTGGGCATCCTCACCTTCTGTGCGAATTTCGATAATTGTCCCCTTGGGAGCTGCCAGCATCAAAATCCCCATGATGCTTTTACCATTGACCTCGAAACCATCTTTATCAACAAAAACTTCAGATGCAAATTGTCCGGCGACCTGTACAAACTGGGCGGCGGCACGTGCATGAAGTCCAAGGCGGTTGGTAATTTCTACGCTTTTCTTTACTTGCATGAAAAATCTATCCTATCAGTTTTTTGCAAAAGGCCGTCTGGGGCTTTTTGCAAGAACGGCTTTGAATAACATGTCCCTCAAAACCTCGCGAAATCGTCGTTTGCTTAAACGATACCGGACGATTTTGCCCACCCATGGGCATTAGATAAAAAACTGGTCAGCAATACCGACACATCCCAAAAGAGCAAAAATCACAAAATACAAAGGGATTCCCTGGCGTAGAATAAACGTACAACCGATCACGCCTCCCAAAACAACAGGAACCATGCACCCAGTATAAGGCGTCACCATTTCCATCTGGTGACAAAGCACAGCGGCGACAGCACCAAGAACAACAACGGCCAAACGCTTAAGAACCAACGCCGCATCAGCAATACGATAGGTCTGAAGAAGCTGAACCACCATAACCCCTTGCTGATACCCGAGCCACGGGCCAACCAAACGTATAAACAGCACAGGGACGTTGAACAAAACCAGAAACAGCACTGGCGACCACCAGTAGCCCAAACTCCCGACAACCACAGCAACGGCACAACACAAGGGGCGTAAACCACCCCAAAAAAACGCGTCGCCGGCAGCGGCAAAAGGCGCCATTACCGCTTCAGTGAATGCTTGCGGCGACATGGGAACCGGCTCTTCAAGCCGTTGGCGTCTCTCCAGTGACAACACGGCTGCAGCAATAGTCGGCACCAAAAAAACATTACTGTTGAAATAGCCTAAATAGCGTTGAACAATCGGTCGCAACGCGCGATCAGGATACAAACGGCGCAGCTCAGGTAGCAAGAGACACACCCACCCCAACCCCTGAAACTGCTTAAAGTTCCAAGAACATTGAAGAAAAAGGCTACGCAGGCTTAAAAGGCATAAACGCCCTTTAGTCAACGGTTCGACGGACATGGCTACATCTCCATCAATTGTAGAAGGCCATAGGTCAATAAAAAACCGCAGACAAACAGTGGAATCGTCTTTCTGACCTGCAATACCGCGATCATCGCCGCAATACCAACGAGAGGAAACACCGTAACCAACAGAACCGGATGACCCGCGGTAAGAGGCGTTAGCCACGGTAACAACAGGGTTAAAAACAAACCACCCACGGCAACGACACACGCCACGGACATCAGGGACGCCAGGGCAAAAAGAACAGCACAACGTAAATGGTTTTGCTGAAAAACAGACCATTGTTGCTCGGCAAGATGGGATACGGCGTTCTGAAAACATTTTTCGTTCTGGTGCCGGGTACGAATGTCGAACACCCTGCCGATTTCTGCTGTCGTCAGAGCAATTACGGCCACAGCAACCACGAGCACCAGATCTTGCCGGGGTTGGCCATAAGAAAAGAGATACAGCAAAATAACCCCGCCCAGAGTCGCCGTGGTATCATCGGGGGCAACAGCTGCTCCCACCGGGACCCGCATCAGCCAGAGCAACTCCATCATCAAGCCCAACTGAAAGGCTTCTGGAAACACTCCTAACAGATAACCGGCGCCAGCAGCACACACCAAAGGCCGTCCCAACTGAAATTGGCCAATAGCGGTTCGGTCCAGTCCACAGAGGAGAATTACGCAAAGAACACCCAGCCACGCCAAGATCAAAACCTACCCCTTGAGTTCCTCGTCATGACAATCCCATCGCATGACACGATCCGTCGGAATACATTGAGCGGAAATCATCACGCCAAGGCGACACAAAGCGTTGAGATCCTCTTGGTCTTCGGGACCAACAAACAGAGTGCGGGAAAGACAGCGTTTCCCTTCTTGAGCATGCATATTGCCCAGATTCAGGCAGGTAAAATGAATCCCCTCACGATAGGCCTGAAGAGCATCTTGCGGCGTTGAAAACAACACAATAACATTGTGTGCATCGAGTAAATGGGCCGAACAGAGTTGATCAACGTCTTCGTGAGAGCAAACCTCGACAGTCAATTCACCCGGAACGACCGCGATCATCAACTGCTTACGAAATGGGTCTTGAGCGACAACGTCATCGACCACAATCAAACAATCGGCCTGCACATGAGGCACCCAGGCTTCCAGAACCTGGCCATGAATCAGCCGGTTATCAACGCGTGCCAGAACGATCGACATCAGTTGGTCCCACACCCAATCAGGTCGCGAGAAACAACGACACTTTTTTGCCCATAATCTTGAAGGAACTGAGTCAGCTCGGCCAAAGTTTTCGACTGTCGGCCGTTAGGAAACTTCAACAGCATTGGCAGGTTGACCCCATTAATGACCTCAATACCAGGATCGGATAAAAAGCGAGCGGCAACATTCGCCGGAGTACCACCAAACATGTCGGTCATCACCAAAACACCATCACCGTCACTTCCCACCTCAGCAATCAGCTGGGCCATCTGCTGAGCAAGAGCCTCAGGATTACATTGTTTATCAAGGCACATGGTACGGGTGTGACTCACCGGGCCAATAATGCCCTGTGCCGCCTCCAACAATTGTGCGGCCAAATCGGCATGCGTGGCAATGACCAATCCTATCATCCTTCCTCCTTTATCAGGTCGCGATGAGTGATGGTAACATCTTGTGATTCTTTGAGACAATCCCGTAATGCTTCGACAAGCGCAACACTGCGATGATGCCCTCCTGTACAGCCAATGGAAATAGTCAGGTAACGTTTGCCTTCTCGCCGATAACGCGGGATGAGAAAATCAAGCCAGGATTGTGTCCGCTGAAGAAACTCGCGACATTCCGGTTGGCTAAGAACAAAATCACGGACAGGTTTATCACAACCTGTCAACGGCCGTAAGGCTTCATCGTAGTGAGGATTCGGCAAAAAACGAACATCAATGACCAGATCCGACTCAAGAGGAACACCGTAGCGAAAGCCAAAAGACTGCAGCCGGATGCTCATTGGCACCCCGGCGTCTGGAGAACCGTGTAGCGTTCGCAACACAGCCGCTTTAAGCTGATGCACCGACAATAAAGTCGTATCAAAAACAACCGTGGCGATATCTCGCAAAGGCTGTAGCAGGCTGCGTTCCTGAGAAATCGCTGCTGAGACGGTGCTGTAGTTCGACAAGGGGTGACGACGGCGCGTTGTCGAAAAACGTCGAATCAGTTCATCGTCTGCAGCATCAAAAAAGTAAATTTCCGGTTCATGGCCAGCCTGACGCACTGCAGCAAAAATCTGCTCATAACCCGTAATAAAATGTGGATTACGGACATCCATAACAATCGCCACACCGACCGAATCGATGACATTACCTCCACCCTGTTCAAAGAAAGCTGGTAACAGGGTCAAGGGGAAATTATCAATAACATAAAAGCCCTCATCTTCGAGGACTTTGGCTGCCGTTGATTTTCCTGAACCGGACAAGCCGGTAATAACAATAAACCTCACGATCAGCTACTCCAGATTGTCGCCAATAATAACGTGGGAATGCAACTGCGCCACTTCAGCCATACGTTTTTCCAGACGATCCTGGAATTCACGTGCTGAATTGTAGCCCATCTCTTTGAGAAGTTGGTTCCGTGCTCCAACTTCAATAATGGTGGAAATATTTCTCCCTGGGCAGACCGGGATCCGTAACAAGGGAACTTTGATACCCAGCAATTCGTAATGTTGCTCATCCAGGCCGAGACGGTCATAAGTGGCCTCATCATTCCATTCCTGCAACTCCATGGCGACATCAATTTTCTTCCGCTCACGGATAGCGGCAACCCCGAACAGATGCTTGATATTGATAATCCCCAAGCCACGAATTTCCATATGGTAATGAAGCAAGTCGCTGCCTTCACCAAACAACACTGCAGGTAATTTTGTGCGAACCTTGACGACGTCATCTGCCACGAGCCGATGGCCACGCAGCACCAGATCCAAAGCACATTCGCTCTTACCGATGCCACTCTGTCCCATGAGAAGGACCCCCACCCCAAACACATCGACCAGAACACCATGGACCGACGTCGACGGCAGTAAGCGCTCTTCAAGAAATTTCGTGATAAGCGAAATAAATGCCGAACTTTTCATCTGGGTACGCAATAGCGGAATCGCATAATGTTCGGTCTTTTCCAACAAAACTTTTGGCGGGGTTTGTCCCTTGGTGATGATGAGACAGGAAAACCCCAGAGAACAGAGCTGCTCAACATTTTCAGCGGCAGTTTCCGGGGTGAGTTTTTCAAGATAACTGAGCTCGGTAGAGCCAAGGATCTGCAGACGGTTTGGATGGAGATAGCTGAGATGCCCGGCTAAAGCCAACCCGGGCTTTTGAATGCGATGCGATTCAATACATTTGTGAAGACCGTCAGCACCAGCCAGCACTTCGAGTTCCAATCCAGTGTTCTGCTCTTCCAGCAACTCACGTACACTCAACTGCGCCATGCTCTTCACCTATCGTTTCAGGTTGTTTCTTCTACACGGATAATCTCATAGATCTCCTCACCACTCGTTGCCATAAGTAACCGGTCTCGCACGTCGGTATCTTTGAGCAATTTAGAGATACGCGCCAGGGTTTTCAGATGAACACTGATCGATTCTTCAGGAGCCAGCAACAAAAAGAAAAGATGCGCCGGTTTGCCATCCATAGAATCAAAATCCACCCCCTTGCGACTGCGCCCAAAAGCCAGAATCAACTGATCAATCTTTTTAAGCTTACCGTGGGGGATAGCCACGCCTTCCCCAATACCGGTACTGCCCAGACGTTCACGTTCCAGGAGCACCGACAGGACATCTTCACGATTGAGATCCTTAGCCGAACGCAACAACACATCGGTCATCTCAGCTAAGACCTCGTTTTTAGCCACCGATTGAATATCGGCTTCAACAGAAGCAGGATCGAGCAATTCAACAATTTTCATAATCACACAACAAAAGAGAACAGCGCGGGGAGCGAGCTCCCCGCGCTGAATAATTAGCTTTTCGGGACAATCAAACCGTAGTTACCATCTTTTCGACGATAAATGACGTTCACCTCTTCTGTGTCATCATCGGTAAAAACCAGAAACTCTTTTTGCAGTAAATCCATTTGCATCACCGCTTCGTCAACCGACATCGGCTTGATGGAGAAGCTGTGGCTGCGGATAACCTTTGGCTCTGGATGTCCTTCCTCGACACTGGCGGCCTCATAGATGGTCTTGGTCAGATCACGCTCTTTGCCTTTACGGCTCGAGTGACGCTTGAGTTTTTCCTTGTAGCGCTTCAGTTGGCGCTCCAATTTATCGACGACTGCGTCAATCGCAGCATACATATCATCAGTCACTTCAGCAGAAGCTTTGATCGTCACCCCTTTGGCAACAAGAGCAACCTCAGCATTGTGGCGGATCTTTTTTTCAACGGTCAAAACAACCTGAGCATCAATGGGTTCTTCAATATACTTATTAACGCGAACCAGTTTTTCTTCAACATAATTACGAACCGGTTCACTGGTGTCCATATGGCGAAACGTCACTGAAATTTGCATAAAACCTCCTTGTTCTTTACCCGTGTATTAAAATAAACGCTTGCGCGCCGTAGAGGAACCTATCCCGAGCATTTCCCGATACTTGGTGACCGTACGTCGGGCAATATCAATGCCATCCTCTTTCAACATATTAACAATCTTTTGATCAGAATACGGTTTTTTCTCATTTTCTTCTGCAATTATTTCCTTAATACGATTTTTAACACTCTCTGAAGCAACGGAATCACCACCGGTCGTACCGATTCCACTGTTAAAGAAGAATTTCAGTTCAAAAAGGCCCTGAGGAGTCTGAACATATTTGTTTGTCGTGACACGGCTGATCGTCGATTCATGCATTTCGATATCTTCGGCCACATCGCGCAACACCAGGGGTTTTAAATAACTGATGCCATGGTCAAAAAACTCACGCTGGAATTTAACGATACTCTTGGTAACCCGGAAAATCGTCCGTTGCCGCTGATGGATGCTTTTAATCAACCATAACGCACCACGCATCTTTTCCTGGATATACTCGCTGGTCTCACTGTCAATCTCTTTACCCGACAAGGCATTGGAGTAATAGGAGCTGATCTTAAGATTGGCCAGACCATCATCGTTCAAAGAGACAACATATTCGTCAGCAACTTTGTAAACAAAAATGTCCGGCGTGATGTAATGAATATCGGATTCGCTGAATTGACTGCCGGGACGAGGATCAAGACTCGACAGGAATCGAGCGGCGTCAAGAACGTCATCAACGCTGACTTTGCATTGCTTGGCAATGATGGGATAACGGCGCTCCTCAAGTTCTTTGGAGTAATCCGTGATGATCCGTTCTGCCAGACTGCCCTTCAACCCAAGATAAGCCAGCTGCAACTGCAGACATTCAGGAAGATCTCGTGCGGCAACGCCTGCCGGATCAAATAATTGGACGCGGTAGAGAACATCTTCAACCTGATCCTGAGTTGATTCCGTTTGTTGACAGATATCTTCAAGAGGTGTTCGCAAATAACCGGCATCATCGATATTGCCAATGATCGCAGCAGCAATCACTTTATCGTGGCCGGCAATACTCGACAAATTAAGCTGCCACATCAGATGATCAGACAGTGTAATTTTCGGGGTCAGCAGGTTTTCGTAGGAAGGATGATCTTCATCATCAAAAGATTCCGCAACGCTTCCGCCCTGAGAAAACCCCTGGAGGTAGGTTTGCCAGTCATCTATCTGGGCCAGGCCGTCCGCCTCGACAACTTCCTGAGTCTTTTCCGGGTTATTATCAGGAACGCCTTCATCCGCATCAGGCGAAACAGCTTCAGATTCAACTTTACGATTTTCGTCAACCTCAGAGACTTCTTCAAGTACTGGGTTCTCTTCCAGTTCTTGATTGACCACCTCTTCCAGCTCAACACGTGACAGTTGCAGCAATTTAATCGCTTGCTGCAACTGGGGTGTCATTACCAGCTGTTGACTGAGCTTTAATTGTTGACGTAACTCAAGGGCCATTCTGTTTCCTGGTCAGTGGATTGGCGACATATTCAAAACAATAAGTTAGATTCACTACAGTGTATTACGTACACGGTATTTTTTATAGCCGGAAATCCTCCCCAAGGTAAATTTCCCGCGCTGTGGAACTTGTTGCGATCTCTTCCGGGGTGCCGTGTTCAAAAATAGTGCCCGCATTGAGGATGTAAGCACTGTCGCACACGCCGAGCGTTTCACGGACATTATGATCAGAGATCAGCACGCCGATACCGCGCTTTTTCAGATCGAGGATAATATTTTGTATATCAATCACAGCCAGCGGATCAATGCCGGCAAAAGGTTCGTCGAGCAAAATAAACCGGGGATCAATCACCAGCGCCCGAGCAATCTCCGTACGCCGACGTTCGCCGCCGGACAACGCATACCCTGGAGATTTGGCCACATGTTCCAAACGAAAATCACCCAGCAGGGTTGCCAACCGTTCGCGGCGTTGTTCTGCATCACTGACATGATATTCAAGGATTGCCAGCAAATTTTGCTCAACCGTCAACTTGCGAAAAACCGAAGACTCCTGAGGCAGATAAGCCACCCCTGCGCCAGCACGCTGATACATCGGCCACTGGCTCACCTCGACATCATCGATAAACACGTGACCCTGATCCGGTTTCACCAAGCCGACCATCATATAAAAAGACGTTGTTTTGCCGGCACCGTTTGGCCCCAACAAACCAATGACCTGTCCGGAGCGGACCTCAAGATCAACACCGTTGACAACAGTCCGGCGTCGATAAGACTTTGTCAGGCCTGTGGCTTTGAGAAGGTGACTCACTCGGTGGATTCTCCCGGCACAAAGACGGCCTTAACACGCCCCTGTTTTCCCCCCTCAACGATACTGCGACTATCATTGAGGTAAACGATAATTTTCTCGCCCTCAACCACGTTTTCACCCTGGACAACACGGGGATCCCCTGTCAGCTCTACCCGCCCGTCTTTTTGCCAGAAAATCGCTTTTTGCCCCGTGGCAACCCGATTCAATTGGACAATCCGTACGTCCTGTTCAGCCACAACGCGATCAACCTGCTTCTGTTCACCATCTGAATAGTAAATTGTCATTTTTTGAGCATATATGGTGACATCACCCTGCTGTGCCTGCACCTCACCGGTAAAAATAAAGAACCCTTTTGCGTCGTTGGCTTCAAGACGCTGTGAGGTCACATGAATCGGCTGACTGGCATCATGTTCCATTTCCGGTTCAGCCATGGCGGGAGACAATCCAACCAGGACAATACATACGATAAGAAACAACAAGCGCATTACGGCTGCTCCTTTTGAGCTTCAGGGTAAAACGTCGCCGAAACGTCAGTATTCAACTGCATGGTGCGTAAACCAACATCCAAAACAAGTCCGGTTCCATGCAACTCCAGTTGGTTAGAACGGATAGTCACGGCCACCGGCGATTCAATGACGCCGCTTTGAGAGCGATTTCCATAATAGGTAGCACGCTCCGTCAACAGCGTATAACCGTTATCCGACTGTATCACGACATTGCCGACAGCGTTAATCTGTTGATCAGATAAAAGAGCTGTGCCCTGATCAGCGGTCAACACGACATCGCCCACATCTTTCTGATCATAGAGTTGCATCGTTACCCGCTCAATCCGGGTTTTTTCCTGATTGAAATCATGGGCCGCGGATTCACCACTCAATGTCCAGTGTTTGACGCCGTCGACGGTTTCAGTGTAATTGAATGTTGTCAACTCAACATCAGCATCCATAACGACATCTTCAATGACTTCAACAGAGGTTGGCAGATTCTCGTAATAGAGAACAAGCACCAGTAAAACCGCACAAACAACCAAGAGTGCGGCAACAAGAAAACGGCGTATGGTATCGCGTCGAATCATTGAGAAAGGATAACACTAATTGGCGACAGGGGTAAAGAGAGGCACGCTAGTCAAAGTAGCGTTCCGTAACGGAATCCCATAAACCGGATTGCCGCAGCAACATGTCACACACTTCACGCACAGCGCCATGACCACCAGGAAGCGCGGTGATATAGTCCACATAAGGTTTGATATCAGCGACAGCATCGGCCACGGCAATTGAACACCCGACGCGACGCAGAATCGGCAAATCGACCAGATCATCGCCCACATAGGCCACTTGCTGATCAGACAGGTTCAAATCTGCAAGGATCTGTTCATACGGCTCAAGCTTATTCTTGGCTCCCTGATAAACAATATCGATCCCTAACTCAGCAGCCCGATGGCTGACAACCGCAGAACTTCGCCCGGTGATAATGCCAACCTTGATTCCGGCACGCTGGAGAAGTTTCAAGCCATGGCCATCACGAACGTGAAACGCTTTACTCTCAACGGCATTGTTATCATAAATGATCCGACCATCCGTCAGGACCCCATCAACATCGAGTAACAGCAGGCGAATTTTTTCGATGGATCGTTTTTTCATACCACTCCTGCCTTCAAAAGATCGTGAAGGTGAATAATACCAACCGGGGTTGCATCCTCTTCGTGCTCAAAAACAAACAACGAGGTGATCGAATACTCTTCCATCAGCTGCAGGGCTTTGGCGGCCAGATTAAAGCGCAGCACCCGCTTGGGATGACGGCTCATCACCTGATCCATCAAATGTTCCAGAGAGTGTTGATCTTCAAGACAACGCCGCAGATCGCCATCGGTAAAGACCCCGACCAGCCCATTATCCGCATCAACAACGCCGGTAATGCCGAGCTTCTTGTTGGTGATTTCAAACAGTGCGTCTTTAACGGTCGTTGTCTGTGTCACCAGAGGTATCGCATCGCCGGTATGCATCAAATCTTCGACGCGCAACAACAGACGTTTCCCCAACGCCCCGCCCGGATGAAACAGCGCAAAATCCTCGGCTTGAAAGTTTTTCTCCTGCAACAAGGCTACGGCCAGAGCATCGCCCATGGCCAGCGTTGCCGTCGTACTGGCAGTCGGAGCTAAACCAAGAGGACAGGCCTCCTTGTCAACCGAGATATCCAATGAAACATCTCCTGCTCGTGCCAGTGTACTGGCCGGGTTACCGCTCATGGCAATCAACTTTAACCCGAGACGCTTGATCACCGGCAGAATACGCACAATCTCTTCGGTCTCACCGGAGTTGGAAACAGCCAGGACCACATCGCCTTTCATCAACATGCCAAGATCACCATGGATACCTTCGGCAGGATGCAGGAAGAGAGCAGGCGTTCCAGTAGACGCCATCGTGGAGGCAATTTTCTGACAAATCAAACCGGACTTGCCCATACCTGAGATCACCAGGCGCCCCTTACAGGCCAGAATCAACTCAACAGCCTGACAAAATTCGCCATTAATCCTGTCATGAAGAGCCAGTACGGCGTCCGCTTCAATTTTCAGGGTATTTCGAGCAACATCTATAATAGAATTGGTCGTATTCATCGATTTTTCACCACGGCATCTATCGCCAGCAGCGACTCCAGAATCGGTTGAAGATCTTTGAGGTACAAGGAGTTCGGTCCGTCACAACGGGCACACTCAGGATCAGGGTGGACTTCCCAGAACAACCCATCAATACCAATGGCGACGGCCGCTCGAGAAAGTGCCGCAACATATTCACGTTGACCGGCCGAAGCACCATCCGCGCCACCGGGAAGTTGTACCGCGTGAGTGGCGTCAAAAATGACCGGCTTGCCCAACTCGCGCATAATCAGCAATGAGCGCATGTCCACAACCAGATTGTTGTAACCAAAACTGGCGCCACGCTCGGTCAGCAAGATCTGCTCGTTCCCGGTAGAAGCAACCTTTCCGACCACATGTTTCATGTCCCAAGGCGCCTGAAATTGACCTTTCTTGACATTGACAACCCGGCCACTGTTTCCGGCCGCAACCAGCAGATCAGTTTGACGGCATAGAAATGCCGGAATTTGAATAATATCAAGAATTTGAGATGCAGCAGCCACCTGAGTTGCATCATGAACATCAGAAACCACCGGCACGTTGAATTCACTCTTGACCTTGGCCAGCATCTCCAGACCCGCATCAATGCCCGGGCCACGAAATGATGTTACTGAAGTCCGATTGGCTTTGTCATAAGACGCCTTGAAAACAAAAGCGATCCCTAACTGATCCGTCAGTTTTTTTAGAGATTCCGCAATATGTAGCGTCATGTCCAGATCTTCAAGAACACAGGGACCTGATACAAGAACAAACGGATGCTGATCGCCAAAGGTGACATTGCCGATTTTTACTTCCGTAACCATTTATGCTTCCTTTGCCTGATGAAGGCAGGCACCGACAAATGACTCAAATAACGGATGCGGATCCATGGGCCGTGAACGGAATTCAGGATGGAACTGACACGCCAAGAACCAAGGATGATTCGAAATTTCAACGATCTCGACCAGATCGGCATCGGGATTCACCCCGGAGATCTCCAGACCGCATTCGCTCAGAATTTGACGAAAGCCGTTGTTAAACTCGTACCGATGGCGGTGTCGCTCGGAAATCCGTTTCTGCCCATAAATACGCTGAGCCAGGCTCCCCTCCGCCAGTTCACAGTCATAGGCACCAAGGCGCATTGTCCCGCCCTTGGTAGAAATCTCTTTTTGTGCTTCCATGATATGAATGACCGGGCTTTCTGCCTCTTCACGAAATTCGGCAGAATACGCATCCGGCAGCTTGCACACGTTACGGGCAAATTCGACAACTGCCATCTGCATCCCCAGGCAGATCCCAAAAAACGGAATCGTGTTTTCTCGGGCAAAACGGATCGCAGCGGTCTTACCTTCGCTACCGCGCTCACCAAAACCACCCGGAACGAGAATACCATCGACATCGGCAAAGGTATCGCCCAGACCATGGCGCTCGAGTGACTCGGAATCAACGTATTTCAGGTTAACCCGGCAGTCATTGGCAATGCCGCCATGAATTAAAGCTTCGGACAGAGACTTATAGCTCTCGGTCAATTCGACATATTTGCCCACAATGGCAATCGTCGTCTGTGAAGCCGGGTCCTTGACCCGCCGAACCACATTCTGCCAGGGAGCCAGATCCGGGGCCTTGGTCCAGATACCCAGACCGTCAACAACGCGTTCGTCCAACCCCTGTTCATGATAGATCACCGGCACTTCGTAAATAGAGCCGACGTCGCGGGCAGTGATGACCGAATCCTCACGGACATTACAGAACAAGGCGATCTTGCTTTTCATATCACGGGGGATTTCGCGATCACATCGACACAACAGGATATCCGGTTGAATACCGATTTCGCGCAACTCTTTAACACTGTGTTGCGTCGGCTTGGTTTTCAACTCACCTGCCGCAGCCAGATAAGGCACCAAGGTCAAATGAACATAAAGAACATTCTCATGACCAAGGTCGGTACGAAACTGACGAATCGCCTCTAGAAACGGTAATGATTCGATATCACCAACGGTTCCACCCACTTCAACAATGGCCAGATCGACATCTTGGGCGTTTTCAATGATCTTGCTTTTGATCTCGTTGGTAATGTGCGGAATGACCTGAACCGTACCACCGAGATAATCGCCGCGCCGTTCTTTACGGATAACCGCGTCGTACACCTGGCCGGTCGTAAAATTCGACTTTCGGGAAAGACGCGCCGACGTATAGCGCTCATAATGTCCCAAGTCCAGGTCGGTTTCAGCACCGTCATCGGTAACAAAAACTTCACCGTGCTGAAACGGGCTCATGGTTCCTGGATCAACATTGATATACGGATCAAGCTTCTGCATGGAAATACGTAATCCACGAGCTTCCATCAAAGCACCGATTGATGCCGCGGCCAGCCCTTTACCCAGAGAAGAAACGACACCTCCGGTAACAAACAGAAACTTGGTTTTCATCGATTTTGCCTCCACGTTAACACCTTATGTTTTCTTTTGCGTACCCATCGTGCTGCCAGGCCCTTCCCGACGAAGCATCATGGATATTTTCACCAAACACAAGTGCGAAACTCTACACTGAACAACACCAAAAAGAAAGGGAAAATCATCGCGATTCAGCGACTGTTTTTCAGCCCTGATGCAGAGATAATTTCACAGACCCGAAGCAGATCTTGTGGGGTGTCCACCCCTTGAGATTGAAGGTTTGTTTCCACCACGCGAATCCGATAACCATTCTCCAGAGCACGCAGTTGTTCGAGCTTTTCCATCTGTTCGAGTGGCGTCGCCGTCAAGGCCGGATACGCAAGCAGAAAATCGCGGCGATAGACATAAAGGCCGACATGTTTAAAAGCACGAATCTGGTCAAAATTCTCGGCCGCCGTTGCACTGTAATCACGCGACCAGGGGATCGGTGCTCGGGAAAAATACAAGGCATCCCCCTGGCTGTTGGTAACAACTTTAACAACATTGGGGTTCAAGTATTCCCGGGACTCTATAATGGGAACCATCAATGTCCCCATAGCAATAGTCGCATCCTCTTTCAAAGGAGCAATGGCTTGATCAATCATGCGTGGGTCAATCAGAGGTTCATCCCCCTGAACATTGACAACCAAGTCACAATCGATCAGGGCGGCAACTTCGGCGAGACGATCCGTTCCGGTTTCATGCTGATCCGATGTCATGCAGGCACGGCCCCCAAAGGCTTCAACAGCTTCGAGGATACGGTCATCGTCCGTTGCCACCAGCACATCATCGACCAATTCAGCCTGGGCCGTTTGCTCATACACCCACTGAATCATCGGTTTACCAAGAATATCGGCAAGCGGCTTACCCGGAAACCGGGATGAAGCATAGCGGGCCGGAATAATTGCAGTAATACGCACAGAAAACTCCAGTTAATCGAGCCTATTGAAAAAAATGGCTCTTTCGCCAATGATGGACCACAAGACACTCAGTAGAGCTCGTGCTCTGACAACACGAAATCTTCGGGCCTGGCTTCGCCTCGCACCATTCCCACTGCGTTGCAAACTCTTGAAGTGGAGTGGCCACTTCGGCGATTTCGCGCCTTGTGTGAATGGCACGATGCTGTGCCATTCACTCGAATTTTTAGCATGGACAGAGCACTAGCCACCCTGGCAAGACGGACACAAGCCGTAAAGTTCCAGACGCTGATGCGATAAAGTAAATTGATGCTCTGCCGCAGTTTGCTGCAACAACGCTTCAATTTTCGCATCTTCAAACTCGATGATCCGGCCACACGAATTGCAGATCAGGTGGTAATGATGATCTTCACTGGTGTTGGGTTCGTAGCGGGTCTGACGGTCACCAAAATGACGCTCACTGGCGATGCCACTATCCGCCAAAAGCTTCATGGTCCGATAGACCGTTGCATAACCGATATTGGGATGATCCTTGCGCAGGCGGAGGTATAATTCCTCTGCGGACAGGTGCGAGGGCGAACTCATAAAGCCCTCAAGAATAATCTCGCGCTGCCGTGTGACCTTTAATCCATGCTTGGCCAAGTAATCACGAAACAGGTCCTTGACTTTTGCCATCAGCCGCTCCCTCTAATTGAAATGAAAATGATGTTCAAATTATCAAAAGCCCCTGAAGCCGTCAAGCTCAGTCAGCAGACTCCGGCAATAAATGACGCATAAACTCAACCACACGCGGCTGACTCCAATTGATACCACCAATGACTTTTTCAACAATCCTCCCCTGAGGGTCAATAATGAAGGTCTCCGGATATTTAGCAACCCCATAGGATTTTCTGACTTGGCCGGACTCGTCAAACAGGATGGTAAAATCAACGGGATTTTTTTGCAAAAAGACCGGAACGGTCTTGCGCCCATCCTGTTCAATATTCACCGCCAGCATCACAAACTCGGTCCCGGACATCATGTCATGCAATTGCTGCATGGACGGCACTTCTTCACGACAAGGTGGACACCAGGTTGCCCAGAAATTAAGGACAACAACTTTGCCGCGCAATTCTGAAAGCCGGACGGTTTGCCCCTGTAATGAACCCAGTTCAAAATCGGGTGCCAAAGCTGGTTGCTTATTGACATCTTTCTGCGACTGCCCTGTTTCAGAACTGCAGGCGCAGAGAAACATCACGGTTAGCCACAAAAGGACATGCCCGACTTTTTTCATCCCGGCCCCAGTTCGCCACATGGTCATGAAATCCCCCTCCTTATGCATTTTTCTATGTATTGACGAGAACAACCTCGCATGAAATACTCGATAACTTCACGCTATGGTATACAACACTCATGCTGAAAGGAACAACCCGTGGGACGTGTTTTTTCCCCTTTTGTCATCGGACGCTCATTCCGCATTCTGCCTCAAGGTCATCCTGCCATCGAGGACGAGCGGATCAATTTATGGATGGCGCCCGGCGCTTTCGGTTCCGGTGAGCACGAAACAACAGCCAGCTGCCTGGAGATCCTCGAAGACCTCGAAGGGATCAACAGAGCAACCATACTCGACCTGGGGAGCGGAACCGGCATCCTGGCTATTGCGGCATTGAAGCTTGGTGCGCGATCAGCGGTGTGTATCGACATCGACCCTGCCGCTGTTGCCACCTGCCGCCTCAACAGTCAGCTCAATGGTGTTGATGACGACATTGACCATGTCTGCGGCACCCTCAGTGATCTGCCGGAAGCAACCTACGATCTGGTTCTCGCCAACATTTACGGTGACATCCTTATCAATGTTGCTGAAGAGCTTTCACAAAGAGTCGGCTCAGATGCCCCCCTGCTGCTTTCCGGAATTCTTTACGAATACAACTTTGACGTGCGTCAACGATATCAACAGTACGGTTGTCATGTGGTCAAAAACCGCATGCTCGACGAATTCAGCACCGTCCTGTTGCAAAAAGGATTTTAGAGCGCCTTCTGCGACTGCCGCAGGGCAGCGAATTCGCAGGCAGGAACCGGCGGACTGCAATAATAGCCCTGATAGTAATCACAGCCCAATTGCGCCAGATAATCTCTCTGAGCAACCGTCTCAACACCTTCGGCAAGCAGCTCAAAACCGAGCCCGTGCCCCATTTGCACAATGGCTGTGACCATTTTGCAGTCGTTGGCGTCTGCGGGCAAATCATCGATAAACGACTTATCAACCTTGAGCAGGTGCAACGGAAAGTATTTGAGATACGCCAGAGAGGAGTAGCCGGTACCAAAATCATCCAGGGCGAGGCGAACGCCCAGCTCGTTTAATGACTTAAGCAGATCGATGGTCTGCTGTTCTTTGTGCATCAGGGTGGATTCCGTCACTTCCAGTTCCAGATACTCGGCCGGATAACCGGTCTCTTGCAGAGTCTCTTTCAAGCGACAGGCAATATCCTCCTCAGTAAACTGTACCGCCGATAAGTTGACGGCCAGGGTCAACGGCGGATAGCCGGCATCTAACCAGGCCTTCCCTTGCTCACAAACCTGCCGGAGAATCCAGGCCCCCATCGAACAAATACAACCAATCTCCTCAGCCAAAGGGATAAAACGATCTGGAGTCACCAGGCCCAGTTCGGGACTGTTCCAGCGCATCAACGCCTCTGCTCCAACAATCTGCCCGGTGTCCAAATCAACCTGAGGTTGGTAATACACTGCAAACTCCTGCTTTTCCAACGCCTGGCGCAAATGAAAACTCAATTGAACCCGTTCCTGAGCTTGCTCAGTCATCTCTTCGTTGTAATAGGCAAAGCGAGCACGACCATGTTGCTTGGCCCGATATAAAGCTGAATCAGCACGCTGCAACAACTCCAGAGCATCGTGGCCATGTTCCGGATAAACAGCAATGCCGATACTGACACTCACCTGAACTTCCAGCTCCGTTTCCGTCAAAAGAAAAGGTTGTTGCAACAGATGAAGGATCTCTTCAGCTATCATTGTCACACGATGGGAATCAGCAACATCTTCCAATAACAGGACAAACTCATCGCCGCCCAAGCGAGCCAACATATCGCTTTCGCGCAAGCGACTGCGTAATCGATCCGCTATTTTTCGCAACAGAGCATCGCCGACCAGATGGCCAAAGCTGTCGTTGACATCTTTAAAATGATCAAGATCAAAACAGAGAACCGCAAAAGAATGGTGCTTACGCTCAGCGTGTTTCACTGCTTGGTCAAGGTGGGTGCAAAACAGGCTACGGTTGGGCAAATCAGTCAGAGGATCATGCCAAGAGAGATAATCGAGTTTTTCCTGCGACTCTTTGGCCTGACTGATATCAGTGAAAACGGCAATATAATGGCTAACCTCCTGCTGGTCATCACAAACGGCACTGATCGACATCAGCTCCGGATACACCTGTCCATCTTTGCGGCGATTCCAAATCTCCCCCTGCCAGCAACCGCGTTCTTCAAGGCAAAGCCACATGCTCTGAAAAAAATCGCGACTATGACGATTGGATTTTAAAATTCGCGGTGTCTGGCCTAAAACTTCATCATCGCGATAGCCGGTAATTTCGCTGAAAGCACGATTGACCGACACGATCTTTTCGTTTTTATCCGTCAGGATAATCCCTTCACGACTGTTATCGAATACCGTTGCCGCCAATTGCAACTGCTTCATGGAAAATGCCTGCTGCTGCTCATGCTCGTGAACGTCCAAAGCAAACGCCACATCCTGAACCAATTCATCGAGCAACTGCTGTTCATCATCCTGCTCAAGCAGCTTCTTGTCCTGGGCATAAACAACCAAGAGGGCACCGGCAGCTTTTTTGGGCTGAATTGGAAAACTGGCAACCGCCTGAAACGGTGAGCGCTGATAAAGTCGATACTCCGTCGGGCACAAGACCTTCTGTGCTGATTCAGCAGTGATATTTGTTGTTAGATGGCTTATTTGACCATTGTTAAGGAAGCAGTGCTGCGGCTCCCCCAGAACCTCCAATGAAATTCCAGAAGAGACCACCGGCTTATAGACTCCCGTTTCATTAGGCAGGCCAATCCAGGCCATGGCAAAGGTGGTATCTTCCAATAACGTGTCACAGATAAACTGAAACAATTCAATTGGTTGCGGTTTATGAACAATGTGCTGGTTGACAGCTGATAGAATCCGGTACAACCGCGACAGACGCATGGTTTCCTGCTCAAGCTGTTTTTCCCGGGTAATAATACGTGCCGACCCAACGGAACCAATCAGCTCACCATCAGCTCCATAAAACGGCGCCTTGTAAACATCCAGGCAAATAAAGTTACCTTTAACGTAGCCCACCTCCTGAAAGCGCATGGACTGACGCGTCCTGAGTACTTCACTATCAGACTGGCAGCAAAGCTCACTGAACTGATAAGCTAAAGGATCTTCAGGAAATTCCTTCAAAATTTTATCAGAAAAAAATTCATGATTCTTACCGATGGCAATGTCGGTAGAATCGACACACAAAAGAGTGCGACAATTGGATTTATTGGTAAAAATATAATGGTGCTCAATATCCTTCGCCCAGATAAGGTCCGGGACATTATCGCAAATATGCTGCAGCAAACGAGCGGTTTCCTGATGACGTTCCGAAGCGATATGCAACTGCTGCTGTGCCTGCTGTCGTGTCTGCACTTCGGATTCAAGTCGCTGTGTCTGCTGACGAAGCGTTTCAACTTTTTCAGCGATTTTGTTTCGTTGCAGATCAACAACCTGCAACATATGATTAAAGCCCTCTTCAAGTTGTTTAATTTCAGAAGAGAGGTGTCCCTGCAGAACAATCTTGCGCTGGGCACCCTGCCATTGATCAAAACGACGCAAATGATCGGTTAATGCCGCTAACGGACCGGTTACGCTACGTAGCGCCACCCAAGTAATGGCCATTGCCAAACCACCTAGAACAGTGATAATCGCAGCCAGCGCAGCAGTAACACGGCGGGCCGGGGCTAACGCCTCATCCTCAGGGTAATTGGACGCAAGAATCCACGGCACATTTTTCAACGGTTTAAAACTGGAAAGAGAACGTATCCCCCGAGACGTTACAGTGAACTCCGTGCCCTGCCAGCCACCAATCGCCTTATCGAACAGAACATTGCTTCCCGGAGGCACATCTTTTTTCATAATACGGCTGGAATCAGGGTGTACGAGCATGGTGCGATCTTTGGCATAAAGATACAGGTATCCGGTTTCGCCGATGTGGTAGTGGGCAAGGCCACCAATCAGGTTTTGGCCATTGAGACGAATACCACCACAGAGAACTCCCAGCAAGCGTCCATCTCTCCCCCGGATCGGTGCAGAGAATTGCGCCACCGGGTGGCACTGGTTTCTGTTACAGTAGCGCGCCTCGACATCAATACGCGGCCTAGGCTCCTCGAGAGACTTATGGATAAACGTTGCATGTTTATCGGCGGACACGCCACCAGATAAGTCACCTGTTGCTGCAATTCTCTGCCCTTCAACCGTATAAATCTCCAGGCCGATATCAAAAATGGAACCAATGCCAACCCGGTCTTCTAAAAAGAGCTGAGTTTCGCGTCCACCACCCATCACCTCAGGAGGCACAACACCAGCAACGGCGGCTAATTGCTTAAGCGCCGATGCGACCGTAGTGTCAATCTCCGTTTGTAATGCGGTTAATAAAGTTTGTTGCTGAATCGCGAGACTTGAGGAGAGATTCCAACGAAACAATGGAACCAGCAGACTAATGACAGCAACCAGAAAAACAACACTGGTGACAAGCATCATCAATACCAGTTTTTTCCGAATTCCCATTGTGGTGAGATTAACAGCCAAAAACCAGTTCCTTTCACGCTTTAGAACAACCAGAAGGCATTAACACATGTCGACATGAAGTGGAAGTCTGCCCCTTTAAGCACACACCTAACTTGGCAATTCTACCGTATATTTCAGCGAGTAGCCACACACTTTTCTAATTTTGTTCCAGACACTATTAGAGATTTTTTTTAGAAACATGGAAGATATAATTGTTCATTGAAAATTTCCGCAGTGGTCTTTATCAAGCTGTTGAAAAGCCTGTAGAGCCTATGGACGAGCGACCAAATCAAGGACCGTTTTTAAGTCCTTGATTCACTACTGTCCGGTTAATAGCTGAATAAATTCAGCTGGTTGCTATCTTGGAGGTCTTGAATTTGTTTGAGAGCATCAGCAACCATCGATGAAATGGGCTTTTTCTCAAACAGATTGACCTCCAGGATTTGTAAAAAAGTGTAGAGCTCACATGGGATTTTGAGCTTTTTCTTCGCAATGACAACCAGAAGATAAATGCTCATTGCTACCCATATCTGACTCTTTACGGCGTTGATCGATGTCCCGTAAAACGATTTGATCCGCAGGTGTTGCTTGATCCATTTGAAAAACAGTTCCACCTGCCAGCGCTGCTTATAGACTTCAGCAACTGTCGCTGCTGAAACCGTAAAATTGTTGGTCAAAAAGACCAGATGCTTGTTTCGATCTTTGTCAACATAACTGATCCGGCGGAGCTTTTCCGGATAGTCTTTTTTCGATTTTGGCGTGACCAGGACGACCGTTTGGTCGGCTTTTATCCCGGCAGACTTGTCTTTGATTGCGGAATAGATCCGCCTATAGCGCAAATTGTCTTTTGCTCTGATGACAAAGAAGGCCCCTTGTTGATGCAGTGCATAAAGTCGCGAGAAATCGGTATAGGCCTTGTCCATCGTGTAAATGGCATCCTCGGTCACCGGCAGAGAATCGAGCATTCGAACATCATGCACCTTGCCTGTCGTGACGGCGACATACGTTGGGATAGTTCCCCGCAGATCAAGCAGCGTATGCATTTTCACGGCGGCTTTTGTTGTCCGAAACTCGGCCCATGGAAACAGTGTCAAACAGAGATCAATCGTTGTTGAATCGAAAGCATACAGCGGTTGAGCAAGTTCCAGGGCAAACGGTTCACCACAGTAAAGTTGCTGTGCCATGCGAATCAAAACATGACTGAAGTCTTGAAAGATGCGCCAGTCTCTGCGCTCACTGGCATCAGCCAAAGTTGAACGGGACACGGAACCACGAAAACCGATGTGGTAGAGCTTTTCACGATGAGAGTTCAAACAGGTTTCGATATCGCGCAAGCTTTCACGGCCAGCCATTTGGGCGTAGGCGAGACACAGAAATTGATCGAAAGTCGAAAACTTTCTGGCTCTGTAATCGCCACGGTAGCGGCGAACGCACAGATTGAAATCGTGACGTGGCAGAAACTGCAGCAGTTGCCTGAAAACGGTTTGACCTGAATTCATTGATACCTCCTACGTTAATGGATGGTATCTCCCCATATTGGCGGGATGAATTCAAATCGAAAACGGAACAGTTATGTCAAAGAACGATTATTATCAACAGCTTAAAGCTTTGACCGATTTTTTAACCGGACAGTAGTGTCCTTGATTTGGTAAGTAAGACGGAAATCGCCTTTTTAAGCTTACACCATTGGGAAAACAACGGATGGGACTTTTTCAACATCCCGTTATAGAGCATTTGACTGTAGCCATATTGCAAAATATAAAAATTAGAATTCTTGAGTCCTGTTTAAGACTTTCCTACTGTTAAACACAGCAACATCACCATATAAACAATGGCGCAACACCAAAAAGATCAACGGAGAGACCATTGAAAAAAATCATTATTGCTCTAGTGCTGACCCTGCTCGTGGCACCATCATTCTCTGCGGACTTCTATACCTGGCAAGATGAGAACGGGAAACTCCATGTCACCGACAAACCACCAGAGGATTTGAACAAAGATGACGTGCTTGTTAAAGAATACAGTTATTCAGACCACGAAAACGACCAGCCGTCTGAAACGTTTCAGCACCGGGTGTATAATCAGATCGACGCCGTAAATGAGCATCGCTATCAAGACGCAACCCAAGTTGATGCAGTTCAACGAAAAAAAGAAAAACAACGCCTAGAAAAAACGATTGATGTTGAGAAAAAAATGCTCAAAGAACGCATCCACTATTACAAATTCCGCTGTGCCGAGATCAACTCACCTAAAAAACGCAAAACCTATTGCGATGGACAACAAAAATTATACGAAAAGAAACTGGACCTGCTAAACCGCGATCCGAAAGAATATTTCATGCGAGAAACACGATATTAAGTTTTTTCGAGAGAGGATAAACAAAAAGCCAAACCAGCTAAACAACTGATTTGGCCTTCGGGACGAGAATCGAACTCGTACAGTCTTACGACCGAGGGATTTTAAGTCCCTATTTTATAAGGATTTATTATGTTTTAAGTTATTGATTTTATGCTACTATATGTCATTAGAGAAAAATCACCATCCCATTTGGGACACGACAGTGGACAGTGGAGAACTTTTTCAATGGCGACAATCTCAAACAGAAATGGCCGCTGGCAGGTAAAAATCAGAAAAAAGGGACAGCGGACCCTCACCAAAACCTTCCTAAATCACGAAACCGCTGAGCGCTGGGCCAGGAAAACTGAAAGCGAGATGGAGCGTGGACTCTACCTCGACGATTCCGACTCTGGGCGGACAACGACCCTCGATGAAGCCGCTTTACGGTTTGGCAAAGAGCACCTTGACCGCCTGCGCCATGGCAACCGGGAGAAAAATCGACTGGTCGCACTATTAGAGCGTACAGGATGGGGTCCCCTCTCCCTCAGCAACCTTAAAGGAAAAGACGTTTCAAGCTACACTCGACAACGTGAGGAAGAAGGTTTCAAACCTGATACCATTCGCCTTGACCTGGCAATACTCTCCCGCCTCTACAAACATGCGATTCAGGACTGGAGCATGGAGGCACTACGCAACCCTGTCGATGTCGTCAGACGCCCTTCCCTGCGAGGCACAGCCCGAACACGACGCCTTGAGCAAGGGGAGGAAGAACTATTGCTCAAAGCAGCCCATCAAGACTTAAAACCCGTCATCCTCTTTGCCCTTGAAACAGCTATGAGACGCGAAGAGATTGCCACACTCACATGGTCAAATGTTGACCTCAAAAAACGTCTGGCACATCTCCCCAAAACGAAGAACGGGGAAGCTCGTACCGTTCCCCTAACAAACACTGCGGCAGAAATCCTTAAAAATATTCCACGCCAGCTAAAAGGAACAGTTTTTGGATTAACCAAAGATCAAATAACAGACCGCATGCGGACAACAGTTAAACGTAGCGGCCTGGAAGACCTTCGCTTCCACGACCTTAGGCACGAAGCCACATCAAGGTTTTTTGAACGTAACGATCTGGACATGATGGAAGTGGCCAGCATTACTGGTCACAAGACAATGCACATGTTAAAAAGGTACACACACCTAAGAGCTGAAACGCTGGCTAAAAAACTTGGGAAAATTTAGGAGATTGCCCATGGCGCTGACAAGAGATTTTAAAGAAACTGTCGCGGCCCGCGCAAAGGTCGACAAAGCCTTTCGTCAAGGTTTGCTCGTTGAGGCGAACAACGCGATTTTAGAGGGTGATATCGAGGTGGGAAAAAGCCTCATTCGTGACTATCTCAATGCAACAGGGAATTTTCCCACGGCTGCCGATCAGCTAGAAAAACCGTCCACAGATTCCTGATTCACACTTCCATGTATGTAAGACTGAAAAATTCACTCAAGAAAAGGTAAAACCAGAAGTAGAAAGGGCTCCTCACTTTTAAGGCTAAGACAGTTATTTAATCAACTAGAAATTTGAAAAAAAGACAAAGCGATTGCACTGTCAATTTTACGGACTGGAATATCTTCATAGTGAAATCCCAGCTAATTACCCTTTAAGGTTCCCCGATGACAACACCCACCACATCAACAGTCCCCATGCGCGCTGGGGGACGAGCTACTGAAGCTGGCATGGCATTTCAAGCTGCGGTAGCGACCTGGTTCGCAGTACATATCCTCGTGAGAATGCCTGTTGGCGGACGTTTTGGCATCAACAACGAAGCTACACCATCTGAAATTCGTCTCGAAACAGGTAACGGACTAGACGATGTCGAGATATCGCAGTCCGATGGTGGCTCGCTACATATACAGTGTAAGACAACTGCAAACCTCGGTACGGGTGAAAACTCTTCACTGACCAAAACAATAATACAACTAGCACAATGGGTAGCAGACTCAAAAGCTGCCGACGGGCTTCCAGATCTAACCCGCAATGCAGCACTGTTGGCAGTTGGAGCTACCGCCGCACAAACACTAGACAACCTTGAGTCCGGCTGCCGAGCATTCTCCCACGCTGGAGATTGGTCGGCAACTATCTCACAGCGCAACCAAGCAGAGCGCACCGCCCTCAAAGCATTTGAGACGATTGCGATTCCGGCCTGGACCAAGCATTGCGGTGCCGCACCTGCAGATGACGACCTTGTAGATATGGCGCGTATTTTCCGAATCGCACGCTTCACCATGGATGAAGGTGACAGCGATTGGCGTGAGGCATCCCGTCTACTTGGTCGTCATTTATATGGACACGAAAACTCTGGAGATGCGGCACTTCGCGACCTCAAAGGCATTATGCGTGAATTGATAGAAAACGGCGCACCTGCCAACCGTTCGGGGCTGCTGCGAGCACTACGCAATCGAGGCCATCATGATATAGGAGCCCCTGGCTTTGAGAGCGACATTTCAAATCTGCAGGCTGCAACAAATATGGAGATCGCACGGCTAGCAATTCATGGCAGGCTGCCAATCGGTGAAGGGACGGCAATCACAAGGGAGAGTGACGGCCCGTTAATCGAAGCAATTTTATCTGGTTCCCTACTTGTAGTTGGAGAACCAGGTGCCGGCAAAACAGGTGCGCTGGTTCATGCTGCAGAAACGATCGCTGCTAACGATAATATTGTTGTATTCCTTTCAGTTGATCGTTTTTCTGGTGTTGCCATTGCTGCCGACTTATTATCGGAACTCAGTCTGACACACTCAATGGTCGAAACCCTCGATGCTATGCCAGGAGATAAACTCAAGGTTCTTTTCATCGATGCTCTCGATGCCGCGCGAGGAGGCCCTTCTGAGTCGGTATTTGCCTCACTCATTGAGGATATACGTAAAGAACTTGCTGAAGACTGGACTGTGGTCGCATCAATCCGTACCTTTGATCTCAAAAATGGTCACCGCTTCCGGCAAGCCTTTGCAGGAACCCCAGCGAATCAAAACTATGCAGACACCTCTCTCTCTCAAGTACGTCATTTTCTTGTTCCACGCTTAAGTGAAAATGATCTCGTGGAAGCTGGCTCAGTTGTGCCGGAACTAGGTTCGTTGCTTACTTCTGTTCCGTCTAGTCTGACAGAACTTCTACGCAATATCTTCAATTTATCTCTGGCGACCCAGTTGCTAGCAGATGGGGCCGATTCGGAAACCTTCTGTGCAATTAGAACTCAGTCCGGCCTGATCGATGCTTACGAGGATATCCGTCTCAGAACAACCTCAGCACAACAGGCTGCCGCGGCTGCAGCAAGAATAATGGCAAACCGGTGCCGTTTATCGGTTCGCAAGGTCTTGATCGAACACGCTGCACTCGATGACGTTATCCAGACAGGAGTGCTTACCGAATCTGGTGATTTGGTCAGCTTCCCTCACCATGTGCTGTTTGATCATATTGCTGGCCGTTTTCATCTAGAGTGGGACCAACCAGAAGCCTTGATAACACAACTCAATGGCAATACTTCGATTGCACTTATTCTAGCGCCAGCACTTCGCTTTGCTGTCGAGCGCCTTTGGCGTACCGACAAAAATACAGGGCACCCCCTAAGCTGGCAGTTGGCAGCAGGTATTTTCTCGGAGAGCAACGTCGACCCGGTGCTTGGGAACGTTACGTTACGGACCATCACCGAAAACATTGAGAACGAACAAGATATCGCCGGGCTGACAACAATTATCGCCACATCGGCGAATAATCCCACACTTACTGCACTCATGAGAACTCTGGCTAGTTTTGCAGCAATGGATATTGAAATGGTCCGTCCTGGCACCGTTTATTGTGCCATTGCATGGGCCCGCATTGCCGAAGCACTTGTTGCGACCAATGAGCATGCACTAGCCCATCCGGCACGAGTCCTTCTTTTTGCACTTTTCAAACATTCAGACTTAGAAAATGCCGCACTGTTACACATCTTTGGCCATGCATCGCGCCAGCTACTTGAATTTGCATGGCAGTCTACTCCACCACTGGTCTCACTCAGTGATGACGCCATACGGTTTGTTGGCAAAAGCTTCGCTTCAGATCCGGACGCATCACGTGCATTACTTAGCCGTATCCTGCAGGACCCGCACTTTTCTCTACATGCTGACCATGAAGCGACATGGCTTGCTGAGCAAATCATACCGATCACTCACGCTGATCCCGAGTTTTCTGTCGATATATATACAGCCCTCTACAGTCAAACAATTAATGACAACTCAGCTTCATGGCTTGGAGGACAACCCAGTCGAATTTTCTCACTTTCATCTAACCGACGACAAGACTATGAACATTCCCGCTGGGAACTCGGCACAGCTATGGGCAAAGTTCTGGAGATATCCCCCAGTCATGGTACTCGTGCGTTAATCAATGCTTTAATCGGTAAGACAATAACAGAATATATTGGAATCAATCGCGACCCAGAGAATATTTATCTCGGCTGCACGGAAATTGAGCTCAGAGGTCATTATTTTACATACGACTCTTGGCACGAAAAAGACGATGATTCTCCAAGGCGTAAAGATGATTTGCTTGAAAACTATGAGCTTTTCCTACGTAACTGTAGTCCTGAGCACTTTAAGATTAGTGTAGAAGAAGCCTCACGAGACTACACCTGCGCCCCTGTTTTGGCCCGGATTTTCGGTATTGGGAGCGAACGTATTGAAGAAGTAGGAGACTTTCTCTGGCCCCTTATCCAACATTCAGACGTTTTTGAGAATAGTGCTATTTCCCGGGAGACGATTCGCTTTCTTGTTTCGGCTTGGCCGTCGCGCACACGTGAAGATCGAATTCAATTCGAAACAATGGCTCTCAACGAGACGCGTTTTTCTGACAAAGATGATTTACATCGATGGCATCGAACCCTTAGTAAATTTTTTGCACAAGTAGAGGAAGACTTGCTCGAACTGGAGGCAATGAGGGAACTGCGCAATTCACTCAAAACTGCGGGATTTCATACTGATAATACGCGAATCCGTAAAACTGAGAATAGCGAATACAATTCTAGTGATTACATGCGAGAAGAGTTACGCAGAACGGGTATCGATATAGACACCGGCCCCAACCGCTTGGTGATCGACTCATCCGATGAACTCAAAGACCATCTTGATCGCATATCATCCGATAGTTCAACTTTTGAATTCGCAGCATTATGGAGAGATATAACAACGCTATTGACACTGCTTGACGCAAATCCTGGATTGCATGAGCAAATAGATCGTTCAGCTTGGATCATTGTTGCTAATGCTACAGAGATGGTCGCTTCAAATCCGAATTACGAGCCCGGAGTTGATGGGCTACCAGAAGTTACCTCTGTCTTTGCAATACTCCAAAGATTATCTTTGAGCCGCTATCCCGAACCAAGTGAGCCTGAACATTTAGGAAATATGGGCGTACGTGGCTATGCAGCAGAAGCTTGGGTAGCATTAGCTCAACGCTTTGCAGGGGAATATCCTTTAATCGTGGACCACCTTGAGGAAATTCTTGTAGATCCTGTGCCATCTGTCCGCCTTCAGGTAGCACAGGATCTTCAAGTCATCTGTGAAGCTGCACCCGACCGTATGTGGTCAATGGCCGAACGATTCGTGACTCATGAAATGAACATCAGAGTCCTTGCCTCATACCTTTCGCGTTCAATGCGGCTTTTTAGTGAATCCACTCCAGAGCGTTGCGAAGGGCTATTAGGTATTGTCAAAGAACGTCTTAACAATGACCTATGTCCCGGTCAAGACGGTCGCGACCTTATCCAAAATGCGCTCGGCAGTTGGGTCGCACAGTTATACGTCGCACAAGGACGAGAGCTGATGCACACTTGGCTAGAGGAGTGGGCAGTGGCACCCCAGCTCTTTAGCTCTTTACTTAAATCACTAGCTTCATCACTAAGGGCCGTGCTTTTCTACCGTTATCAGCCCGAAGCAAGAAACCAAGATCGTGCAATATGTGACCGCGCCCAGGAAAGCTTGTCGTTCATCATCACGCAAGCAATTAGGGTCTCAGACCAAGCCTACCGTGAGCACTCATCCGATTTAATTGAGGAAGAAAATCAGCTAATCGTAGAGCGATATAAAGCTGCAGAAAAGGTCATTCACCACGTTATGGACCAATTTTATTTTGGATCCGGTGCGTATAAAGGGGAAAATATGGATAGTCCGGGATTGCCTGATTCGAATGCGATGTCGCTTTTTCTTGCTGATTACAACGATATCCTTGCACAGCTTGCACGTTCTCACGAACCGGCAACACTCCACGAACTCATCGAACTCTATGAATTTTTAATTCCCAGCGATCCAGTTGCGGTGTTTGATGCCATCCACAATATACTGCATGGTAGAGGTGAAGAGGAAGGATACCACTATGAAAGTCTTGGGAACTCGGCGGTCGTGCGGATAGTAAAACGTTATATTGCAGACCACCGGGTAATATTCGAAAATGAAGACCGACGCGACAAACTTCTCTCAATCCTCCAACTCTTTTCCAAGGTCGGATGGCGAGATTCTCTGAGGCTTCTTTACGAACTTCCAGACCTACTACGCTAAAACTACACATGAAACAAATAAACATCCCCTCCCCGGAAGGATCGAGAAAAGCGATGTCAAGATTCAGTGAAAGATACTATATACTCTGTATCATACTTCCCAATGACCCTGCAGGATTTAACGTCCATCCAGCAGATCGAAGTGTATCCATCAGCCCCAACTTGCGACTATCAACTTCAAAAGAAGCTCGATTGGAATCTAAAGGATTAGCTGAAAAATTCCTAGAGACTTGTCTTCCGATCTTCAAAAATCGTTATGGAAAAGACATCCATGTTTTTATCTCAGAAGTTTTCTTTTCTCCCCAAAAAAGATTTTTGGATCGTATCGCAAAAGATTCCGAGTTGGTAAAAGCTCGACTAGCTGAAGGAAAATTCTCCCCAACTTGGAAGCCTTAAGATTCTTCAGGCCATTCCTCTTTGAGTTTAGCTTCAAAATCGGCGAGGATCTCACCCAAAAAATCAGTAAATATCCCCCGGTCAAACCGGGGGCTTTAGTGATTGCTATCCCCTCAAAGGGGCTTTAACGCAATCACAAAAGTCAAAAACACAAAACCCGGTGACGGGGTGGAGCATAATCCAGGAACCGTCAAACTATTAGGGTCCCCCGGCAAAGCCGGGGGATTACTTTTCGTATTTAGGAACTTGTCATGGTCTTTGCTAAACAAAGAAGCAAGCCTGCGGAGAGTTTCGGCATTACGTTGTTCAAGCTTGATCAAAGCAAAGCTTTTATCACCTTCTTGGTCGAGATAAGACAGGCAGGCATCACGTACCACTGCAGATCTATTGCTTTTAGTTTTTTGTGCGTGTAGGTCAATCAGGGCCAGAACCTCACTCGTAAAATTAATCGTCGCATGTCGAGCCATGTTTTTTCACTCCTTAGAACAAAAGACTGATATGTCGTTTATCTAATAATTCTAGTAAAACGGTCCAAAATAATAACAAAACAAGTAATCAATATTCATCTGCGTGTCCTTTCAAAATGTCACAATTACATGGCATAACAAACTCAATTCAAACGGTGTCTTTACACCACAAACAAAAAGGAGTTATGTCATGAAAAACATTTTCTATTCAAAACCACCCAACGCCCCGAGTGGCACAGGAAAACCATCAGGAGGAGGAAGAGGAAACAATCCACCAAAAGGAAAATAGTCCACCTAAACAATTAAAAAAGCAGTTAAACAGTGACAAATACGTGGAGGTGGTCTAAAAGACCACCTCCTTTTTCATGAATTCCATATGCTTATCGAATCGACTCTGGTAAGTCCCCATAAGCTCAAATAAATCATACTCCCGGAAATACTTTTTCCCTTCCTCAAGAAGTCTATCTAGAACAAGCACCCCTGCATAAACATCTTTCATAGAGGTCATATAATCTTCAAGATCTTCATCCCGTTTCTGAACTTCGGCAGCAGTAGCGTACAGCCCCTTTGCCAACTTCCCAATAGTCTCAAAACTCGCACGCTTTCCCTCGTTAAAATAACGCTGAATTTGCTTTTCAAGCGCATCAGAAGAGATAAAATCCTGTTCCGACTCGTCTTCGTCAGAAATCCCATCTTCATAAAAGTCTATAAACATAGCCTCCAAAATGTCTTTACGAGAGTTTAAACCCAGGGATTTTGTCCAGAGCTTAAAAAAACGCATTGAAGGACTGATTTCACTATTACCATCATTTGGAAGTGTCCTAACCAAGACAGATCTATGATCTAAACAATGGCTAAACAGGTATTCAGATTCGGCATATGAAAGGAGATGGAGAACACCTTCAAACAAGAGCCCGGGAAGTAGCTTCCGTATTTGGTCAATCGTTTCTACTTTCTCAATCTGCGCAATACTCCCCTCTAAATCATCACAATAGAACGGAACGACTTCATCTATAAGATATTGCTTATAAAATGACAAACGAGATTCACAAGAATTGCCCTCAAGAAGCTTTTGAAATGCGAGGTCTCTTGAAGCAAGGTTCTCAATCAAACCAAGAGTCTTTGGCAAAAATGGAAGTGAGCTATTTTCCTTTTTAACCCTCTGACTAAAAACCATCCAACTGATCGCGGCTTCTGGTGGGCTAGAAAAATTGTCGAACAGATCAACATCTTGGTCTTTTAGGAAATCTCGGATTTTGCGCTCTGAAGCATAAGAAAACCTTTTTTTGGATAAACAATCTGACACTCTACGAGGAGAACAACCCGCCATTTTTGCAATATCTTTGTGAAGCTGGGTTTTATAGGGCACTTTCCAAAAATCATCAAAAAGTGCGCCCACACTTAACATCAGAAACAATTCGAATCCCTTTCTTCCAAACACGTCAAACCGACCATAAACCCTCATTGCGATTTTTGAGCTTGAAGAAGTTCCTCAAAAACTTAAAAAAGCCCACGATGCATTTGATAATCACAACTAAAAAGACCACGTTGGTTGAGGCCATTAAAAAAGCAATTGCTGTTTCTAAACTCGCAAAGAACATTGTGCCCAAGTTGGCTAGGTGTCTTGGTTCAGCGTGAATTGGAGAATTGCCTCGTTTGAGTTAGACTACTCGAACGGAGAAATTCACCATGCGAAAAAAACGTAAAAATTACACGGCTCAAGAGAAAGTTGCCATTCTCAAGCGCCACCTTGTTGATCAAACACCGGTCTCAAACCTGTGTGATGAATATCAGCTTCAGCCCACGGTTTTTTACCGCTGGCAGAAGGAGTTTTTCGAGAACGGTGCCGCCGCTTTCGAAAAAGACAACTCTCGCCGAAAAAAGGCTGAGGAGAAACGCATTGCCCAGCTCGAAGCCAAGCTGCAAACCAAGAACGAAGTTCTCTCGGAACTGATGGAAGAACACGTTCAGTTAAAAAAGGAACTTGGGGAACTCTGAAAGCGTCTTGGGTCCCCCATGATATTCGCGATGCCGTGGTTGACTTCGTCAAGCGCTGGACAAAGCGCACCGGCATTGCAGTGACGCGCATCATCGGCTGGCTGGGCCTGGCTGTCAGTAAATTCTATAATTGGCAGCAGCGCTACGGCAAAGTCAACGAGCACAACGCCCTGATCCCCCGCGATTTCTGGCTGGAAGAGTGGGAGAAGCAGGCGATCATCAAATTCTATCAGCACACGCCTCAGGAGGGCTACCGCCGTCTGACGTTCATGATGCTCGATCAGGATATTGTTGCCGTCAGCCCCAGCAGCGTCTATCGTGTTCTAAGTACCGCCGGACTACTCAGGCGCTGGAACGGCAAACAATCAAAAAAAGGGACCGGTTTTGTCCAGCCGCTCAGGCCCCATGAACATTGGCATATTGATATTTCCTACATCAATATCCGAGGCACCTTTTATTATCTGTGCTGCCTGCTGGACGGCTGTAGCCGCTACATCGTCCACTGGGAGTTGCGCGAGGCGATGACTGAGGCAGATGTGGAAATTATTTTGCAGCGGGCCCGGGAAAAGTATCCCGCCGCCACACCGAGGATTATTTCCGACAATGGCCCTCAATTCATCGCCAAGGACTTCAAAGAGTTTATCCGGGTAGCAGGCATGACGCATGTGCGGACATCGCCTTTTTACCCACAAAGCAATGGCAAGTTGGAACGTTTCCACGCTACCATTAAGCAGGAATGCATTCGCCCGAAGGTTCCGCTGTCGCTTGATGAAGCCAGAAAGCAAGTTGCGGACTACATCCGCTATTACAACGACGAACGACTGCACAGTGCGCTGGGCTACGTGGCTCCCAAAATCAAACTCGAAGGCCGGGAAAAACAAATCTTCAAAGAACGAGACAGCAAGCTCGAAGCAGCACGAGAAGCACGAAAGCAAAAACGGCGGCTGGAAAAACTCCGGCCCGCCCAACACCATAGCGTCCCGGAAAGGGAAACTTTTAACCCACTAACTCAACAGGGCTGTTTTTCCAATTCCGACTGAGGCAAAACACAGTCCCGCGTCTAATACGTGCACGCAGTGCTCCAACAGATACATGCAGCACCTCTGCTGCGTCCTCAATTGTCATCAGGTTTGCGCTTGTCATCAGTTAAGTCTCCTTTTTTTGTGTTGGTGTATGTAGTTGCTAACTGCGAGACAAGCGTAACCTGCTAATTGACAATTTTTGCCCCCGAGAAGCACGGATTTTCCGCGCTTTTAAAAGGAAAGCCCTAAATATTGATAAATACCAACCAGCAACGCACACTAAATGACACACTATTACCATAAATGGTTTTCCGGTTTTGTTAATGGGACACTAAAGTGGACAACAATTTTGTATTTCTCAGTACAGTGGAGTTTAAATAGTAGACGCTTGGGACACTACAGTGGACACTTAACTGTCCCAAAAGCTTTTCAAAGAGATTTTCAGGGAAAGAAAAGAAAAAGAGCCAAACCAGTTAACATACTGATTTGGCTCTTATTTTAATGGTACCCGGGACGAGAATCGAACTCGTACAGTCTTACGACCGAGGGATTTTAAGTCCCTTGCGTCTACCAGTTCCGCCACCCGGGCAAGGTGTCGCTAGTTTTAATGCATTCTCCAGACGCTGTCAAATAAAATCCCCTCATCACCTTTGCAATGTGTTAACGGCATCAATAAAAGACAATTCCGGCATCTGGGCAAAGTAGCCATATTTAGTGCAAAGCTCAAAAAACAGTGTCAACCCCTTAACGTGAGCATCATCAAGATCATAAGACATGCACTTCCAGTAATCGACCAGCTGTTCCTGTGTCATCCAGGGGCGATCAGTTACCGCTTCAGCAAGGGCATAGAGATGGTCAAATGCCTTGTCTTTGGATTGCTGCAATTGTGTTTGCAACAGCAAAAACTCATCCGTCAACCGCTGATAGGCGCGTCGATGAACAATCCACAGGGCAAAAACAAATGGCAGCCCGGTGTGCTGATGCCACAACTGAGCCAGGTCATACTGATAACCTTTTTCCGGCCCAACGGTCAAAGAGGCCTTGAGCGCGCGGTCTCCAATCAACAGAACAGGTTGACCGTCATTAAGGTAATTTTCTGCCGGTTGCTCGGGGACACAACTGTCGATCGCCCGACAACCGTAAAATTCTCTCAAAATAACATAGAGCAGATGCACAGATGTGGCAGACTCACCGGTAAGGTAAATCTTTTGGCCATCCAGCTCATCCAGTGGTGTTGAGCTAAAAAACAACACGCTTTGCACTTCATCAAAAGCACTGATGGAATGGTTCGGCAACAGAAGGTAGTTGTGAAAGTTGCGCCCGTACTCAAAGGATGAGGATGGACTGACATCCAACGCTCCCTGGGCAAGCATGGCATTAAGTTGAGCTGGAACACCTTTGACAATTGTTCCATCAAAACCAGCCTGTTGCAGATATTGAAAGAAAGGAACACAGTTCAGATAGTCAATATGCCCTAATTTCATGTGCATATATCGCCCTCCTTTTAATCGAACTGGTCGGCGAAGGTTCAACATTCAGAATCACGCAAAAAGCGGAGACAAAATCTCCGCTTTTTAACGTCATCTACAAAAAATAACAGGAATTTATATTTTAACCCGTTCCAGAAACCCGGTATCAATATCACCTTCGATAAACTCTTTGTTGTTCATGATTTTCTGATGGAACGAAATGGTTGTCTTGATCCCTTCAATCAGATATTCATCAAGAGCCCGTGACATCCGCTTGATGGCTTCTTCACGTGTTTCTGCATGAACAATCAATTTGGCAATCATTGAATCGTAGTGAGGCAACACCTTGTATTGGTCGTAAACAGCGCTGTCAACACGCACCCCAAGTCCGCCAGGGGTATGATAACCATTAATCACTCCCGGACACGGAGTGAATTTTTCGGGATCCTCGGCATTGATTCGACATTCAATGGCATGGCCGTTGATTTTAATATCTTCTTGCTTGAAACGAAGTTCCTCACCTGCCGCAGCAAGAATCTGCTCCTTAATAATATCAACACCAGTGATCATTTCCGTCACAGGATGCTCGACCTGAACCCGGGTGTTCATCTCCATGAAATAAAAATCATTGTTGGCATCGAGGAGAAACTCAATGGTGCCAACACTGGAATAATTGACCGCCTTGGCCGCAGCTACAGCACAATCGCCCATACGTTGACGGACATCGTCGGACAAAATAGCGCACGGTGCTTCTTCAATCAGTTTCTGATGACGACGCTGAATTGAACAGTCGCGCTCACCAAGATGGATCACATGACCATGCTTGTCTGCAAGAATTTGAATTTCAACATGGCGAGGACGCTCACAATATTTTTCAATATACACTTCCGGGTTACCAAAACCGGATTGGGCTTCAGAACGCGCAGCAGCAAAGGCATTGGGTAGGGACGCAGGAGAATGAACAATTTTCATTCCACGTCCACCGCCACCGGCAGTGGCCTTAATGATGACCGGATAGCCAATTTCACCGGCAATACGCACAGCTTCTTCAACATTGGCGACTCCGTCTTTAGTACCGGGAAGAATCGGCACTCCGGCCTTGGTTACCGTTTGACGCGCGCTGATCTTATCTCCCATCAAACGCATGTTCTCTGCAGTTGGACCAATAAAGGTCAATCCACAATTATTGCAGATATCAGCAAACTCTGCGTTTTCAGAAAGGAATCCGTATCCGGGATGAATGGCATCAGCATCAGTGACTTCAGCCGCACTGATGATCGCCTTCATATTCAGATAGCTGTCAATACTCGGTGCCGGGCCAATACAAACGCTCTGGTCAGCGAGTTTGACGTGCAAGGCCTCGCTGTCCACATCGGAATGAACGGCAACGGTTTTAATCCCCAGCTCTTTGCAGGCACGTAGAATGCGTAACGCAATCTCACCGCGATTAGCTATTACAACCTTGTGAATCATAATTTCTCCAGAATTCATCATTGCCGACTATTTACTATCGACACGTGCGTAACGAGTTATACCTTTTCAACAACAAACAAGGCATCACCAAATTCAACCGGTTGGGCATTGGCTTTGGAAATCTCGATGATTTTGCACTTGAATTCAGCCTCAATTTCATTCATCAACTTCATCGCTTCAACGATACACAAAGTCTGGCCAGCTTCGACAACATCACCAACCTTGACATATGGATCAGAATCCGGGGAAGGTGCCACGTAAAATGTACCAACAATCGGTGAAGGAATGGTTTCATATTGATCATTGATCACAGCTGCAGGTGCTTCAGCAGCGACTGCAGGTGCAGCCGGAGCCGACGCTGGTGCAACAGCGGGCTGAGCAGGAGCATAAGCAGGGGCGGAAACATGCACAATTTCCGGCTCACTGCCGCGCTTAATGACAATGCGCTGCTCTTCGTTTTCCATCTCAAATTCTGTAATATCCGTATCCGTAATAACTTTGATCAATGACTTGATATCTTTAATATCCATTTTCTGTTCTCTCCAAAGTGTTACCCTCCTGGCGCTTGCTATGATAGCGACCAGACAGGGGGGGAATCATGCCACCTGACGATAAATTTTGGGGATTTGCGTCAGACAACGATAACCATCCACTGTCATGACAACAGTGTCTTCAATACGAACCCCGCCGACTCCAGGAATATAAATACCAGGCTCGATGGTAAAAACCATTCCCGTCGTCAAAAATGCCTCTGAGCTTGGTGATACGGTCGGTGCCTCGTGAATTTCAAGGCCTACGCCATGGCCAAGGCCATGACCAAAATATTTGCCGTATCCTTTTTTCTCTATGTACTGCCGTGCCACGGCATCGATCTCACTGGCTTTAACAGACGGTGTCAAGGCAGCTAAAGCCAAGTCATGGGCTTGCAGAACAACATCATAAATTGCCCTGAGCTCACGAGACACTTCTCCCACTGCAACCGTCACGGTTTCATCGGAATGGTACCGCTGGTAACGGGTACCAAAATCGATGGTCACCAGATCACCTGACTCAATCTTCTTGTCAGAAGCTACGCCATGAGGTAAAGCCCCTCGATCTCCAGAGGCGACGATCAGGTCAAAGGCTTTTTCCTCACCTCCTGCCCGGCGCAGAAAGCATTCCAGCTCCAGAGCCACTTCTCGCTCTGAAACACCTGGCTTTATCAGCGGAATAACAGCATCAAAGGCCTGTTTATTCAGCAGAGCAGCTTTCTCGAGACAACGAATCTCTGCATCGTCTTTTACTTGGCGGAACATCCCCAGAGGGGCATCCAAGGGTACCAAGTCAAATGAAGAGGCCTGTTTAAGCAATTTTTGATGGAAAGAAACCGTCACAAAATCGGCTTCAAACCCCACCCGATTTACCGCACATTCCGTTAAAGCCTCGATAACCCCTTCGACTTTTTGGGAATACTGGCGCTTAAACCCGGCGGACACTTGCACTTCGGCCTGCGCAACATATCGCGAATCTGTTAAAAAATAACTCTGTTCGCGGGTCACCAACAAGACACCATCAGTCCCGGTAAACCCGCAAAAATAAAGTAAATTTACAGGGTTAAAGAAAATGACGGCATCGACATCTTCACGATGCATAATTTCGCGTAAGCGATCAATCCGATACTTTAACATAATGCTTTTTTGCAGCACACTTAAAAAGTTTATGCCTGCTTCACATGCTCAATCAGAGCAAGTAAAGCAAGGCGGTAACCACGAGCCCCAAGACCACAAATCTGCCCCAGACAAACCGGCGCCAGATAAGAGTGATGACGGAATTCTTCGCGACAATGAATATTGGACAGGTGAACTTCAACTGTGGGAATTGAAACGGCTGAGACGGCATCGCGCAAAGCAACGCTTGTATGGGTGTAGGCTCCGGGATTAATGACAATGGCGTCAACGGCATCGGTCAATGCCTGGTGGATCGCATCGACCAAGTCACCTTCATGGTTGGACTGGTAACAATCAACAGCAACCCCTTGCTCTTTTGCGTAACGACACAATTCATCATTGATTTCACTCAGCGTTTGCTGTCCATACACTCCTGGCTCACGTACGCCTAACAGGTTTAAATTTGGACCATGAATGACTTTTATTTTCATTTTCCCATCTCGATCATACTCGGTTTATTCCAGTTCTTTTCTTAGCTTATGGGCATCACGACGCAACAGGTAGCGCCCCTTACCAATATTCGCCTCATCATCAAACAGAAGGGCAACAAAATATTCCTCACTAAGCATTTCAAGAACAATGGTCAACTGTTCACACTTGACCATCACCTCTTTCAACGCCCCTGCTGAGAGCAGTTGAGTGGTGTGCATCAATTCTTTAACCACGGCTGCAAACTCGATCGTAATCGCCTGAGTATCTTCTGCGGCAGTACCTTGCCGAAACACAGCATCAACAGCAATCCCATCGCATCCCATTAAAACAATCGAGGTGGCTCCGGGAGTCTGATCAACAATTTCCTGTAAAATCGCCTTAAACATGCGTCCTCCTGCGTTGTATACTTGACAACCAACGGGTCAATTTCTGATGGTGACATTCCAATGTGAAACAGTCGTTCTCATCCGCTGCACCATGCTGTTCACCGCGAATCTGCTTGACTCGGTTCTGGTACAAAACATTCTCGGGATCCTGCTTCAAAAGCTTTTGGTATAAAATCAGCGCTTTTTCAACCAATCCCTGTCGAAAATAGAGATCTGCCATTGTTGGCGTCACAACTGCGGGCGCTTCAGTTTCTTCATCCGTGACCTGTTGCTCCAACATCTCCTCAACACGTTTCAATGCCTGATCCGTACCATAACGATGTCGCCAATCAGTAATTTTTTTCTCCGCGAGATGAAAATTCCCCAACCGGATTTCCAGTTCTATTCCGACAAGAAGCCCGGAACGCCAAGCTGAAGAAGCATCATCAAGTTGTTGCAGAGCTGAGCGGGTTTCATCATACAATTCATGTTCAAGATAAACGCGCGCTGACAGTACTTTTCCATCATCTGATTCAGGATTATTTGCGGACCATTGTTTCACCGCATCCAGCGCCGCATCAAGCAACCCAGCACTGAGATAAAGGTCAACCAGTTCGAAAATAACATCAGAACTTTTATCCGATGAAAGGCGCGCTACCAACTCACGAATTCTTTTCAACTCTGACATAATTGACCGTCAACCCAATACAGATTTAAAAACAGATTCAGGATCTTCAAGAGAGACAATACGACTCTCTCCCATTCCGACATTGACAATAAAGCGCAAAATGCCGCTGTGAACCTTTTTATCCCTCCCCATCGCCGCCAAATACTCTTCAAGAGAAAATAGCGGCGGTTGGGTCGCAAAGCCAAAAGCGCCCAATAATCGGCTCAAACGTTCAACATCGGCATCTTGACAAAGGCCCATCTGCTTAGAAACTTTTGCAGCAACGAGCATACCGATCGCTACAGCTTCACCATGCAAAACCGTACCATAACCGGATAACTGCTCAACTGCATGACCAAACGTATGGCCATAATTCAGCACTGCCCGAACAGAGGATTCCCGTTCATCAGCAGCCACAACCTCAGCTTTCAACTCACAGGAACGGCGAATGGCATACGCCAATGCCTCAGTGTCCAACGATAACAACGGTTCAACGTGTTCTTCGAGCCAGAAAAAAAACGTCTCATCAAACATAACACCATATTTGATGACCTCGGCAATCCCGGCCAGAACATTGCGCTGATCCAACGTCGCCAATGTCGCCACGTTGATAAAAACAGCCCGCGGTTGGTAAAAAGCCCCAATCAAGTTTTTACCCAGCGGATGATTGATCGCCGTCTTACCTCCAACAGAACTGTCAACCTGAGCAAGAACCGTGGTTGGAATCTGTACAAACGGTACGCCGCGCAAAAAAGTCGCGGCGGCATAGCCCGCCATATCTCCCACAACACCGCCGCCCAAAGCAATAATGCCGGAATGGCGATCACATCCTAATTCAATCAATCGCGTATAAATCGTATTAAGAGTTTCAGCATTTTTATAAGATTCACCGTCCTCGACAATAATCTGCTCAACATCATAGCCCGATTCTTCCAGCAGTTGTCTTACCGAAGGGCCATACAGAGGAAAAACAGTTGTATTCGTAACAATGACAACCTTACCGGGAAATTCAATCCGATGTAATTCTTCACACAGACCGACAAATCCATGAGGGGAAATCAGGATCTGATAGCTGCGTTCTCCAAGTCCTACACTCAGTTTTTCCACATTCTATCCTTGCGCAAGCTTTTGTTTGATTTCCGACACAACCTCTTCCGGGCTCAATTCATCAACATCAATCTGCACATCAGCCCTTTGGTAGAGTTCCAGACGACTCTCATATAAAGCTTTCAACGACGTCAAATCGTTTTTATTAACAAGAGGCCTCTCTGATGAGCTTTCTAAACGCGCAAGCAACGTCGGCCATGAACAGGCCAGAAAAACAACCACACCACAAGAGTTCATTATCTGCCAGTTTCTCTCAGCACCGATAATACCGCCACCAGTTGAAAAAACCAGTCCTTCTTTGACAGAAAATTCCTGAAGGAGATCAGTTTCAAAGAGCCGAAAAACAGCTTCTCCCTTCTCAGTGAAAATCTCATTGATTGTAGATTGAAATCTTTCAACAATCATTTCATCAAGATCAACAAAATCAACATTAAGAGCACTTGCAAGCAATCTACCTACTGTTGATTTCCCCGCCCCCATAAAACCAACCAAATAAATATTTTTATCGCTCAAAACCTGGCAACCCCCAACAAAATTCATCTTGCAAAATGCTCATCTTTAGCGAAAAAAAAACGATAAGAAATATAACTCTTAAACTCATTGCTGTCTCACAGTTTGATCAATAAATAAAAAGGCTTAGAGACTCCTCGTGTTACAATGAGCTCACCAAAACAACATTGAAAACACGGGGTTCCAAGCCATGGCGCATTGTAGCACTGTTCTTTCGCAAATTGTGCGAACTTTCCCGAGACATGAATTTCAGGCTTTGACCAACAAGCATCATGCCGGGCGGAATTTTCGCTCGTTTTCCCGCTGGTCACAGTTCGCTGCTCTTCAGACTGTACAACTGACCGGCCGCGATAGCCTACGGGGTATTGTTGAAAATATGCCGGTGCAGAGCGGTAAACTTTATCACCTCGGGATCAAGTCGTTCAGCCGGTTCACGCTGAGTAGAGCGAACGAGAACAGCCCCACGAAATGTACGAGGAGCTGTTTCAGCGTCTGTTGGTACGCTGCCAAACTCTCGCACCGCACAACAAGCGTTTCAAATTCAAGGAATCGGCAAAGCTCTATCTGCTGGATGTCACCATGATCGACCTGAGCTTATCGCTGTTCCCTTGGGTGAAGTATCGCAAAAGAAAAGGGGCTGAGAAGCTACATATCGGTCTGTATGCCGACAGCTACCTGCCCACCTTTGTCGACCTGAGCGAAGGCAAGGAGCATGAAGTCAAGATGGCTCGACAGTTGAAGTTGCTCAAATTCCTATATTGTTTTTGACCGGGGCTATACCGACTCTTCCTGGTATCAGGAACTGACCGATAATAGTATCCGTTTGGTCACGCGTCTGAAGAACAATGCCGTCACCATTCCCGGCCCCAAGCGCAGAGGGCGCAAAAGTCTGGAAGTTTTGCTGGATCAACAAATCCAGCTCAAAGGGATAGACGGCATTTTTCGTAAAATACGTTGCCTGGATGCTGAAACCGACATCACCAACGCGTTTGTGACCTACGCGTTGGATATCCCAGCCGCCATGGTCGCTGATCTGTACCAAAAAAGCTGGAAGATCAAGATGTTCTTTAAATGGATCAAACTGAATCTGCACATCAAAAGCTTTCTGGGTACATCCCGCAACGCGGTAATGGCCCAGATCTAGTAGGGTGTTGAAAAAGTCCCATCTAGGGGCTTTTCAACGGCGCACGCCGAAAATGCGATTTCCGTCTTGCTTACAAAATCAAGGACTTAAAAAACGGTCCTTGATTTTGGTCGCCCGTCCATGGACTCCGTAGGCTGTGCCTGCTAGATTGTGCTGTGCGCCTATCTGCTGCTTGCGTATCTGAAATTTCAGTCGAAAACCAGCCAATCAATGCAGCAGATAGTGCGATTATTACAGCTAAATTTGTTCGAACGGCGTGACTTTATGAAGCTATCCAAACCGACGAAGAGAAATTTATCTACACATTACAGTCAGTTGACTCTCATTTAAAACTATGAGACAGCAGTGCTCTCGATGTAACTGTTTATACTCCGTATCGCGGCCCTGATTCCGAACATAGTTGGCAATTGTCTGCTCATCGCCCTTTTGCCCAACAGTGTTGACAAAGTAACCTTTGGTACAACTCGCCACCCCATAGTTGCTTCTTGATCAATGGGACTTATTTTGAAAATCTCGCGAGCAGTTAGACTTTTGATAATTCGCACCACCTGCGTGGCGATATATGTTGGAACTGACTGTACCCAAAAGTGAACATGGTCATTGTCCGTCCCAATTTCGATAAAACGTATTTCGTATCTCTTGGCGACCTCAAGACAAACGTACTTAAGACATGCATCGACTTCTTGAGTGAAAACGACCCGGCTATATTTTGCCGGGCAAACCAAGTGATACAACACAGAAACATTATGACGTTTCCGAAGGTACTCACTCATGTCGCCAATATTTCATATTGGCGATAGCAAAGCAAGCTTCGGGGAATTAGACCCTCTCAAAGAATAAAAAAGGACAGGTCCACCCTGCCCTTTTTCGGTTGAAAATCTATTGTGAAATAATCAGTCAACAACATGCGGAGTGATAAATATCAACAACTCACTACGTTCTCTACTATTACTATTTGACTCAAAGAGCTTTCCTAAATATGGAATATCTTTCAGGAAAGGTGTCCCCGTATTGCTGCTATATTCAGATTCGACATAAATACCACCAATAACAGTCGTTTCACCATTTCTTAATAACAATTTAGTTTCAGCTTCTTTGGTATCAATTGCGGGAGCACTGCCTGCTCCCGTAGCAACAATAGATCCGATACTGCTATTAGAAGCCAAAATTTCCAAAATAACACTACCATCAGGGTTCACTTCTGGAGTCACTTCAAGCGAAAGAGTAGCATCCTCAAACTCAGTGGTTGTCCCCTTATCACTGACAGACTGGTAGGGAATCGAAGTACCTTGCTCAATCCTTGCTGACTCGCCGTCTAAAGTTAGAACTTTTGGTGAAGATACAACTTTTGCATCTCCCGAGGCCTCAAGAGCCGAAATTCTTAAGTCAATGATCGTCGAATCGACCCCCGTACGTCCAAAGGTAAGGACACTGCCCAGCCCAGAGGTTCCTAGGGTCGATGGCAACAAAAAAGCACCGCCTAAACCGACAGCCATATCATTTAAGGTGCTTGTCCCAATGCCAATCAAACTACTATCAGACGTACTATAGCTAGCATCTTCAGTAGGAGTACCCTCAACTCCTTCATAAGTCGTTTTTACTGTCTGTATCCCATCTTCACGAGTAACAGTTTCTGTCGTTTCATAATAACCCGCTGGATAAAAATCCGGTATATCCAGAGAAGTACTAGGCAAAGTTCTTGTCAATGACTTATTAACCTCTTTCAAACCAGCATCATTGGTATAACTGACCCCCCAGTTAACACCCAGATCCAATCCTTCGGTATTGCGCATTTCCACAATACGTGCTTCTATCATAACTTGTTTTACAGGCTCATCCAACTCAACAATCAGAGCTCGAATCTCTTCTAATTTTGAGGGAATATCATTAACCATGATTTTTTTACTTCCCTCAATAACACGAACTTCGCCCTGATTACTAAGCACATCATCAATAACATCTTCGATAGCATCAGTATCTTTGTAACTGACTACAAATATCTCAGTTCGTGTTTCTTCCAGTTTTTTTATGTCCTTAACGGCCTTAAGCCGTTCAGCTTCCATATTCTTAATGGTCTGGAGCGGAAGAACTCGAACAACATTTCCATGAGAAATGGTTCCTAACTGCTTGATGTCAAGAATCAAATCCAATGCTTGATCCCAAGGGACATCGCGGAGTCTAAGCGAAACAGTTCCCTCGACATCATCAGAAAGAATTAAATTAAGATTACTCACTTCCGCAATAAGCTGCATGACCTTCCGTACATCAGCATCTTCCAATACCAGAGTGACCGGTTCACCCGTATAAATTTGGGGAGTATCTGAACCAGCTTTTGCGGCCAACAACCCTTGAGAGGATTCACCTTCGAGGCGGTTAATTACGAGACGAACATCATCAGAGCCAGCCCCGTCTTCAACGACACCAGATGGCATTACTTTCTCTGAATCCGCAGGGCTTACATGAGAGCCATCAACAGGCACATAAACTGTATCAAGATTAGCGGCGGGAGCCTCAGCAAAAGTGCCATCAATGGTATGAAATTCCAGAGCGTCTCCGTTTTTTAAGACATCGTACTGAACAGTCCCTTTCATTTTAGCTGAGAACATCACATTCCGCACTCCATCAATAATAGTGGAATACGGCGTAATCTGCAAAACTGAACTTGGGAATACTGACGCGTCAACGACACGCCTCAAAGAGCGGGGAATGACAGAATCTTTAGCTCCAAAACGAATTGTATCATCCGTCACCTCAGCGCCAATCAGATCAAAATTGCCATCGAAATTGACTGTGAACGTTGAAGCGCCATTTTCAGCATCAAAATTAATCGCTGTAACAGAGACCGGTTTTTCAGCTCTAGGTTTCGTAGCAACAACAGCGGTACCTGACCAATCGACAACAAGATCGTTGCCAGAGCGTTCGACTTTAGCTTCAGGCATTTGGTCTGAAGCACTATCAAAAACAAAGCGTGTTTTTTCGGCATAAATCCCGACACGAATTGCAGAGAAACCTGAACCGACATCAAAGGTCCGTTCCTCAAAAAGAGGCAATACTCCAGCAACATCAAGGACCAGGCGAGGAGGAGCCCCAAGTGTATAGAAATCATAACTCACATCAGGACTATCAATTTTCAAAACAGCTGAAGTATCAGAAACGGTAACACTTTCAACCGTTGCCATATCTGTGCGGGCAGCACTGTTGCCTATTCCAACAAAAAAGAAGAACAGAGACAGAACTACAGCAGCATAGCCCAGCGTTTTACGAACAGGTATCAACACAGTCATTTTCTATTCCCCTTCTCGTTGAGGAAGTGTAATTTCTTTCAACTCGGTGCGCAGTGTACCGGAGAAATCACGATATCGTTCCTCGACAACAACTTCATTTTCTGTAATTTCAACAACATGACCACGATTACGGCCGACCTTTACTCCAGCAACCAACGTATAAGCTTTTTTATCAGGAGCAACAACCATGGCTCTAGGTTCATTTCGTCCTAACACTATGGCAATTAATTGTAACTCTTTCAGCCCAAAACGTTGTAATGGAGTTTCTGGTTCAGCATCATCATTTAAAGGTTCACGTATCTTGAGTAAAGACGCAAAAGGATCTCGACGCCCTTTAGCATTATATTTATATATCTTTACATTTTTTTTCTCTTGAGGCTTTTTTTCATCTTTGGCTTTATTTTTTTTAGCAGCGATTTTAGGAGTTACTTTTTTTACTTTTTGGGTAGTTTTTTCATCTCCACAACCCGTTAGGCTAAATGCAAGAGCGAAAGCCAGAACCAGTGTGAGTAATCTCATCATTTCCTCCCCCCTTTATTCTTTTTTTGAGCCGGAGGATTCTCAATGAAACGATAGGTCACCACAGTATTGGAAATTGTGAGTTGCGTGATGCCATCCTTCATTTGAGGCTTGCCTAAGTTCAAATTATTGACATTAACAATACGAGCTAGATTCGATACTGCCTCACAAAAAAGGGCCATCTCATGATAATTCCCTTTAAGCTTCAGCGAAACAGGCACCTCCGCATAAAATCCCTTTGTTCGTTCTTTGCCTGGCTTAAATTCCACAACTTCAAGGCCATTATCTCGAGCCAAACCCGCAACACTAGTCAATAAGTTGGGTATTTCACTTTCATTCGGCAATTCATTCAGGGCCAAATCAAGCTGTTTTTTCATCTTTTCATATTCAGCCTTAAACCTTGGGAGGTTATTGGCGATACGACGTTTTTCCTGCAGCTCAACGAGAACTTTTTTATTATTCTTCTGCTGTTTAGCAAGTTCTTTCTGAGCAGGCACATAAAGAAAATACGCATATCCGCCAGCAATTACACCCAAGATCAGCAACAACAGTAATACACGCTGATAGAGAGGCATTTTAAGAACTTTTTCAACTCGTGGATCCATCTTATTGATCCTCCCTATTTTTTCACCCCTGAAGAAGGCTGCTCAACCTTGCATGACAATTCAAAATTTTGGAGTCTTAATCCGCCAGATGTTTTTTGTTTCGTCACCTTTAAACGAACATTTTTATAATATGCAGAAGCGTCAAGATTTGTCATGAAATCGGCAACATCATCTTCACTTAAGCCAACCCCCTTTAAAGTTATATTGCCACCATTCTCTTTAAAATCAGTAACCCATAAATTGTCCGGCAAAGCCGTGATCAAATCATCCATAATATGAACAGGGCCAGACTTCGCCTTTTTCAAAGCTTCAAGAACATCAAGTTTATTTTTCAATTCTTCCTGAAGTGCTTTGAATTTATTTACTTCACCAATCTTTTTTTGCAGGCTTTTTATCTCAGCCTTATTTTTTCTTATCTGAGACTTAACCGTGTCGATATCAGATTGAATCGACATTTGCATAACCACGCATCCGACAATGATGATAGCAAGTGCAACGCCCGCAACAACAAACTGATTACGTAACTGCTCTTTTTTTTGGGCTGCTTTTACCGGAAGCAGATTTATACGGATCATAACTTATCTCCCAACTTACGCGTTGCCAATCCGGCAGCGACAGAAAAGAATGGGGCAACTGATTTCACATAATCAAGATCAAAATCTTTTTCATTGACCGTCATGCGGCTGAAAGGATCCAAAATTTCTACCGCAACATCCAACCCCTCAGACAACGAAGGGACGATATTCGTAATTAAGGAAACACCGCCTGTTATATACACCTTTTCAACACGTTCATCCGCAAAGGTCGCGGAAAAGAAATCCAAAGATCGACGAATTTCTTGAACCAGGTTGTTCGTAACATTCTGGAGCGCATCCTGAACCGCCTCACCATCCATACTCAATGAATCTGCACCCAACTTAAGGGATTCGGCATCTTCACTGTTGATACCAAAACGTTTTTGCAACTCCTCGTTATAGCTATTGCCTCCCAGCTGAATTTCGCGGGTAAAAACAGAAACACTGTTTTTCAAAACATTAACCTGAATCCCACTAGCACCCATGTCAATCAGTGCAACAACATTCGCAGACTCATCGTCATAAACAGAGCAATAGATATTTTCAATTGAGAAACAATCCACATCAACAATGACAGGATTAAGACCGCTTTCCTTGAAAACTGCTACATATTCATCAACAAAGTCTTTTTTGGCAGCGATCAGTATAACTTCCATCTGCCCTTGATCATTTGGATCGGGTCCTAAAATATGATAATCAAGAAAAACCTCTGACATTTCAAATGGGATATACTGTTCCGCTTCCCACTGAATCGAGTTTTCCAGTTCGTCTTCAGTCATCAAAGCCAGTGAAATTTTGCGAATAATGACTGAATGCCCTGACACAGATGTCGCCACATCTGCAGCCTTAATATGATTGCGTGTCATCAAATCGCGAATTGCCATAACAACAGCACTTGAGTCCATAATTGAACTATCAACAACCGCCTCGGGTGGCAAAGGCTCACGATCCAATCGCAACAGATGGAATCCGGACTTACCTTCATGAAGCTGCACCAGCTTGACTGCACTGGCCCCGATATCAATACCGACAATATCTTTCTTTGATCCAAACATAAGACAAGATCCCATTGTGAAAGATGCTAAAAGACGTACTCGCCATTAGGGAACATAAAAACCAAATGTTCCATGCAGTTATACTCTGTTGATTATAAGCAAAATCATAACATCGTCAAGTATAATTAAAAAAAAACAAGCTATAGCGAAACCATATTCTACTAGAGGGATATCAGAGCTTTTTAAATGACAAATAAATTAAAATACCACCGCACAAGAACTTCCCCCCAAAATAAATAAATCAACGTTCCTGCAACAAGGAAAGGCCCAAAGGGTAGTGCCATTTTTGAATCTCCTTTTTGTAACAGCATCACTGGAATACCCACCAGTGAGCCCAGCAGTGAACTTAAGAAAACCACCGGAAGAATGACACGCCAACCACAAAAAGCGCCAATCATTGCCAATAGTTTAATGTCACCTCCGCCCATCCCCTCTTTTTTAGTAAAAAATTCATACAGAAAGGCAATAGCAAAAAGACTCCCCCCACCAACAAGAATCCCGATCAACGAATCCTGCCAACCGACCCAGGGAATGGCAAAAGAGCAGATAAAGCCGATCGGGATACCAGGCAAAGTAATTACATCAGGAATAATCTGATGGTCATAATCAATAAACGTAACAACAACAAGTGCCGAAACAAACAGAAAAAGAACCAAAGTCACCAAGGAAAAGCGCGCGTAGTAAAAAACCAGACAATAAAGTGCCCCATTAAGAGCTTCGACACCAGGGTAGCGCCAACTAAACGAAGCACCACAAAAACCACAGCGTCCACGCAAAAAAACAAAACTCAATATGGGAATATTATGGTGCCAACGAAGCCGGTTATCACAGTTAAAACAGTGTGAAGGAGGAAAAACAACAGATTGCCCCAACGGAATGCGATAAATGCAGACATTTAGAAAAGAACCTATTACGGCCCCCAGAATAAAAACCCAAACAAACACCCAAACCTGCTGTGTTGTGAAAAAAAAGACCATAGAAATCAACCCCGTATCAGTAATGAAACAACTTCATCCTTAACCATATCGACAGTAATCCCCTGAATGCACTTCGCCTGATCAGGACAGGATGGAGTCGTGCCGAAACGTGTGCAGGGTGAACACGGTAGCTGCAAATTCACGACGTTATGACCCTGCCCCGTTGGCGCCCATTTCTTCGCAATGCCGGGACCAAACAAGGAAACGGTTTTGCAACCAATTCCAACAGCAAGATGCAGCACCCCGGAATCGCCACTAAGGAGCAAGTCACTGCGTGCTAAAACAGCTGTACTTTGTGCCAACGTCAACTCCCCAGCCAGATTCAGCCCTGCGCCATCAGACAAAACCCGCGAGGCGGCTTGACGGTCCTGATGTCCCCCAACCACAACCACCCCGTAACCCTCTTCACGACAAAAGTTTGCAATTTGACGGAATCGCTCCACCGGCCAACGCCGTTCAGGGATACTGGCCCCCGGGAACAACGTCACAAACGGCTGAGATACCTGAGTCAAAAATTCGTCAACAACGTGCCGATCTTCCGGACTGACCTCCAGATAGGGGATTTCAGGAGAGGCAGGGTGTGGCACATTCAACACATCTAAGAGATGAAAAAAACTGTGGGCTTCGTAATCCCTATGTGAATAACAAACAACATGTGAAAACAGTCTCTTACGAGAATTCGTCGCAAAACCGCAGCGCCAATGTGCTCGTATTAGCCGAGCAATAAGAGCTGACAAATAATGCCATTGCTCCGTATCGACAATTAGATCATATTTTTTAAAGCAAAATTTCGGCCAATCGCAAAAACTGTCGTAAACATAGACCTGTGCAAGGTGTGGACAAAGAGCAAACACCCCAACATTGCGCTTCTCAGCCAAAACGTCTATATCAGCTTGAGGCCAAGCTTTTTTCAAAGCCAGAATTGTCGGCACCAGCAAAACCGCATCGCCGATTCCTCCAGGGCGGATAATCAGGATACGCTGTACATCCCGCAAAAGGGATCCAACAGATGATGTCACAGGAAAAAGGCGGGATAAGAACGGACCAACGACACCATCCAGCTTTTTAAGGAAACTAATTCGGTTCAATAATGACCTCACGAGTGACCATCTTGGAGTCTACACACCCCGAACTGGACCGCACAGTCCGGATGAATCTCAGGGGTTACGGAACAACGACATTCGACAGCGGCAGCAGAGTTTCCAATTGCTTTTTCAGGGCCGTTTTAGCCTCATCATCACCATGGACCAAATAGACTTTTTCCGGCCCTCGCCGCATCCTTTTAACAAAGTCGAGCAGATTGCGCTGATCCGCATGAGCCGAATAGCCGCTTAACGTATGGACTTCAGCGTCAATAGTGTAACGCTTATTGTCGATCTCAACATATCCATGCTGCTGACCATATTTTTGAATCGTCCACCCCGGCGTTCCCCGCGCTTGGTAGCCGACAAACATGACATCCGTACGGACGTCACCAAGCAATGCCTTCAGCCAGTCAAGGATACGGCCTCCAGCACACATCCCACTGGCAGCAATGACAATACAGGGCCGGGCTTTTTTCTGGATATATTCGACTGCATGACGATGGTTTTCATGACTGTCGATAATCGTTAGCTGCGAAAATAAAAGAGGCTGGCGCCCCTGTGCAACTCGGCGACCGGCCTCGGCATCCCAGCACTCTTCAAGTTGTTCATAGACTTCGGTAAAACGAACGGCCAAGGGTGAATCAAGGATAATTTCAAGATCATCCCACGGTAAACCATCCGCGACCATCTCGTTTTGATGGCGATAGATCAAGGTTTCAAGCTCATAAAGGAGCTCTTGAGTACGTCCAATACTAAAGGCCGGAATCAGGATGGCACCACGATTTTCCAGAGCCCGCAAAATAATCTGATGTAATCGTTCCATACGGGTCTTGCGCCCCTGATGGAGACGATCCCCATAGGTGCTTTCGAGCACTAAAACATCCGCACGATAAGGTGAACGCGGCGCAGGTAGTAAAGGTGAATAAGGCGCACCGAGGTCGCCGGAAAAAACAAAACGCTGTCCCTGCACATCGCACTCGACATAAGCTGAGCCTAAAATATGACCGGCAGGTTTCAGTTTAAAGCGCAGTTGATGCTTTCCCCCGTCAATGGAATGCCATTTTCCGTAATCGACCGCTACAAGCTGACGCGCAATTCTAGCAATAAACAGCTCAATCAAGCGGCGATTGTGGGTAAAACTGACCTCAAGGGCATCTTCCAAAACCAGCGGTAATAATCTGGCTGAAGCAATAGAGCAATAGATCGGCCCGGAAAATCCTGCAGCCAGAAGATAAGGAATACGACCAACATGGTCAATATGGACGTGGGTAACAATCAGGGCTGTGATGTGATCCACAGGAAAATCAATCTCTTGCTTTTTCCCTTCACTTCCCTGGAAAAGTCCACAATCAATTAAAATACCAAAATCATCAGCCAATCGCATTTCATGACAGGACCCGGTAACCCCAGATGTTGCACCATGAAAAAGAACCTCAGGATAAGACAAAGTCCGATCTTTTTTTTGGCAGAGGTCATCCATATCGTGCCTGAGCATCAGGGCGAAACCATCCTTTTAAAAATCCCAGTAAGAACCCACAACCAAACCGCCCCATCTCACGCTGATAACGTTTGGGGGACAAAAGCAAAGGTGCATGCCGAGCACAATTTAATCCAGCTAGCCACAGCATTAACGTTGAGTACCTCCCTCGCAATCGAGAGAATGATACCCCCACAGCTGCAGGTTTCTTCAAATTTGGGACCAACAATGGTGGATGAAAATATTCAAGACAAGGAAACGCCACAGCCTTTTTCCCCATCAACGTAAAACGTAAGACAAACTCGACATCTTCTTGGCCGACAAACTCACTCATAAAACCGCCAAGTTCTTCCAGGACCTGCCTTCGGTAGGCAGTACAACGGCTTGTCGGAAAATGAGGATCATGAAAATCATATTTATCAGGCCATTGGCAAAAGGCAGCTTTTCCCAAAGGCAATAAGGCATCTCCCTCGGGATGACGCTCAAAACCCTGCACAAGAAGGGAGAGAAAATCAGACTGCAAAAGAACCGTATCGTCATCCAGAAATAAAACGAACTGTCCCCGAGCACGAGCTAAAGCAAAATTGCGCGAATAACCCATGTGGCTGAAATTTTTATCCAAAGGAGTGTAAATAATATTTAGACGATCCGAAAAAGACTCACAAAAACTTTTTCCTTCAGCAGTCCCCCCCTGGTCCTCCACCAACACAACCTCAAATGAATCTCGGGGATAATCCTGTTGCGACAAGGAATGCAGGATGCCACCAAGCAAATCCAGACGGCCATAAAAATTGATCACGCAACTAAAAACAATCTTCTCTGTCGGCTGAACAACACTCCAGGCATCGCCGCGTACATCAAAGGGAGCTAGGCGGTAAGCACCGTGCAAAATACTTCTCTTAAACGTCTCCAGCACACATTACTCCATTTGCAAAAATCAAGCAGTGTAAAACACCTGTTCTTGGCAGCCGTCAATCAGACGATCAACAATTTCAACACCCTGCATAAAAGAGTGATCCATATTCCCTATTTCATACCGCCATGCACCAAAACGACCCCGAGAGTAAACACCACAAGACTCTAAAAAGGCTTGAATAACCTTAAGAGCGTCATCACGATCAATTGTCGGCACCGGATAGGCATATGGGACCTCAATCAGATAGCGACTGACAATGTTAGAGCGATCCATCTCATCAATCATGCCACTGTTGACCAAACCTGCTATCGTCTGTTCAATAATCGTGTCTTTATCAACAGGCTTATAAGACGAAAAACTGGTTTCACACATCAAGGAGAAATAGCTGTCACCACCGTCACAAGGAACGTTATTTGGTGAATAGTTATGAAAATTGGTCACGCGATAAAAAGGACAATTCTCTTCAGGAAAATACATCCAACACTTCGAATCGTTTCGTTTCCCTTTAAAACCGATTCCGACAACGTAAACACCATTATGAACCAGTTTCCCAGCTGCCATATGAACCGTCTCAGGAACATCAATACACTTTTCAATAAACTGGTCGAGCGGAATCGTTGATATCAGATTATCGTATAAAGCGGATTTTCCGTTGGAAAAAAACAATTGTTTATTTTTCAGATCAACTCTCTCAAGATGATGTTCAAGATGAATTCTGTCTTTTACCTTAGCAGCAATCGCGCTATAAATGGACCCGGTGCCACCCCGCAAAGGGAATTTAAAGGTGTTGTTAGGCCCCCAAGAAACATCGTCACGATTTTCACGAATATTGCGTTCTATCCGTTCAAGATCAACCACACTGACCCGTTCAGCGATCCAATCCTTGCTCATCAATTCTGCAGGAGTCGCCCAAACTTTAAAGTTGTACGGTTCCATAAAGTATCTGACGATTCCATCGCCAAAAACGGCCGCCATCCATTCTTTAAAATTCGCAGTTTTACCAGGTTCACCTTGCAGATTTTTTAAACCATCCAGACAACGCTCAAGAGCCTCCTCCGGTAGGTAACGGACATTATTTTGAAAAGGATACGGAACCCAAACATTCTGCATTCGTACCCAGCACTCCCTCATGTGCTCGAAAAATTTTCCAGCTAATGCCTGGTCAACAGCGCGATCAAACGTTTCAAAATGTGAAAACAGAACATGCCCGCCGACATCCCATGTAAAACCAGCCCCATCGACAAAAGACGCAGAAAGTCCACCGACGTAAGGATTGCGCTCGAAGACGTCGAAATCATGACATTTTCCACACTTTAAACGATATGCTGCGCCAAGCCCTGTCGGTCCCGCACCTAAAATAAGATTCTTCACGCATTCTCCTGTTGGTTTTTATATTGAGACGCTTTCCACAAAATAAAAGGCAGCAAAATCCAGACGAGAAGCTCCCCGACCAAGAATGCAAAAGCAGGCTTCCACAGGTTCATGCGTCCCTCTTTTAAATCTGACCAGGTCGCGCCGGCGCGATTAAAAAAATACGTCTTCGGCACAGCAAAAGAAAAAGGTGTTATTCTTTCATTATTTGCAGCAACTGCAAAATCGAAAGATTTATTATATAACTTGAAAAAAATGCTGATAGTTTCTCCAATGATATTCTGATTTGTAGAATCAACCAGCAGCACATCATCAACCGGCACTCTTTGAAATAAATGTTGTCGTGCGGACGGTATCAACAAGGTAAGAGCAACCGAGTTATCAGTCTCTTTGCGTATAGAAGAAACCATTTCAAAAATTTCAGCATCAGCCCCCAAAGGAAGTACAAGTAAAGACTTTCCGCGAAAGTCTACCTTAGTATTGCCACCAACAACCGAGATAGGAGAAGAACCTGAAAACATTCCCCAGTGGCTCGTTAAAAAATCCCAAAAAGCTTTACCAGGTAATTTTGCATATTCCCAGCGGCCGGTTACAGCAAACAGCGATCCCAAATAAAGAGCACGGCGCATAATTCCCAAAAAAGCCTTTATTCTCTCTCCCCCTCTAGAGTGTTTAGCCATCGTCAGCAAAGGATTGCGCACCCCATAATAGTAATCTACAACCATACTGCGTTTTTCAGTAAAAGCGGCATGGTGTACAGTTGACGCACCTACCGCAACAACACGATACCCTTTATGTTTAAAAGTCGCCCCCCAATCCATATCATCCCAAAGCAGGAAATACCTTTGGTCCATGAGACCAACCTTCCTTAAAGCAGACTCTCGCACTAAAGCCGAACAGATGGCTACATAATCAACATCATAGAGACCGTTAAGCTCTTTTGAATCATCACAGTTTTGATTCAATGGGGCAACATTCCCTGAAGCCCAATGAATTTTTGCACCAGTTTCTACAACCTTTTCAGGGTGAAGAACGTTCAGTATTTTGGACCCTGCCAAGGCAATCGAAAAATCTTCTTCCATCACTTCAACTAAAGTTTTAAGCGCAGTCGGGACGACAATGGCGTCATTGTCAAGCAGCCAAATATAATCCTGAGAAAGAGTCTCTAACGCATACTTCAACCCCGTATTAAAACCGCCTGTACCACCGAGATTTTCTTTATTTTCAATAAGACTGACTGGTAACGGCTGACTCCTGATAGCGGCAACGGAGTCATCTGTCGATGCATTGTCAATGACAACAACCTGGTAATTGTCATAATCGACTTTTGAGACGGAATCCAATAACGTCAACACATCGTCTTTTTTATTCCAGTTAACGATGACAATTGTAACTTTTGGTTGCATTAGTGCTCCCTTGCAATGTCAATGATTTTTTTCATTCTGTTTGCGAAAGTATGGTCTCTGCAAACACGCTGATAACCTGCAATGGCAATACGTTGACGCTCTATGTCATTTTCAAGGTAATAGATTACTTTCTGTCGCAAATCATCAAGTGATGAAAAAGTGACAATTTCTTTTCCATCAACAAAATACTCTGCAAGACCGGGTCTGCAATCAACTAGCTGGAAAGCGCTGGCGCCACAAATTTCAAACAAACGATAATTTCCACCCGACTTTTCAAAAAGGCGATGAGCATTGACCACGATTTTAGATGATTTAAAAATTTCTATCATTGCGTCACCTGAAGCAGCACCTTTATAAAAAGGTTTTAAGTTTGAATCCAGACCATTGAAATTCCAACTCCAGATGCCAAGCTTAAACTCCGTCAAAGCGTGCAAAATTTCTTCGCGGTACTTATCAATAAAACCGACAAAACAAATATCGACACGGTCTTTCATACTATTGTGAGAATCAACATGAATCCTGTCGAATTTTTCTATTTCACAAGCCAAAGGAAGTCGCGAAATATGATTTATCCCTAGCTCGTTCTTGAAGAAGGACGTATATTCTGGATCATAATAAAGGACTGTGCCCACTTCCTGCAACACTCTGCGTATCCCTTCAGATACATAATCAGGATGCACCCCAAGCCAAAACAGCACTTTAGTGCCATTTTGACGTATTTTTTTTACAAAAAAATCTAGGTAGGTAGTATCAATAAAATGCATTATAACAAGATCAGGTTTAAAATACTCCACTTCTCTTAGAAGTTGAGTCCCTAAAAGGATATCGTGAGGAAAATCAACAACAGCTTTAAACCGATTTCTAAAGGCAGTATACGCATTAGTCAATTTACGAGGAATAAACGGGTTATACATATTTTCTGTTGTTTTAACGACGCGGACATCATGGCCAGCACGAATAGAAGCACGCGCAAGTCCAGAAAAATAATCACTGATGAACAAAGTGATACGATCATAAGTGATAGGAGCGGCAAAAAGAATCTTCATTTCAAATCTCAACAACAGTTAAGTTTTTTTTCACTATAATCAGTAGAAATGCATATATAAAAAAAACAAACCATGTAGTTGTGAAAAAAATAAGAAGTAAAATTTTATAGAAATAATGACAAATTTTACACACTCAAACCTCCTAAAACAAATATATGTATCATGTATTTCGAGGTTCACCGGAACACATATAAAGACGTATTTTCTCTTTAAGCAAGACCATTTTAATACAATAACTCATAGCAATCGCAATTATTTTTTCATAAAGAGTCAACTCATCATTGTGAAATATTTCTCTAGCAATGACGATTGGTGGAGATATCGATAAAAAAACGTCATATAGAAACTTAGCAATCCCCATCTTCCGATCAAACACACCGCCAATAACTCTTTTGTTCTTATTCAATAATTCTGAAAACGTTTTCCGCGCAGGATGCCTGACAAGGACGCAGTCAGAATATTGCACCAGATATCCAGCATTATAAGCCCGCTTACCCCAGTCACAATCGCCTCCAGAATATAAATCGGGATCGAACAGGCCTACAGCATCAAAAATAGAACGACATGACAACATATTAGCAGTTGCACCAAAGTGAAGTTCACTGGCATACCTCTGCTGTGGAAAGGCAAATGCTTTTTCATAGATCTCAGCAAAGGTCAATCTAGGCTCAGCATAAAAAAGCTCAATTTTTCCAGCAATACGCGTATTCCCTTTATTAAATACGTGAACTCCATTTGCCAACCAAGAGATATCTGGAATACAATCAGAATCAGTAAACGCAAGGATATCTCCTTTAGCTATGCCAACTCCTGCATTTCTAGCGGCATAAGAGCCACGCTTTAACTCTTGGATCAAGCAGAAGTTATCACTCAAACTTAAATCAGAGGGAGGGGCGTCAAAACCGTTGTTCACAATGATGACTTCAAACTTATCTGAGGGATAAGTTTGTTTTTTAAGGGCGTCAATACAAAGCTTTAGACGGTCCCAATCACGATAAACGGGGATAATAACAGAGACAAAGGGTTTAATTTCACAACAGATTGCAAAGGTGGTCATTGCGTTAAGCTTATCGTAAAATTATCGAGGCGAGTAGCTTCATATAGCCTAGCGGCGTGAGTATCAGAATCAGCTGTATTTTTCATCATCAGTCCGCTATCAAAATCAAAGCAACGAATCAATTGTTGGCTGATCCACCATTCTATCGTTCTGTGATGCTTTGATAGAATTGCACAAAATTCCTGCAAAATATAAGCAATTTCAAATCCGGTTGGATTATATGGATAGCCAAAAAGATTATTATCAATCCCGTCGATAAACTCTTTAGAGCCTATATAGCTCAATGAGCGTATAAATTTCTTTGAAGTCCAGATTGGGTGCTCAGGAAGTTTTGCATACAGCACTGCAAAAGCATATAAATTAAAAGCGTGATACCCAATCTCCTTATATTTCATTCTTGTCTTCATTTTTTGGTATTTAATCGGATGAAAAATAGTATTTACAGCCCTAACAGCTTTATATTTAGCAGTATCCAAAGAAAGCAAATGAATGATTCTTCCGTTAAATGCAATTCTAAAATGAGCATCAACAGCTCTATCAAGAAAACATTCAACCTGTTTCATAATCTCACCCCCTAAGGCATTACCTATCAAGGCCCCAGACATAGCAAACCAGAGTTGATGATTGAAAGTTAAGTCAAACCCCGCATAGCTACCGTCAACATTTAAAATTTTCCATAATCCTAGATTTTCATCAAAAAAATGCCCACAAAAAACTTTTTCTGCTTTACGTATATATCTCTCATCATTAAGTATCCTAGAAGCCGTTGTCAGCGCCTCAATCACCCATGCTTGGCCTATCAATCCATTACAAAAATCTTTTTGGGGATTTTTTCTACAAAAAAAAGATGCATCCATTGGACAGGCATCTTGAGAGATAAGATAGTTGGCGGCTCTTTCTGCAGCAAGTTTAAACTTGGGCTCACCGGTTAATTCGTACCCTTTTAGCAAAGTAATGAGCCAATGAGATGTATTTCGGACAGGCGTCTCTTGGTCATTATATGGACCATTACAACCAGATTTAAAAGAACCGTTAGAGCCCTGCTTCTTGAGTGCAATTAAACACGACTTTATAATTAGATCAAAAAGCAGCACCTTATTGTCCTAAATAGAAAAATCAAATACCCTATGCGGATAGCAAATCAATTGAAAATTTAAAAAAGAAAACAACATTATAACTACATAAAGCTTTTATATATTTTCACTATCTTGTTGAGTCCATGACAATAAATACATTTCATCTTTGCTTTGATCAAAGAACTCAGCATATGACTTTCCGGAAAATAAATCTCCCGTACCCGAGGTGCAACCTGATTTTCAAAAAAAACTACAGCCAGACTATTCTTTTCTATCCTCTTTAAATAGGTATATATATGAATCATTGTGTTTAGATTCTGGAATTGTTGTTCAGTGTTTTTCATTCCAGACCAAATTCCACCGGAATGCTGTCTGTATACTGCAGGCTCGATTTCATCTCCCATATATTTAGCCTTACCGTGCAGTCCAAGCAAAACCATGAGAAAACGATCACAATTAAATACACGATCATACTCAGCAGGATAATCATTAATGACATTTCTAAAGCACATGGTCAAGGTAAGCAAGCGTCCTTCAGTCACAAGATCATTGGCCAAATAGTCTCTCTTCTGGTCTTCAGCCAATTTTGATCGCGAAACAAGCCCCCCTTCATTATTGACAATAATTGCATCATGAAAGGTAACAACATAATCATCATTTTCTTCAAGAAAATCGATCTGTTTCTGAAGTTTTAACGGATCTGTCCAGTAGTCATCACCTTCACAAACTGCTATATATTTACCTCTAGCAATCCCCATTAATGCCTTTAAGGGTCTTACGCCCTTCGAGTATTGATTTTCAGATTCATAAATTACTTTTATAATCGTTGAATATAAAGATTCATATTTCCTGACAATCTCTGGAGTCAAGTCAGTTGAAGCATCATCCCGAATTAGAATTTCAAAAGGAAAAGACGTTTTCTGAATTAAAAATCCTTTCAGAGCGTCTTCTATAAATGATTCATGATTATAGGTCGTGCAACAAATGCTGACAAGTGGGTCAATACTTAAATCACTCCACTTCATTATAATATCTTCTTCCGCATTTATATTATTTACAGCGTTTTCATACATTGTATACGCTCAAAAAAGTCCACAAAACCATGACAAAACACCCAGACTAGTGTTCTGTCAATGCTAAAAATTCGAGAGAGTGGCACAGCATCGTGCCATTCTCACAAGGCGCGAAATCGCCGAAGTGCCCACTCCTCTTCAAGATTTTGCAACGCAGTGGGAAGGGTGCAAGGCGAAGCCAGACCCGAAGATTTAGTGTTGTCAGAGTACTAGAAGCTTTTTTTCGTTATAAGCCACATTTTTTACGACAGCGGCCTAAAGTTCTCTAGTTTCCAAAATGCTTCCGGGATTACCAACGACAACTGAATTCATCGGAACATCATTCAGAACGACAGAACCTGCGCCAATCAGTGAAAAATCTCCTATGTCTACTTTCTCTCTGATTGTAGCATTGCTCCCAACATGCACAGCTCGTCCCACTCTGACATTTGCACCAATCACGCTATTGGTTGCGATATGTGCAAATTTTTCGAGAGAACTATCGTGACCGACAAAAGAATTCGGCAGCAAAATACAATTGTCACCAATTGTAGTGTCCGGTGACAGCTGTGTTAACGGTGCCATCAGTACACCATTCCCGATCGAGCATAACCCCTTGGGGATAATAGCCGTGGGATGAATCAATGTGGCAAATCTATCTTGTGGTATTTCAAGAGATTCCACTTTCTCAAAGGTTTCTTTTTCGTTCTTAAGTCCCACATAAGCGACAAAAAAAAGAACATTCCTATCGTCAAGCAGTTTTGCTAAATCATTCGTCGCTCCCAGCACGGGATATTTTTTATATTTGCCAATTAAATGCCCAGTGTTGTAAAAATCATTCAAAAAGCCAAGAACCTCATAATGGCCTAAGTCATTAGCAATTGAGGCGGCAATCATCCCAATACCGCTCCCACCCAAAATCACTAGTTTTTTCACAAGCACCTCATTGACAGCTCTGATTTTTATTTTTTATCAAATCATTCTTTCGGCAAAGCTTTTTGGCAGCCAAAACCATTGGTGGACCAACAAACTTATTATTGATTACGGCAACACCGCGCCCCTCATTCTGAGCCTTTGAAGCCATACTAATCATCTCCATCGCCTCTTCGACTTCCTGTTGCGTTGGCGAAAAATACTGATGAACCAAGGGCAATTCCTTTGGGTTCAATACCAGCATTCCTTCGTAACCTAGATTTCTTGCAATCCTTAAATTTCGCTCTAAATCCTCAAGGTCATGTACCTTTACATGAACAGTGTCGATAGGTACGACATGACTCGCCCTTGCCGCCATCGCAATCATGGCACGTGCAGAAAAAATACTCAGTCCCTCAGAATCATGAATCCCCTGAAGGTCAGTCACAAAGTCTTCGCAACCAAATGCGATAGCAACGACCCGCTGCGAAGCTTGGCATATAGCCTGAGCATTAAGAACAGCGGCAGCTGTCTCAATCAGAGGAATTAACTTAAAAGTTCCTGCAGGAATCTCTTTCTCATATTCAATCGTGTCTAGTAGCTTGTCGATAAAGTAAACATCCTGCCCTGTGTACGACTTTGGATACATGAACCCAGTAACACCAGAAATGGTTAACGCCATAAGGTCCTTCAGTAGCTGCCCACTCTCACGATCATTCACTCGAGGAAAAATCAAATGATTATTGAAGCGCCCCTCTTCCACATAGCGAACAATATTCTCTCGGGCAGCCATTTTATTCTCTGTCGGCTGTACTGAATCTTCAATGTCCAAAAGCAGTACATCAGCATCACTTCTACTGGCACTATCCATCAAACGGTCATTGTGAGCTGGAACAAACATTAGGCTTCGCATTAAATATTGAATGGAAGCACTCATAAAACAGCCTTCTTCACTAATACGTTACGCCTGAATTTTAAAACGTTTTTGCCATGTTGATTGAATGCAACTGTTTCTACATAAACAGTCCCACGATCATTCCGAGAGGACGACTCCTTTTTAGCAAGTATCTCCGTTTGCGCATAAAGCGTGTCACCAACAAACACGGGCTCAAGATGTTCAATCATTTCATAATTAAGATTGGCAACAGCTTTACCACTAATATCAGGAACCGTCATGCCGACGATGATTGAGAAAACCAGCGTGCCGACAACCAAAAGTTTACCATGTTGGTTGCGCTCTGCGTAATCGAGGTTGGTATGGACCGGATGGTGGTTCATGGTCAAAAGAGAAAATAAGTTATTATCACTTTCGAAAATTGTTTTTGATAGCGCATGGTGAACAACATCTCCCACTTCAAATTCATCGAAATAATGTCCCAGCTTGAATGCTTCCATATTCCATCTCACATTTCAGTTCGCGAATTCAAACGAGATAATTAACGAAAATATCGTACTTTTAAATATCATAGCATCAGGCTTTTTTACAACCCCTCACTACTTTTACATTTACCTAACTTTTTAATATGTTACAAACCCTATCAATATCGTCACGACTCACTGCCGTCCCAGTTGGCAAGGTCAGAATGCGAGCGGCAACTTCCTCCGTATGGCGCAAAAGAAGCTTTGCATTCGGTTGATAAGATCTATATGGCTCCATATTATGGCAACCAGGCCAGAAATACCGCCGTGCGAGGACATTCGACGAATGGAGCTTATTCAGAAGCTCATCCCTGGTAAGGGGGTAGTCACTTTTCACCTCAAGAACTAAATACTGCCAATTACATGTTTCAGAATCTTCAAATTCCATAAGCTTTAAACCCCGAATTCGGGATATATAGGTCTTATAAGTATTATAGTTGCTCTTGTTGATTTCCATAAAATCTGGCAACGACTTGAGATTCGTCAACCCCATGGCTGCGGCAACCTCTGTCATTTTTCCATTAGTACCGATATAGCCAACATTATCCATCCCTTGAAAACCGAAGTTCTGCATCAGTCTGATTTTCTTTGCTAACGCGTCGTCATTTGTGGCGATACATCCGCCCTCAAAGGTGTTAAAGAATTTTGTCGCGTGAAAACTGAAGACCTCGCAATCGCCAAAATTTCCGATCATCTGTCCTTGATGGGAACAACCAAAAGCATGCGCCGCATCGAACAGCAGATTCAGATCGTGCTTATCCGCGATACTCTGTAACCTTTCGATATCACAGGGGCGACCATAGAGGTGTACTGCTAAAATTCCAGTGGTATTCGGAGTAATATGACGCTCGACCTCTATCGGGTCAATACAATATGTCTCTGGATCAATATCACAAAAAACCGGTTTAATTTCCTGCCATTGAAGGGCATGAGCAGTTGCGATAAAAGTCATTGACGGAACGATAACTTCCCCACGCAAATTTAAAGCACGGATGGCAATCTCCAGCGCAATGGTCCCATTGCACATGGTAATACAGTGCTTCACACCGAGATAATCTGCCAGTTCACGCTCGAAATCCTGCACTAATCGGCCACGATTTGTCAGCCAACGCCGATCAAATATTTCGTCAACATACTTGTGAAACAGTTCTCGATCACCAATATTAGGTGCCCCCACATGTAAGGTTTTATCATTCATTCACTTTCAACCTTTTAAGCTTTCCCATTCGCCGCGAATAATACTCGCCGCCCAGCCAAATGTCGGTGCCTTACATATAAAAGAAATCGTATTTGTGGTTCTAGAAAAGACTTTCTTGTTTTCAGGGTGTAACGAACCAACTGTTATCGTATATCTTCCCCCATTGAGAAACAAATGTGGAATTTTAAGTTCTATCGTTAACTTTCCGTTCTCCGGCACAAAGGGGGCAGTATCTGCATAGGAAAGACAATCCACGACTTCACGAAGTTGTTGGTCGATAATTTTAATAAAAAGATCTACCGCATTAACAATGCTATCCCTCACCACAAATTCAAGAAGTAAAAAAAATTCGCTCCCGTTTGAATGCACATATTCATCATCGAAACAATGCGTATTTTGGACATTGTCTCTCAAGCCGACGCGTACCAATTCCATTTCGCCACTACCTTGCTCTTCACGACAATTCACGGGGAATGTACGAACATATTGCCCCAAGGCATCAGAAACATTTTTCAGACCGTCAGCTCTCCCATTATCCATCACCAATGCTCTATTACAAGATCTCGCCACCATAGGCAAATTATGTGAAACAAAAATAACTGCACTCTTAGGAATAATTTCCGCCATACGATTCAAGCTTTTGATTACAAATCCCAAGTCGCCAACAGCTAGAACTTCATCAATGATCAGCACATCCGGCTCCATTTGAGCAGCAATGGCAAACCCTAGGCGCACCTTCATGCCAGAGCTATAATTTTGAACCGGCATCTCGATAAAGTCACCAATTTCTGAAAATTCAACAATGGAATCCATCTTTTCTCGGATTTGTTCTTTAGTGAATCCCAGCACGGCACCGTTAACGTAAATATTCTCTTTTCCAGTCAGGACCGGACTGAAGCCTGCTCCCAATTCTATCAATGCTCCAACCCGACCATGTATCGTAATTCGTCCACGGTCAGGTTTGATCAGTCCATTAAGCATTTTAAGAAGTGTACTCTTCCCCGCTCCATTTCGCCCAAGCAGGCCAAGACATTCGCCACGCTTCAGCTCGAAAGACACATTATTAACGGCCCAAAACTCGCTCGGTCGTAAATCTCCATGCCCCCCAGCACGCCCCAGCATTTCTCCGGCCACATCCTGCATTCCATACCAGAGTGAACGTTTAAGGGTTCGGCAAAATTTTTTCGAGACATTCTCAACTTTGACTAAAACTTCGTCACGCATTTTTATTTACTTTTAGGCACTGATTCGGGCGATAAGATGCGGCATGGCAATGCGATAGAGCAACCATCCCAAAAGAAGAAAAACAAAAGCCAACAACACAACCAGCCAAAACCCGCTCAGTTGGGTAGAAAAGCCGGTAACCATCCATTCACGTGTCGTAGTCAGGAGCGGAGTCACTGGATTTAGTCGAGCAAGAACTGCCGCAGCCCCACTTTGCGGCATGGGATAGACAACTGGGGTTAAAAAAAACCAAAGCTGGGCAAGAATGACAATTCCCCGACTCACATCCGTATAAAGAACACCCAGGGGTGTCATGAGAATGCCAAACATCAGTCCGAGTAGTAGCAATCCAAGGACACCGAGTGGCACATAAAAAAGAGTCACGGGAGGAATCATTTGAAACCAAACAAAAATGCCCGCTAGCAAAAAAATACGAATCACAAAATTAAACAAAACCTCCCCAAGTCCGGCTAGTATTAAAGCTTCTCGAGGGAAATTGATCTTGGCCAGCATACTTTTAGATTCAGTAACAAGCTTCAATGGACTATTCATAGCATCGACGAAGATTTGCCAAAGAACCGTTCCGGTCAAAACAAACAACGGATAAGGCATACCGGGGTCCTGCACATCAATCACTTTTTGAGAATTCAAGTAGACCCAAACAGCCATAGAAAACAGCGGAGGTAAAAAAGCCCAAAGATAACCAAACATTGTCTGACGATATTGCGCACTAAGATTACGGATAAACAACCTCCAGGCAAGTTCTCGTGAAGCAACAAGGTCGGCAATCATTGACCTCATCAGCTGGCCGGGATGTCGCAAACAGGACGCAGGGCTGTACACAGTTATTTTTTGTTGAGCCTTTGGTGTCATTTCTTTCCTCATAAATCAAGCACTCTACCGTTGACTAGAGTTCAGGCATTTCCTGATGCTGTAACGACTTAAGAGTCATTAAAATCTGCATATCCATCAGGATTCGCACGCTGCCATCGCCAGGCATCTTCACACATCCGCTGAAGATCAAACTCAGACTTCCACCCCAACAACTCATAAGCGCGATTGGCCTCGGCATAGCAGCTTGCAACGTCACCGGGTCGTCGAGAAACGATTTCAAAAGGAATTTGGATACCGCTCGCCCATTCAAAGGCTTTGACAACGTCCAAAACAGAAGACCCCTCTCCAGTGCCAAGGTTCACGGTAAGCAATTTATTTTCCTGATGTGTCCATTCCAACCCTTTATCAAGAGCGCTTACGTGCCCTTTAGCCAAGTCCACCACATGCACATAATCCCTGACACCAGTGCCGTCGGGCGTTGGATAATCGTCGCCAAAAACATAAAGTTTATCACGCTTGCCGACGGCAACCTGGGCGATAAATGGCAAGAGGTTATTGGGGATACCGCGAGGGTCTTCTCCCAACATGCCGGATTCATGCGCACCTATTGGATTGAAATAACGAAGAACGACGATATTCCAGTTCGGATCTGAGGCGGATAAATCTCCCAGAACCTGTTCAATCATCAACTTGGTACGACCATAAGGGTTGGTTGGAGCGACCATTGCATTTTCTGTAATCGGAACACAGACAGGATCACCATAGACCGTGGCCGATGAGCTGAAAACCAGATTTTTACAGCCATAATCGGCCATAACTTCACACAAAGTAAAAGTCATGCCGACATTATTAGTATAATAACGCAACGGGTTAGTGACGGATTCTCCGACAGCCTTATGCCCGGCAAAGTGAATAACGGCATCAATGTGATGTGCGGCAAAAATCTCTTTCATTCTCTGTCGGTCACCGACGTCGTAAGGATAAAATATAATATTTTTACCGGTGATGGCCTCCACGCGCCGCACAGCCTCTTGTGAGGCATTGACCAAATTATCAATACATACCACCTCATGGCCAGCGGACAACAATTCAACCATAGTGTGTGAACCGATGTAGCCTGCGCCACCCGTGACCAAAACCTGCATGTGATTTGCTCCTTGAAAAATCACCGTACACCGGCAAGTCAATTACGGCTTGATTTTCACCGACATAAAGACCTTAAACGTGTCGTCTGGTTATTCAATCATCCCTTTTCAGCGTTAATCAGCGTCCTGACAAGATTGGTCGCGTTTTTCCTCACTGCGAAGAGTTCTTTCTTTTTTAGCTCCTCGAAAAACTCGAATCAACAAAAGCCATGATCTGTCGCGTAAACTCCCGAAAATCATCAAGATGCCTTGTAATGATCGCAAACACAATCCGCCAGTCAATCTCCTGATAAGCGTGAACAGCTGTATTTCTGAACCCAACAGCTTTGGTCATCCGTCCCGCCAAAGTAGCATCAAGACAACCTGCCCTTTCCAAGGAGGCAAACGTTTGGGCCATGGTCTCTGGAGCAGGAATCTCAAGATCACTAATAACATGTAGTCCGATATCCACACATTGCTGAACTGCACGTTCAAGATTCAAAACAATGATATCCTGCAAATCAAGATTATCAGCGAGTTGTCGGCAGGAAGCCGGAGTTTTGTCCTCAATACGTGCCACGCAGCGTCTGAGGCTTTCCAATTTATTGAGCACAACATCTCTATCCATTGAGAAACCTCTGCTGTCGTTCCATCAGAGTCCGTGTGACATAAGGCATCATGTCTGCCTGATTGTAGATCATCCGTTGTAAAAGCATGGCCAGTGCCGGGGAATCATTCTTAATCACAACCTTACCTTTGCATAAAATCTGTTTCAAAATCGTTCCGGATAAATTTGACAGATCGACGAGATCAACACTGCGCATAAATGTTCGTTCCAGCTCATCTTTAAGACGCATTTTTTGTTCTGCATCCAGGGCATGACCATAAAGAACCGCAAGATCCACATCACTGTTGGCTCGCATAGTTCCGGTCGCGGCAGAACCATAAAGAATTGCCAACTTCAACCCTTGTTCCTTATTCAGAGCACTAACTGTTTGCTTAAAAATTTCCATTGAGTCCAGTTGCTGTGCCATGCGTTTCCATCTTTATTTGTTTAATGACGTCACAAGGAGCTTGCCAACAACCTGTACGCTCAAAAAAGTTACTGCGAGTTTTTGAAAATCGCGGCTGAAGCCGCTCCTACCACCTACACGTTGAAGCGAAATCAGTCCTCAAACAACGCCAGCAACTCATCACCGGTCAGTGTACCATGGTCATCCGCCGCGCCCTCTTGTCGACAAACCACCTCAGCCAGTTGCCGTTTTTTCTCCTGCAAATCAAGTATTTTTTCTTCAATCGTTCCCTGAGCCACCAGCTTATAGACGAACACCGGTTTGTCCTGACCAATCCGATACGCCCGATCCGTGGCCTGATTTTCAACAGCCGGATTCCACCATGGGTCATAATGAATCACCGTGTCCGCCGCAGTCAGGTTTAAGCCGACTCCTCCGGCCTTCAGGCTGATCAAAAACAGCGGAACCTCGCCTTCCTGAAAACGTGCAATGGCTTCATCACGCTTGCGGGTGCGTCCGGTTAATTTACTATAACCGATAGAACGAACATCAAGCTCTTTTTCAATCAAGCTTAACATGGAGGTAAACTGTGAAAAAATCAGAATTTTGCGCCCTTCGGATAATAGTGTTTCGAGCATCTCCAGCAGCCGCTCCAGCTTGGCGGATTGTTTAACCTTGCGCGCGCTTTCCAACTTGAGCAAACGGGGGTCACAGCACACCTGGCGTAATTTGAGCAACGCTTCGAGAATTTCAATATGGCTTTTTTTCAAGCCTTTACGCGCCAAAAGCTCAGACACTTTGTGCGACATGGCCGAGCGCACGCTTTCATAGAGACGGGCCTGAGCACTTTCGAATTCAATTCGGCTGACAATGGTGGTTTTAGGCGGTAATTCCGTGGCAACCTGCTGCTTGTCACGCCGCAACACAAAGGGATGGATACGCCGCTCCAGTTCGCGCCGCCGTTCTACATTTCCGGCTTTTTCAATGGGAGAACGAAACAAGCGGCTGAATGATTCCCGTCCGCCGAGATAACCGGGCATGAGGAAATGAAACAACGACCACAGCTCGCCAAGATGATTTTCCACCGGCGTACCGGTCAAGCATAAACGATGACGCGCTTGCATGGAGCATGCCGCCTGGGCCATTTTGGTTGTCGGATTTTTAATGGCCTGGGCTTCATCAAGAATCAACAGATGGAATTCCACACTCTGAAAGAGCTCCGCGTCCCGTTGCAGCAGGGCATAACTGGTGACGATAAGATCTTGTTCCGGCAACTGTTCGCGCATGGTTTTACGTTGCGGGCCATGCCAGATCATCACGGTCAAATCGGCGGCAAAGCGCCGGGCCTCATTTCGCCAGGTGCTCAACACACTGGTCGGCGACACCACCAGGGTGGGTGCATCAAGCCGTCCGGATTCCTTTTCAAGCAGCACGTGCGCCAAGGCCTGAAGTGTTTTTCCCAAGCCCATATCATCCGCCAAAATACCACCAAAGGCGTAATCACGTAAAAACTGCAGCCAGCTCATACCTTTTTGCTGATAATCACGCAAGGATGCGGCGAGGCCACGGGGTGCGGCGACACTCTCAATACCGTCGAACCGGCGTAATCGTTCAGCCAGCTCCTTGAGTTTGTCGTCACCGCGCCATGTCGTCGGCATCCCTTCACCGGGCAAACTTTCCTGTAGCGACGACAAGGCGTGAATTCTGGCCGTAGGCAGCGACAGGGATCCTGAAGGGTCCAGCGTTGTCTTTTCATACAGCTCCACCAGCGTTTCGACCACCGGCTCAACAACGGATTTCGGGCATTCCAGCCAGCGCCCGTCCTGTAGTTCCACCAGAAGAGGCTGTTCTGTTTCGCCCTGCTCCAAATACTGCGCCAGCAGCGGCAGCAAGGCAATTTTGCGTCCCTCAATCCAGATGTCGAGGCCAAGGTCAAACCAGCCACCCGGCGTTTCCTGGACATCAAAGGTCAATTCATCGGGCGCGACAAAACGCAGCTGAAAACTCGGTTCGATGTCGATTTGCCAGCCTGCGGATTCAAGCTCGGCAAGCTGGTTGAGAAAGGCTTTCCACATCGCCGCTGACGTCGCAACAGTCTCGGCGGGAAACACCAGATCCAGTGACCTGACCGGGGAAAGACCGGCCGTTGTCGCCGGCTGGAATCCCCGATCACTCAAAAAAGCCAATGCACTGTATTCAACATCGCTATCGCGCTTAACACGCCAATAGCCCCCGTCATGCTCGACCAAGGCTATCTCAGAGTGGTTGGCGCCGATCTCGGCGTCAAAAGACAGCGGTGGATAGTCGAAAGTCAATCTGGCAACATGGACGCGGCGGCCACGCTTTAATTCACGACTCATCAAACGCAGGTGCGGCACACAGGTTGAGTCAGCATTGGAAATCCGCACGTCCACCGGCAAAGGAATATCTTCGCCTGGAAACGTTTGCAACATGAACAGGGCGAGTTCCCGCGTACGATTTTCGGGCACCGGCGGTAATTGGCGCAGCAAACGCAGTTCCCGGCTCGACAGGGGGCTGATCAACTCACCACAACACTGGCGCTTCTTATCGAGATAACAAGGGGGGATTGTCGGGATCAGACTCAACGCCTCGCCGTCGTCGAGCTGACAATGCAGTTGTCGCTCGCCGGAAGCCGTTGTTCGCCAACCCAAAGAGAGTGTTTTGGGCTCCGCGAAAGATAAGGGTGTTTCGGAGGGCTGAGCCACAAAACAGCGCCCGGTTTCGATCATCTTGCGCAGGGCCAACATGCCGACATCGCCGGTTAACTCAAGCGTTGCCTCTCCGGGGGATTCGATGTGCAACAGAGAGACGATTTCAGTATCTTTATCCGTGACCCATGGCGGTCGATAGTACCATTCCAGAATTTGACGAACATGGCAGGACGAGGCCTTTCCCCACCCCCCTTTTTTCAAACGGCGGCTTTTAAGTAGACGACAGAAGCAACCATCGTCTTCACAGTCGAGCACGAACAACAGCTGCTCACGGCGAACACCGTCTCGAACGACAATGTTGTCTCCGGATACTGGAAAAGCCTCTTGTACACGTGTTCGCCAAATATCCAGGGCATCTTTATTTCTCGGCGGAAGACGGTCACGCACATCTTCGCGATCATGATGAAGCCCTTGCAAAAAATCCAACAACGCAGCCACGACATGTTTACAATTGTACTCCATCGGGCAAGTACAATCGCCTTCGACCTCAAGGCCCGACCCCGTATCAGAGAAAAAAATCTCCTGTTCATAAAAGTAGCCGCGACTGCCCTGCACCGAGGCATAAAGCACCTGTGCGTCGCTGTCATATTCAAAATCAAGCACCCGCCCCTGCTTGAAATACTGCTGCCCACGTTGATAGGTCTTAGCATTACATAAAGAGCGTATGGTTTCTTTTGTTAACTGATCAAGCAGCATAATTTTTCATCACCAATCCATGGATTGTCGAGAATAGGAGCCAGAGCATAAACGGTCAGGAGATTAGCCCCCCATTGCACATCAATATAACGCGCTAAACACCATAACGCACCAAATCACGCCTATTGTTAACAACTGTGGATCTTTCAGCAACGCTGTCGTTGGATCACCATCACGTCCCTGCTGAACCCGGCGGACATAACGGTACAAACCGTAGGCGCATACAGGTATCGAAGCAATCAATGCATGATGGCTGATACAGTACATGGTATAGGTCAGCAAAGAAGCAACTGCGGTCAGTTTGACAATTCGTAACAGTTGATTTCGCGAGTAGTGCATCAGTGTCTGTCGGTGGCTGGCGGCATTATCTCCAAGCTGTGTAATTTCGCTGAGGCGCTTACCGGCAGCTAAAAAGATCGCGAGAAGAAAGACGGATAAATAGAGCCAGAGAGTCACATTGACATGGTAAACAACGCCTCCGACATGTAGACGCAGCAGGAAGAAAAAAGCGATCATCACCAAATCGATCCACGGCAGATGCTTGAACCATAGCGTATATGCCAAGGATAAAATGAAATAGCTGATCAACCACAGCATCAAGTCCGGAACAGACAACCAGCTCAACAGCAGCGAACAAACGGCTAGCAGCAAGGCAAGAATTAACGCTTGCCGAACCGTGATCTTTCCTGCCGGCAACGGCCGATAACATTTTTTCGGATGATTCCGGTCGGCCTTAAGGTCAAAGACATCATTAACAATATAGCAACTACTGGAAAAGAGAGAAAATGCAACGAAAGGCGTTGCCAAGGCTTGCACGCCGTCAACCGCAAAAAACTTGCCCGCCAGAAAGGGCGGAAAAAACAACATCAGATTTTTAAGCCATTGCGCAGGGCGCAAAAGTTTCAACGTCACAGCCATCAAAACCAATGTCCGCCAAAATTCAGTATCATTGAGAGCTTTTCGAATCAACGGCAGCAGATTGATCCAGTTTTTTCAGGAAAGAAGCCGCAGCCTGTTTAAAAAAATCTGAATCTTCCGACATAGAGAGACTCTCTTCGAATGAAGCACGAGCCTGTTCCTGTTCACCCAGACGAAAATATTCCCTGCCGACTATATAGGCATAAAAAGCGCGCTCACCACGCTTTTTCCTCAATTCATACAGCCTGATCAGCTCATATCTTTCCTGCCGTTTCGTATCTTCCGCGGACTCGGAAACGATTATTTTCTGCACGTCAATCAAGCGCTTTAAAAGGATGCCACTTTTATCATTTTTTTCATGGTAATTATCACGCAAATAACGACGCGCTTCAAACCACTTCCCATCAGCCATAAGCCCCTTTGCACGATTAGCCACCCAATATTCCTTATTTTTCAAGGATTCTTCAGGGGTGTGTTCCTCGAAAATTGCATAACCTTCTTCCGTGTTGCCTTCTTTAATCAGAGCAATTGCCAGGTTGTTTTTTGCCGGAAAAAACGTTGGAGATTTTTCAACGGTATCGCGAAACAATAACAGGTTATCTTGCCATAAGCGGACTCTATCCAGAGTAGATACAGCGAATACGATGCCCACAACAACAAAAATGGTTATTAAGATTTTTTTTCTAAAATAAAGTGCCGCTATCGAAATAATTGCAGGGCACCAGAACAAGATAGGGACGTACAAATATCGCTCGGCAATGGGAGTCCAGGTCATTTTGGAAAAGACTACCAAAAATGCTGAACTTAAAACTGCCACGCCAACCAAATAAAATTGCGTAGCAATATTTAATCGCAACAAGGCAACAAAAACCAACAGAACGGCTGCGCATCCCAGTCCAAAATAGATATCCGGCACACCGTTGATGCCAAAATTAAGCGGCCACGGCCAAAGAAACTTTTTAAAATAAAAACCAAAAACTTTAAAAACAACAAATAATGCGTCAGCAAAGCCTTTTTCCGCGACACGACCAGCAACACCGACAAGCGCCTTGGATGCTCCAAGATCTCCCCCCGACATAGAGATATGGCGCATAAAAAAATAGACTGCCCCCCCGAGTAAGACTCCAGAATACCGCCAAAGAATCTGTCTCCATTTAGATCTGACGAAAACAAGAATATGTTTACCGTCTTGAGGCAGCAATAACATCCAACCTAGGGGTAAAAAGAAAACAGCAACTTCCTTACTCAGGCAGGCGCATAGATAAAAAAGTGCGGAGAAAAACAGGCGGGTCACAGGCATTGAAACAGCGCAGTTCTCCCTTGGTAACAGACATATAACTGAGAGCAAAAGAAAAAAAACCGCCAGAAGATCAGTGCGCCCTGAAATCCAGGCAACGGTTTCCACCGTCACGGGATGAACAAGAAAGAGCAAAGAAGTGCTGAAGGGGAGCCAGCGAAAAAAGGGGACCTCGTCATTATGAAATCGGGAGATCAGGATAAAAAGCAACACAGCATTAAGAATATGCAACAAAAAGTTTTCAAGATGCATACTCATTGTACTCATACCACTGAACCACAAATCCAGATAAAAGGTCAAAATGAGCAGAGGACGGTAATACGTGCCCCCACCATTAAAAAAATGATCCCAAAAAGAATAGTCGGGTGCATTGAATATCCGGTTGATAAGAACTGAATCATCCACGGAGCACAGAGGGGCATAGATCAAAGGATAGAACAGAGCTATCCCAGTTAGAATGAGCAATACTATTTGTATACGTTTTGTCATGATTCTTTTGCTATACCGACAACATCAAGAAAGTAATGCTCAAGATCACAGCGTATTGGTTCGACCAGAACAGGCAAAGTGTTTTGTTGCTCCAGTGCCGCAAGGGTCTTTCCCAAGGCTTTTTTCTCACACTGAAATTCATAATAACTACCAGAAAAAACCGTGTCGAAACCATCAATATTATCAGAGAGAAGCAAACGATAACCTGACACGCCGCCGGTCAGGACAGTAGAGATGTCCTGAACCTCTCGCAATTGCCCTTTAACGATAATACCAACGCGATCACAGGCAGTCTCTACATCGGATATAATGTGGCTACTGAAAAAAATCGTTTTCCCTTGTCTTTTCCACTCCTTGATTAAATCCTTCACCAATGCTCGTCCGATAGGGTCCAAGCCACTCATCGGCTCATCAAGAATTAATAGATCAGGATCGTGGACAACGGCTTGGGCAATCCCCAACCGTTGCACCATCCCTTTGCTATACGAGCGAATGGGTTGTTTTAGGGCATGAGCAAGATTCACTTGCTCCAATACCGTAGCTATTCTATTTTGTAACCGTGAGTTATCCATACCATGCATCCGTCCCACCAAGGTGAGCACATCTACAACAGAGGCTTGATCAGGAAAAGACGGATTTTCTGGAAGATAGCCGACTTTTTCCCGCGCAGACTGAGATGTAACCGGCTGACCAAAGAGAAACGCAGAGCCGGAAGTGGCCCTCATGAGTCCCAACAGCAACCGGATTGTCGTGCTTTTTCCGGCACCATTGGGTCCAAGAAAACCAAAGGACTCACCGGGCATAACAGACAGGGACAAATTTTTAAGCGCATCCACTCGTCCCTTTTTGAGGGTACGATACGTTTTGGAAAGCTGATCAATGTGAATCGCGGAGGCATATTGCATCATTTAAAATCCAATTGTTATAAGAAACCACCCCCCCTGGACTCTCTTCTTCTCAGGGAAAAAACTCCAGAAGAGAAAAACACTTATAAACCACTACGGCTTTGCACGGAACCGTTTTCATCAAGGAAAATACTCCTCCCCAAAGCATCTCTTGGGGCATTTTGCAGATATTTCCCATCAAGCAGCTCATCAATACTCAAAGGGCGATGGCCTTCATCTCGTTCAAAAGCCTGAACCGCTCGTTCGACACTAAGTATCATTTCAAAGGTCTTTAAACGCTGTAAAAAACGCTTTTTAAGAGCAGGTTCTTTCGTTGCGCTGATCTGATCTTGCAAAAATGCGATCGCAGCTTCCGTACGGCCTGACCGGCGAAGAAAACGGCTGGCCAAACGAGCATAGAGTTCCTTACCGCTACGTTGATACGCCTCAAGCATGTAATCTGACGCTTTAGGATAATCTTTAAGAAAATAAAAACTGTTAAAACCGGCAAAAAACGGCAACTGGTCGTCCCAGCTACGATATTTCATCCCATAATCAAGTAAGTCGTTCACTTCATTAATCCGCCCAACCTCCCAAGTGAAAATTGCCTGTGAAAAATAATAGACATCTTGATTGTAAGGATCAAGGCGCGCGCTACGCAGCATATGTCGGTAAAGATTGTAATAGTCAATCAGAACGTGCTCTTCCTTGGAAAAAGCTGGATCAACAAGCGTCCCATAATAAAACATAGTATCTATAATCGCCCAGTCAGCGACCAGCATGGAGATGCCCTGGCCGAATACATTGACCACGGTAGCCGGAGGGACATAGCCAAGCGCGACAATATTTTTTTTGTCAGCACGTTGCTGTACCTGGTCCGTTGCCGCAGCCAAAAGAGTCACCAACACCACACCCGACAGTATTTTTCTCATCAGCTGATCTCACGTCGGTCAAACACTGCAACAGCGGCCCATAGAAGAAAAAAAGTATATGTCATGCCATAGCCAATAGACATAAACTGATCACCGTAGTCGACAGTCAAGGAATACACGGTCTGAGGAGTCAGGTCAAAAAGTGAAAAGTTAGGCAAGACATAGTAGAACAGATCAACGCACCAGCGAAGAGCGAAACTGAATTGAGCGCCATAGCTGCCATGCAAATAATCATGAGCCTGTTGAGTAACCCCTCCGGCAAGATAAACCGCAAGGCTGACACAAAAAGGAAAGAAAAATGACGTTGCCACACTTGACAGCATAAGAGACAGCGCCAAAATCAACAAGCTTTTGAGCCAGATCAAAACCATTGCAAGCAGCCAGGTGGACCAAACAAACGCCCTTTCAGAAGGATAAAAACTTGATGCAATAGGAATGACAAGAGAAGCGACGATACCGACAATGAGCAAAAATGCTGTCAGTACAATGGCGGACGCCCCAAAACGACTCCGAACGTAAACACGACGCTGGACCGGTAAAGACAAGTAACAGAGAACGTAGCGTCGATCCACATCATGCCAGAGAGAAAAGGCCCCCAATAAAATGGCCAGTAGCAAACCGGATACAGACAAACACGCCAGCGACATGGTAACAGCCAACTCCTGCACCTGACGCATAGAAAAGCGGCTTAAAAGAGGAACACCCAGCAGGCATAAACTAACAAAGCCCAAATAGCCCACAAGAAAGCGCTGCTTTAAATAAATTTTTAAATAAAAAAACAGCATTCCGACACCTCGTCAAAGAAAAAGGGAGACAAAACCGCCTCCCTTTTTCTTTGATCGTTATTTATACTTTTACGACAAAAACTAGATAGATTCCCAGTCGTCAAAACAACTTGAATCATTAGTATTAATGTCTGATTCCAGCACAGTTTCTGTCCATTTTTCAATTGGTTTCACATACATGGTATTGCTATCAAAAGAACCACCAAAGGCCTTTGTTCCTTTGGAGTTTATTGTGGCGATGGCATACCCACCTTTTGCGGTATTGAAAGTCAAGTAAACATTCGGTGACAAGCGACCGATAGGAACAGCAACAGTGTCGTCAGAGACAACGTTGATTCCGGGTCCGATAGTCCCACTGGCAGCGGCAAAGACAGAAACAGAACTAAGAGCGACAAGCAGCAAGGCCAATAAAATCTTTTTCATATCGAATTCCTCCTTTTTATGATTCTTCTGAGAGACCATCAGGATAATCGCCTTGAGGGTCATCCGCGGAATACGCTTCCATACCCGTCTTCATGTTGCGATAATCACTATTCGATGAGGAGTTATAGGCTTTTTCACGATAAGCGGCAAACTGAGGGATGGCGATAGCCGCAAGAATACCGATGATCGCGACAACGATCAGCAGTTCGATCAGGGTAAAACCCTTTTCGCTTTTTCTGAACTTGTTCAGCATGAGTTTTTCTCCTTTCTAGAGGAAAGCTGTCAGAGTCGAACCACTCGACTCTTTTCTTAAAATAAGCGTTCTCAACAATACCTTATTTTTCGTTGACATGAAAATATTTTTTAGAGCCAAAAAACATTAAAGCTTTAACGTCTTTTGTCTTATACTTAATTTTTACTATATGCAAAGCAGATACCAAAAAAATCAGAGACCGGCAAAGCCTCTTTTTGAGCATCTATAGACTAATCACTATATTTTCATGCTTTTAAATACTAACAATTTGCGCAGCATGGAGTGACAAAAATTGTCACTCCTCCTTCTCAATAACCAATTCGTTGAGATACGTTTGGAAACTGTTGCCAATGATGGCATGTTTCAGAGCATATTCAACATTGGCCTGCATGTATCCCAGTTTATTTCCACAATCATGTGATTTACCCGTCATGCAAAACGCATCAACTTCCTCCTGAAGAAGCAGCGCATCCATCGCATCGGTCAATTGGATTTCGCCACCGGCACCGGGTCGCGCGCTCTCCAGCAAAGGCCAGATGGCCTCAGTCAGTACATAACGTCCGACAATCGCCAAATTAGAGGGTGCAAATTGCTGAGCCGGTTTCTCCACCATGGCCTTGATCGGACAGGAGTCACCAGAATTCAGCTGCTGGCCGCCACAATCAACAATTCCATAATTAGAAACATCTTCCATAGGAACCGGCTCCACCATCACCTGACTGATGCCTGTATCTTCGAACTGACGGACCATGGCCGCAAGGTTGTCTTTCTTCTGATTTGCCAGGTAACAATCGATCAACACATCAGGTAACACAATGGCAAACGGGGCATCACCAATCAGCGGACGGGCACATAAAATGGCGTGACCCAGCCCCTTTGGCTCGCCCTGTCGTGTTTGCATCACCGTGACCCCTTCGGGGCACACGGAAGTCACTTCATCAAGAAGAGCTTTTTTCCTCTTACCGGCCAACGTTGTTTCCAATTCAAAGGAGGTGTCAAAGTGATTTTCAATCGCCTGCTTGGAAGGATGGGTGATCAACACAATCTGATGAATCCCGGCACTGACACATTCTTCGACGACATATTGGATAATCGGTTTATCGACAATGGGCAGCATCTCTTTCGGGATTGCTTTGGTTGCCGGCAACATTCTGGTGCCGAATCCAGCAACGGGGATCACGACTTTGGTAATTTTTTTACGCATTCATACTCGCTTTCATAGAAGTGGAATGACAAACTCTGAACAGTTATCGCCTTGTTGTGTTAAGCCAGAATTACAAACCCAGCTTTTCGAGACGATAGCGAAGAGAACGAAAACTGACATGGAGTAGTTCGGCAGCTTTGGTTCGCACCCCCTGACATCGATCCAAGGCCTGTTGAAGGATTTCCCGTTCAATGGATTCCATATACGCTTCAAGGTCTAGCCCTTCTTCGGGCAATTGAAACCCCAGACTTTTGGGCAGGCTGGTTTCACCAAAGCGCGGCGGCAGGCCGCTTCCGGTTAAAACATCGCCCTCTTCTAAAATCAGACAGCGCTCAATAACATTCTCAAGTTCCCGAACATTACCGGGCCATGGATAGTCCAGCAAGCGCTGCATCAATTCCGTCGCTATCGTTATGTGTCGATGGGGAGCCAACGTGTCGCAAAAAGATTTAACCAACAGAGGAATATCATCAATTCGCTCTCGCAATGACGGAAGATGAAGATGGATGACATTCAGGCGATAATAGAGATCCTTACGGAACTCCCCACCGGTCACGGCATCTTCAAGTGAGATATTTGTGGCGGCGACAATTCTCACATCGGTATTGATATCAGCATTGCCGCCGACACGACGGATCTGCTTTTCCTGAAGTGCGCGCAGAAATTTGACTTGCATGGGTTGAGGTAATTCACCGACTTCATCAAGAAACAGTGTTCCCCCTTCAGCACTTTCAAACAAACCCAGCTTGGTGCTGATTGCGCCGGAAAACGCACCTTTTTCGTGGCCAAACAGCTCGCTTTCCAACAGATTTTCGGGAATGGCTCCACAGTTAACCGCCACAAAGGGCTCTTCACGACGATGACTGTTGAAATGGATGGATCGAGCAACCAGTTCTTTACCCGTTCCTGATTCGCCGGAGATCAAAACATTGACGGACGAAATAGAGACTTTTTCAATCAAGCGATACAGCTGCTGCATGACTGTGCTCTTGCCGATCAATTGATCAAATGCATAACGCCGATCCAAGACCTGACGAAGGCGACTATTTTCTTTGCGCAGCTGACGATGCTGTAAAGCATTACGAATAACCAGACGAATTTCATCGTTTTTAAAAGGCTTTGTCAGGTAGTCATAAGCCCCCTGCTTCATCGCCTCAACCGCTTGCTCCGTCGTGGAAAACGCTGTCATCATAATCACAGTTGTATCGGTGCCCTGCTCTTTGACACGAGCCAACAGGGATAACCCATCGAGATTAGGCATCCTGATATCGCTTAAGATCAGGTCATAGACAGTTTTATCAATGAGTTGGCAGGCGTGTTGACCATCTGAAGCCAGCTCAACCTGATAGCCTTCCCGCGACAACATAATCGAGAGAAACTCCCTCATGCTCTGTTCATCATCAACAACAAGAATCCGCTGTTTTTCTTTCACGAATGCGCCTCTTTCTTTATGCTGTCCGGGTTGAAGTCAATTTCAAAGCGCGCCCCGCCCAATGGATTTTCAAGGCATTCAACCGTCGCCTGATGAGCGGTCACGATGGCATGAATAATAGCCAGTCCGAGACCAGTTCCCTCAGCGCGCGATGAATAAAACGGTTCGAAAATCTGCTTCTTTTCGTCACCGTGGACCCCAGGACCATTATCGTCAACCCATAGGGCGTTTTTTGACGCGTCGAAACCGATGATTATTTTTTTCGGCGGCGTGGCAAATTGCTCGGCATTGACAAGTAAATTCCATAATGCCTGATGGATCTGCCCTGAATCAATAAGTAGACTCTTATCTTCTTTAATATCGAGGCGAAGATCAACAAAGGAGAACTTGGGATCAGTTTTGGCAAGGTCATAAACCTCGCCGATCAGGGATTTGACCGAAGAGAATTTCTTTTCCGGCGCCCGAGGTCGGGCAAAAACAAGAAAATCACTCAATAGTCTGTTAAGTCGTGAGGTTTCGCGATTGACAATCTCCAGGAGATGCTTATCGGAACCGTCAAGACAACTTTGTTCCGTTAACAACTGAACACTACCACTTAAAGACGCGAGAGGATTGCGAATTTCATGGGCGAGCCCGGCAGCCAATTTTCCCACGGCGGCGAGGCGTTCACCCAGCTGGAGATTTTGCTCAAGGCGTTTTGTTTCGGTCAAATCCTGAAAGGTAATCAACGTACCGGCTTGTTTTTGTTGAATATCACGAAACGGAAGGGCGTTAAATCCCAAAATTCTTTTCTCGCCACCAGGCTTTATATACGCAAATTCCCCCCGTTCAACAGGCTGAGAAAGCTTCTCCGGCGGCAACTGAGGAAAAATCTGAGTCAGAGGACTGCGGATGGCCTTGCTGACTGCAATACCACAGATGGCGACAGCGGCGAAGTTAAATGATCGGATCACCCCATCACCGTCAACAACAATCAGGCCGCTGGGAATATTATGCAAAATAATATGGTTCAACCGCTCCAACTCTGCATAGTCATGCCGCTCCTGTTCCAGAAGTGACTCCGAGTAGCGCATACGATTCGCAAGAATCGTTCCGAGAAAACCCGTCAGAAGAAATGCCGTCACGTTAAGAAACAGTCGATAAAAAACATCCGACGGGGTCATCTCCATGGCTCCGGGACCGGTGGGAAGATATCCATAGAATTGTAAATCGATCAGTCCGCCGTATAAAACAACAGCAGCCGCCACAGTTACGATGACATCGAAGCGCGTTGCCATCAATGCCGAACTCAATATAACGAAAATAAATAGAAACGAAAAAGGACTGGCCGTGCCGCCAGTCATATAGACCACCAGAATACTCAGCAGCAGATCCCAGACCAGTTGAAACTGAACAAACTGTCTGAGGTGATTTTGCCAGCGCAACAGCCACAGCAAAGAAAAGCAGATTTGAAAAAAAGTCAGCGATAAGAGAAAAATCAGACGTAAATCAGGGATAAAAAAAGATTGAAGCGATTGAGGGAACTCAAGAAAAACCGTTCCACCCAAAAACAGCGTGACAATAAAAGCCCGACCAAGCAAGTACCACAATAGGGCACTCACGGAGAAGGACAGAGGCTGATGGGCAAATATCTTGCCGCTGTCAAGAGCTGGCATGATCTGTTAGAACCGATTGTTTTCCAATTCGAGAATAGTGAACATAGCCAGACAACTTTCTTGTCATTTATTAACCGGCAACGGTACCGGCAATTTTGAAAATCGGCAAATACATGGCAATAACAAGACCACCAACGGTTGTCCCGAGAAACAGCATTAACAGTGGTTCCATCATTGCCGTCAGATTACCCACAGCATCATCGACTTCATCATCATAAAAGTCAGCGATTTTGTTCAACATGGTATCAATGGAGCCCGCCTGTTCACCAACGGCGATCATCTGACAAACCATTGGGGGGAAAACACCGGACTTTGTCAACGGCTCAGCAATCGTATTCCCTTCACTGATGCTCTGACGCACTCTCATGATGGCTTTTTCAACGGTCCGGTTTCCGGCTGTTTTGGAGACAATGTCCAGGCCATCCAGAATCGGCACACCACTGGAAACCATGGTCCCAAGGGTCCTGGTAAATTTTGCAACAGAGACTTTTCGTATTAACACACCAAAAACCGGCGCTTTAAGTGCCCACGCATCAATAACATCGCGTCCCTTCTCGGTAGAATAAATTTTCTTAAAAGTAAAAATGGTAAGAATAATCGCACCGATAATCACCAAAATATAATCCTGAACAAAGTTGCTCATGTTGATAACTATTTGCGTGGGCGCAGGCAAAGATCCGCCAAAGTCGGCAAACATTTTCTCAAATGCCGGGATAACGAAAACCAGGATAACGCCGACAACAATGGTGGCAATTGCCACAACCGTACTCGGGTAGGTCATGGCACTTTTCACCTGTTTCTTCAACTTCATGGCCTTTTCAATGTAAGCGGCAAGACGATTAAGGATGGTATCGAGAATACCACCGACTTCACCAGCGGCCACAAGGTTGACAAACAGGTCATCAAATGCTTTGGGATGTTTGCGCAAGGCATCCGCAAAGGTGGAACCGGATTCAACGTCCCCTTTTACTGTGAGAAGAATCCGTTTAAATGTCGAATTTGCCTGTTGAGAGGAAAGGATGTCCAGACATTGGACCAAGGGCAGACCAGCATCAATCATGGTTGCAAACTGGCGCGTGAATACGACGAGGTCTTTGGTGGTGACTTTTGGCTCGAAACCGGGGATTTTGAGCTCCATATCCATCCCCTTGCCTTTTTCCTTCACCTTGGTCGGCCTGATCCCCTGTCGGCGCAGCTGGGCCCTGACAATGGCCTCGCTAGGCGCTTCCATTTCCCCCTTCTGTACTTGTCCGCTGCGAGTTTTTCCTTCCCAAGAGAATGTAGCCATATATCACCTCTTTATCGTATAAACGAATTGCCCACCAAGATCAAAACTTTGATTTTTCAGATAGTACTTCAGTATAATTGAAATTGTATATTGTAGGGGCGGCTTCAGCCGCGAATTCCATCATAAAAAGGATCAATGACCAGAACCTTTCGCGAATAAATTCGCCCCTACAGGTGGTCATTCCGATGGCAAAATTGACTGTGTTCAAGCACTAGGTCATCTTCTTAGGTCCACTTTGCGTCCTTCGCAATTGCGCATCAGGATTGGCAATCATCTGCCGCAACTCATCACGTTCCGGCGAGCGTGCCATGGCATCATCGAGGGAAATCAGCTTGCGGTGATACAAACTGAACAACGACTGATTCATGGTCTGCATGCCATATTTTTCTTGGCCCATCTGCATTTGCGAATAAAGTTGATGGACTTTGTCATCACGAATCAAAGAGCGAATCGCGATATTCGGCACCATCACTTCTAGAGCCAATACGCGCCCTTTTCCTGATGCTTGCGGAATCAGAGTTTGCGACATGACGCCCTCAAGAACAAACGAAAGTTGCGTTCGAACCTGTGCCTGTTGATTGGTTGGAAACACATCGACAATGCGGTTGATCGTCTGCACACAACCATTGGTGTGTAATGTGGCAAAACACAAATGACCGGTTTCAGCAATAGTCAAAGCGGCTTCTATGGTTTCTAAATCACGCAACTCACCAAGGAGAACGACGTCAGGGTCCTGGCGCAAAATAGATTTCAAGGCGCGCTTGAACGACTGAGTATCGGAACCAACTTCGCGTTGGTTTACAATACAACCCTTATGCGGGTGGATATACTCAATGGGATCTTCGATGGTAATAATATGGTCATGGCGCTCCGCATTAATGGCATCAATCATTGACGCTAGCGTCGTTGATTTACCACTACCCGTCGGTCCTGTAACCAACACCAACCCCCGCGGGCGCTTAGAAATGTCTTTGACCACCGCTGGCAATCCCAGTTGCTCAAATGAGAGGAATTCGTAGGGGATGCGCCGAAAAGCCCCGGCGACAGCACCACGTTGGATATAAACGTTGCCGCGAAAACGTGCCAATCCTTTAACACCAAAGGAAAGGTCCAGCTCATTTTCTTCTTCGAGTTTACGTTTCTGCGCATCGGTGAGAATGCTGTAGCACAATTTTTTAGTATCGGCCGGCATTAATACCGGGTGATTCAACGGTTTGATTTCGCCGTCAATACGTATTTGGGGCGCAGCTCCTGTGGTCACATGAAGATCCGACGCTCCGGAGTCGACCATCACCTTGAGAAAATCATGTATCGTTGCCATGCAATCTCCCATTGTACTCCAGCAAGGTGCTGGACGGTGCTAAGGATTAATTAGATAAACATCTATTGTGCTGATTATGACAAATTTTTTTAATTTCTCAAATTATTTCAAAGATTTTCCGATCAATCATCGGCCACGGTACAACGGATCACCTCTTCAAAAGACGTAACGCCTTCCTTAAGCTTCTTCAAGGCGGCCTGACGCATGGTTCGCACGCCAAGTCGCATGGATTCGCGCTTAATTTCAGCCGTGTTTGCTCCAGCTAAAACCATTTCACGGATTTCGTCAAACATCGGCATGACTTGGTAAATACCAACACGCCCTTTGTAACCACTATCGTTGCAGTTACTGCACCCTTTGCCTTTGTAGCAGACAAAATCATCCACCTCGTCAGGGGCAACACCGGCATCGAGAAGCGCTTGTTTGGAAACCTCCTCAACTTCTTTACATTCTGAACACAGTCGACGACCGAGGCGCTGGGCAGTAATCAGGTTGACGGCAGAAGCGACCAGGAAAGGTTCAATGCCCATGTTCAACAGACGGTTAATGGTACTGGGCGCATCATTGGTATGCAGTGTTGACAGTACCAGGTGACCGGTCAAAGCCGCTTTGACGCCAATTTCAGCCGTTTCAAAGTCACGGATCTCGCCAATCATGATGATGTCGGGATCTTGACGGAGAAAAGCGCGCAACGCGCTGGCAAAGTTGAGACCGATCTCTTCATGCATTTGTACTTGGTTGATCCCGGCAAAGTTAAACTCGACAGGATCTTCCGCCGTTGAAATATTTTCCGTGGTTTTGTTCAGCTCGCCGAGTGCCGAATAGAGTGAAACGGTTTTACCACTCCCCGTCGGTCCAGTTACCAGAACCATGCCGAACGGTTTGCTGATCTCCTGCTTAAACCACTTGAGAGACTCTTCTTCATAACCCAGCTTGGTCATATCCAACTGCAAATTGGATTTATCAAGAAGCCGCAGACAGATTTTTTCGCCAAACAGTGTTGGCAGACAGTTAACCCGGTAGTCCATGTCTTTGCCACCAGGCAGCTTAATTTTAATCCGACCGTCCTGAGGCAAACGCCGCTCGGCAATATCCATCTCAGACAGGATTTTAATCCGTGAGGTGATGGCGTTTTTCAGTTTAATCGGCGGCTTCATCACCTCATAGAGCACACCGTCAATCCGGTAGCGAACACGAAAGGTCTTTTCATAAGGCTCGATATGAATATCGGAAGCCCCTTTTTTAATGGCATCGGTCAAAATCAGATTAACCAGTTTAACAACCGGGGCCTCTTCCGTTGCCATCTGTAGTTCATTAAGATCGACCTGATCATCTTCATCAACGACTTCAAGATCAATATCATCCAGATCGCCCATGACGTCAGCCAATGATGCCGACTGGTCGTAGTAACGGTCAATGGCATCTTTGATGGCACTTTCCGTTGCCACCACCACCTCGACGTTATGGCCAGTCATGAACTTAATGTCATCGATAGCGAAGATGTTGGAAGGGTCGCTCATGGCGACAATCAGAGTGGAGCCAGCCCGGTTGATAGGAACCAAGTGGTATTTTTGAACCACATCACCGGAGATCAGCTTGACAACATCGGTATCGACTTCAAATTCAGCAAGGTTGATCGCCGGTGCGCCATACTGGCGTGATAAAAAGGCCGCAAGGTCGTTTTCACTGATATATTTCAAACGGATCAATGTTGCAACGAACCGTTCCTTATTCATTTTCTGTTCACCAATTGCCTTGCTGACCTGATCTTCCGTCAACAGGTTATTGCGAACCAGCAGTTCCCCTAACCGATTAGTTGCCATAAAGCTTCTTCCGCCTAGCTGTTTAATTGATAACTCGAAAGTAAAGACGAATCAGCGCAATGCCCGCGTCATTGCGTGCCCGGGATCTTTGCCGGTCCACAAACGGAATGCCGCCTCGCCTTGGGCGATCAACATTCCCAGACCATCACAGCTGTTGTGCCCCCGTTCACGAGCCGCCTGCACCAGAGGCGTTCCCTGAGCTGAATAAATCATGTCATAAAAGGCACTCTGTTTCCTTACAACGTGCCATGGTATCACATTAAAGGATTCACCGGAAAGACCTAATGATGTCGAGTTGACAATTAAATCAGCTTCAGAGACAACATTGGCCAAGGCATCGCATGTCAGTGAACTGACAAGGAAATCAACCCCCGGAAAAGACCCCTGATAACGCTCTACAAGTTGCTGTGCCCGGTCGACAGTACGGTTAGCAATCGTCAATCTTTTTACCCCTTGTTGAGCCAGAGCGACAATGGCTGACCGAGCTGCACCACCAGCGCCGAGAACCATAACGTTTTTTTGGTACACATCAACGTTGAGATCCGCTTTAAGGGAATGCACCAGCCCCAATCCGTCGGTGTTGTATCCGACAAACGCATTTCCCTCGCGAACAATCGTGTTCACAGCGCCGATCAGAGCAGCTTCTTCATCCAGGCGATCCACAAAGGCACAAACCTTCTCTTTATGAGGGACGGTGACGTTAACGCCCTGTACCTGTAACGCTTTTAAACCGGCAACGGCTTCTTCCAATCCTTCCGGCAGCACATGAAAAGGAACGTAAACCGCATCAATTCCCAAAGCAGTAAAAGCAGCATTTTGCATCACCGGCGACTGGGAATGTTGCACGGGATCACCCAAAATGCCGTAAACCTTAGTTTTACCTGAAATGATCATGCATCATCCTGTTCAAACGTGAGGTACTCACGATATTCAATAATGCGAGTCCTCTCCAAGCAGTGATGCGCCTGTGCGACATCCTGTTCAATGGCATGAATCAAAGCGTCTTTATCGGCAAATTTTCTTTGATCCCGCAACTTTTTCACAAAATACAACCGCATGGTCTGATCGTACACATCCTGCTCAAAATCAAACAGATGCGCTTCGATGGTCAACGGATAGTCACCAAAGGTTGTTTTGCAGCCAATACTCACCACCGACTTGTATTCCTTACCATTGACCATCGCAATACAGGCATAAACGCCACTGGCGGGAATCAGCTCTTTTTCAGTAGCAAGGTTGGCCGTGGCAAAACCGAGATTATGGCCACGGCCGTCGCCGTGCACCACCTGACCTTCAAAATTAAAATGTCGCCCCAACAACGCAACGACGCCCTCAACATCACCCGAAAGGACGTGCTGACGTACACGGGTAGAGCTGACCACCTGCCCTTGTTTTTGCACCGGACCAAATACATCAACGACAAAGCCCTTACGCCGCCCCTGCTCGCGTAAAAACTCAATGGAGCCACTACGCCCCTTGCCGAAAGCGTAATCATAACCGACAACCAGATGTTTCAAACCAATGCGCTCGAGAAGAATCTTGTCAACAAATTGTTCTGGATCCAAGGCAGCCAACTCGCGGGTAAAAGGGAGGATCAGCAAAACATCGACACAGGAAGCGCCAATAAGTCGCTCGCGTTCCTGAGGTGTATTGATCAGACGGGGTGCACGGTCAGATGCCAGCAATTTCAACGGATGAGGTTCAAAGGTACAGACAATAGAGGTCCCCCCTTCCTTGCGGGCACTGTGCAACACCGAACGAAAAATTTCCCGATGACCAAGATGGACACCATCAAAATTCCCCAGCGTAACGACCGCATGCTCGAAGGGCTGTTCTATTTCCGATAAATCGCGAATAACGTTCATAACACTCAATCACTCACAGGTTGTTACTCAAAGCTGTCCGTTTCTTTGCCCGCACGGTATGGATATATGTGATGGTCAAAACCGCATAAATCCGCTGGGCCGGCTGAGAGGATCAGCGGCGAACCGACCGGCTGTCGCCAACCTTTGGACGCCACAAGCCGTCCAGCTGAAGACTCGCCCAACTACCGTCGCCGTTTGCGACGCTCCCCCAACCGACGACGACGCGACACGTGTAGCGACACGTCAAGATCAGGCAGAATAAAATCTATTTCGCGGGCTGCCGATTTGATTTGCCAGACTTCAACCTCAACCGTATCGCCGACCTGAAAAGTCTTTCGCCGGGCTTGTCCGACCAAAATCAGCTTCTCTTCGTCAAAAACATAATAATCGTCGCCTAAGGTGCGGATATGAACCAGCCCCTCAACGAAAAATTCATCCAGCTCAACAAAAAAGCCGAACGCATTTACCGACGTGATGTAACCACTGTAGCGCATGCCAATCTTGTCTTCCATAAACTGGCATTTACGCAAATCGACAATATCACGCTCAGCTTCCATGGCACGCCGCTCAGCCGCAGTCGCCGCATCCGCCAGGCGCGACAACGGTTCGTCGGCTTCCCAAGCTGCATTGCCCTCAAGAATCTGCAATAACAACCGATGAACCAGCAGATCCGGGTAACGTCGAATCGGTGAGGTAAAGTGGCAGTAGGCGTCACTGGCCAAGCCAAAATGACCTGAATTTTCAGCATCATAACGTGCTTGCTTCATACTGCGCAACAGAATACGATTCACACTGAATTCCAGGCTGGTACCTTCGACTTCATGAAGAAGGCGACGCAACTCACCTGCAGAGATGCCGTCATCATCCAGGGTGATTCCCAGATTAAGTGTAGCCAGAAATTGCTGAAATGATTGCATGGAACGAATATCGGGAGATTCATGAATCCGAAACATGCCCGTCTCGCGCCGTGAGAGGATAAATTCGGCCACAGCTTCATTGGCACACAACATGAACTCTTCAATCAAACGATGAGAATCCAGGCGACTGCGACGCCCGATACGCACAATACGCCCAGCCTCATCAAAAAGGACATTCGCTTCCGGCAGATCAAAATCAATGGCACCACGATGCAAGCGGCGATGGCGTAACGCCTGTGCCAGATGCTGCATTTGGTGCAACATCTCCGTCAAAGAAGCGTTCACCGGTATTACAGGGTCATTGCCGTCAAGAACCTGCTGAACCTGTTCATAAACAAGACGTTGCTGACTGCGGATCGTCGCTCGATACGCCTGAAAATCCAGGCGGCGGCCCAGATCATCAAAGGTTATTTCCGCAACAACAACCAGACGATCTTTTTCAGGTTGCAACGAACAGATACCGTTGCTGAGCGCCTGCGGCAACATAGGCAGACAGCGGCTAGGGAAGTACACACTGGTTCCCCGCTCGCGCGCTTCACGATCCAGGGCAGACCCCTCAGCGACATAATAGTCGACATCGGCGATGGCGACATGGAGCTTCCAATGACCATCTTTTGCGTGTGACAGACATACCGCATCATCAAAATCACGTGCATCGGCACCATCAATTGTGACAAATGGCAGCGCACGCAAATCGGGTCGCTCAGCAACAACCTTTGCCTGCACTTCCGTGGCAACCTCAGCTGCAGCCTGCTCGACTGCCGCTGAAAAACGGCTGGGGATCCCCAGCCGGTGAACCGTACTGAGGATATCAACCTCCGGGCTCCCTACAGCCCCGAGAACGTCAACGATATGACCAAGTCCGTTCTCATGCATGGCCGGATAACGGTCGATGCGCAGGACAACAACCTGCCCCACAAGCAAAGACACATCTCGGCTGCGATCATCAACATCGAAGGTCAACCCACCCTGTTCGCTACGAAAAACCACGTCCCCCTGGCGGGATTTTTTTTCGCACACCCCCAACAGTGTCTCACGTGACCGCTTGACGACTTCAACAATCCACCCTTCAGGTCGCCGACCACGTGAGTCCGGCAGCTCCAAAGCCATCACTTCATCACCATCCATGGCACCGCCAAGACGAAACGAAGCAACATAAAGTTCATGGCCATCATCGAAATCGGTCAACACGCCATGGCCGGACGATTGATGTTTCAGGCTGGCACGAACCAGTTTCAATGGTCTGTTCACCCGATAGCGGCCACGCCGCATATGCTTAATCAGACCAGCGACAACCAGCGAATCGAGAAACTGCACTAATTTACGACGCAGCGACCGCGACAGATTCAGCTCACCAAGCAACTCATTAATGCTGAACGGTTGACGTTCAAAGCGCTGCAACTGGCGTATAATTTCTGCAATTGAAAATGGCATAAAAAAGACGGACAGCTATCCGACTCCCTGTTAGAGAAAATCGCCGATCTGCTCACCAGACACGACAGGATTGATCACCAGACCACTCAGGACACTAGGGAAAAAGCACGTTGAACACTCTGGAATCTTACCACCTGCATTGGCAATATCCCGAACCGTTGCCACACTCAGAGCTGGGAACAAAAGGGCACCGCGGGACACGCCCTGATCCACACACGTCAAAGCTTCAGCAACCTGATGGACAACTCCCCCGTCTCCTTCGTTGACCACGTCACACAGCAATTGCTCCAGAACAGCACGATACAAAATTGCACCATGCGTTGCTGACGGAGCATGAGCCAGCAGATGACGATTGCATTGGCGCTGCTCCTCAATATTTTTCAACGTCAGGACATATCCTTTGCCGTCGCCGACATATAAAAGGACCTCCATGTCACGACCATCACCCGGCGTCGGCACCTGAGCCACTTTCTCCTGCCAGGCGGCTCCCTGCAAAGCAACGGCATTAAACACTGTTGTCACCTGCGCCCAGAAAGGGTCATAGGTCGGCGCTGAAATCAAACGATGCTGAGCAACGGTCTGACAACTGGGATCTTCCATATTGGAAAAATACATGGAGACATAGTTAAAGGTTTCTTTACCGCTAAATTCCCCTTGTTTTTCGCGCTGTTCGTCACGATAGTTTAAAGCGGTTTCATAACGGTGATGACCATCCGCAATCAACAGAGGCTTGGCAGCCAACACTTCACTGATGGTCGTCATCAAACGACGATCATGGATCTTCCACAGTTTATGCTGGACACCGTGGTCATCGAGCACTTCCAGATCAGAAGTCTCCTTGCGGACACCACCAGTCATAGCCTCTACGACACAACAAGGGTCGGAATACAGAGAAAAGACCGGACTGAAATTGGCCCGGCAATGGCGCAGCAACTGCAACCGATCGCGACACCAATCAAACCGGGTCTGTTCATGGGGCTTGACCATTCCCGAAGCAAATTCTTCAATACGGGCCAAAGCAATGAAACCTTTGCGAACAATGGCTTGCTCACCGATCTGATAGTGCTGATCGTAGAGATAGATTGCCGGCGCCTCATCGCGCACCAGAATCTGTTCATCCCGCCACTGCTGAAACAACGCAGCAGAGCGTGTGTAGCGGTTATTTTTATCATCGTCACCATCATGAAAGGCGCCAAGAATGAGACGGATAATATTGTAAGGGCTGCGATCAAATAGACGCTGTTGCAACGTGGAGTCAATCACGTCGTAGGGAGGTGAGACAACATGATCCAAGCTGTCCCCCCTGGAGGGATTAAAGCAGATACCCCGAAACGGAGCAATTTGAGCCATAAAAAACCTCGCAAACATGCAGCAAAGAAAGGCTTTCGTCACTGCAATATCTCTCGCAAAAAAGCAAAACTTCCTGTAAAATCAGTCATTCTTGCTTTGCCCACATATAATCAGAGCTGGAGTCCGGTTGCAAGCAAAAAGCCGCCCTCGCCGTTTTCACATGCAAGGCCAGCAGGAGAACAAAAAATCCATGACCGATCCCATTGAGATCATTACAGCGTACTACCCATCACACACCAAGGCACATCACATCTTGTTGCGCCACAGTCAACAGGTCGCCGAAAAAGCCGTTTCCATTGCCCACAACCTTTGCCGGCAAGGCGAAGCTGTTGATGTGGAGTTTATTCGTCAAGCGGCACTGCTCCACGATATTGGCATTTTTCGCGTGCATGCACCAGCCTTGGGCTGCTATGGTCAACTCCCTTATCTCCACCATGGCGTCGAAGGGGCCAAAATCCTCCGGGCAGAAGGACTTCCACGCCACGCCGAGGTGAGCGAACGTCATACCGGCGTCGGTTTGACTGCCGCAGAAATCAAACAAAATAAACTGGGTCTTCCAATTCGCGACATGATTCCAGTCACCGTTGAAGAACAGATCATCGCTTATGCCGACCTGTTCTTTTCCAAAAATCCCCAACGCCTTGACCAACAACGCAGTGCCGAAAAAGTGCGAAAATCGCTATGCACGTTTGGCAAAGAAAAAGGTCTGATTTTTGACCATTGGCAACAACGATTTCACTCATGAAAGATCAAGACTTCACCTCACAAGTTAAACGTGATAAATATTTGAGCGCATTCAGTTTTGACTCGCGTGGAGAAAGCTCACCATGATCCAGCTTTTTAATATCGGCAAAATTTACCAGAACGGTGCACCGGCGCTTCACGACATCAGTCTGAAAATTCCGGATGGGGATTTTGTCTATATCACAGGCTCTTCCGGTGCCGGCAAATCAACCCTGCTCAGGCTCTTGTATTGTGCTGAGAAGCCCTCGCGCGGTCAGATTCTCATGGGCGAGCGCAACACCACCCGTCTGCACGGACGCAACGTCTCATATTTGCGCCGCGATATCGGCTTCGTCTTTCAGGACTTTAAACTGCTCAACAGCCGCACCGTTTTTGAAAATGTCGCCCTGCCCCTGCAGGTGCAGGGATTGTCGCGCCACGAGATCAGCACCCGGGTGTATCAGATGCTGCAATATGTCGGCCTGGAATACAAACTCCAGCGCAAACCACTGGAACTCTCCGGCGGTGAGCAACAGCGTGTTGCCATTGCCAGGGCCATGATTGTCAACCCCCGGCTTCTGCTGGCGGATGAACCTACGGGCAACCTGGACCATGAACTTGCCGTAGAGATCATGGAGATGTTCACTCGGATCAACGAAACCGGGACAACCGTTCTGATCGCCACTCACGACAAGGAGATGCTGGAGCTGTTTCCCCATCGCACTGTCGTGCTCCATGCCGGCAACGTTGTTTCCGATGTCACACCGGACGGTGTTGCAACTGCGATGACGCCGGAGGAAAAATGATATGGAACGGCTAAGATATTTTATTCAGCGAACCATCTTCAGCATGAAGCAAAGTCCCCTGCTGTGCAGCGCAACGATCGGCACGGTAGCCATTGCTCTAATGTTACTGTCGTTCTTCACCCTGATTGTTCTCAATGTGCAAAACCTGACCAAGCAATGGAGCCGCGATATTCAGGTGGTGGTCTATCTTGATCAGGTGCCCAGCCAAAGTGCTTTGGAACAGTGGCTCGAAGAGATTCAAACCTATCCGGAAGTAGAATCCGTTACCTACGTTTCCCAGCACGAAGCGTTCGAACGGTTTCGGGTCCGTTTAGGACAAAACAAGGATCTGCTCGAAGGGCTGATGCCGGAAATCTTGCCTGCGGCCCTGGAAGTCAGTTTAAAAGAGAGTGCCCGCTCACGCGAAGGAACGGAAAGCCTGATCTCCCTACTTAAAAGCAATAAAGAATTTCATAACTTCCGTTATGGTCAAGAATGGCTCGATCGCTACGATGCCTTTATTTTCCTACTGCAACTGACCGGCAGTATGGCCGGAGGGTTCCTGATTTTCGCCACCCTGTTTATCATCTCCAACACCATAAAGCTAACCATCTATGCCCGCCGTGACGAGTTGGAGATCATGGGGCTCATTGGAGCGACACCTTTTTTTATCAAAGCACCGTTTATGGCTGAAGGAGCGTTTCAAGGAACCATCGGTGCCATCCTCGCTCTAGGCGGCTGCCACATGCTGTATTACTTTTTCCTGAAAAAAGGGCTGGCAGCCCTGCTCACCACAGCGGCCGCAGAAAACATCCATTTTCTGCCCGTCACGGTACAGGTTGGCGTGATTGTCATCGGGCTACTTTTGGGTTTTATCGGCAGCTTGCTGCCATTGCGCAAGTTTGTCCGGATTTAACGGCCTCGATATGACCTTTAAAGAGATCATTACAGCGCAGTCTCTGTTCAAGCACTTCACCCTGTACATCGTGACCGGAGTGATACTGCTGAGCGGATTTTCTGCCCATGGCGATGAAATTGCCAAAAAAAAAGAGACCCTGCAACAGGTCAAACAGCAGATTTCTGAAACCGCCAGCGAAATCAAAGAGAAAAAGCACAAAGAGCGCACCCTGTTGCAGCAGCTTGACCAACTGGAACAACAGATGGCCAACAGTGACGCTGCGGTCAGATACGCCAGCCGAGCATTGGCGGAAGCCAAAGAAAAAATTGCCAGCCTTGAAGAGAAAATCACCCGCTACGAATCGATTCTCAAACGTTCCCAGAAGGATGTTGAACAACGGCTGCGCACTCTATACACAAGTGGTGATATCACCTCGTTGCGGTTGATCTTTTCCACGGAGACCCCGCTGCAATTGGCCGAAAACCTCGATTTCCTCAGCCGCATTGCCGCTCACGATAAAAAGCTTCTGTCCAGTTATCGCCAGCAAACACGCCAGTTGCAAAGAGCGCGTCTCAACCTGCATAATGAATTAACCCGCCAGGAACAGGCCCTGGCCGAGAAACAACAGCATAAACAAACCCTGGAAAAAAACAAAACCCGTAAAGCGCAACTGGTGACGCAGATCAAACGTGATCGACAGGCGTTAAAACACCGGCTGACGCAGCTGGAAGAACGATCGAAAAACCTGTCGGCGCTGGTCAGCAAGCTTAAACAAGACAAACAAAATGCGGCCTTTGTTCCAACGAATCAGCCGTTTATTTCTGCTAAGGGCAAAATCCCCTGGCCATCATCCGGCGCCGTCCGCGAAGGGTTCGGCACCCACAAAGATCGCACTTTCGGCACCAAATACAAAAGTAACGGTCTGGAGATTGCCGCAGTTCCAGGCACGCCGATTAAAGCAATCTGGCCGGGCAAAGTTGTTTTTTCATCCCCGTTTAAAGGCTACGGAAATCTGATTATCATTGATCACGGCAGCCAGTATTACAGCTTATATGCTCAAGTCATCAACCTGAAGCATGCCGTGGGGACCATCGTCAATGCCGGCGATGTCATTGCCACCTCGGGCTACGAACAACGCGACAGCTATCATCTAGAAATTCGCCATCGCGGCACTCCGGTTGATCCCAAAGACTGGTTGAGACCGCGCAATGGATAAATTATTTATGCAATTACCCTTAATCATATCGTTATATCTGTGCCTTTTTCTGACGGCTCCGGTCTGTGTCTCCGCTCAGGCCGCTCCCTCCGCTCCCGGCAATGAAACCACTGAGCAGCTCAGTGCGTATGAACACCTCGACCAGTTCATTGATGTTCTGACCCTGATTCAAAAGAACTATGTCGAGCAGCCCGCCATGGATGAACTCATGTCAGGAGCGATCAAGGGAATGCTTAGTGAGCTGGACCCTCATTCTGCGTACATGCCGCCAAAAATGTTTGAGGAGATGCAGATTGAAACCATGGGCGAGTTCAACGGTCTCGGTGTTGAAATCACCATCAAAGATCACCTGATCACGGTGATTTCCCCCATCGCCGACACACCGGCCGACCGTGCCGGAATTCGCGCCGGTGATATTATCATCGAAATCGACGGCACCTTGACCAAAGACATGTCGATCATGGACGCCATCAACCAGATGCGCGGGCCGCGCGGCAGCGAAATCACCCTGGGGATCATGCGCCATGGCGAAACAGCGCCACGAACCTTCACTCTGACGCGTGAAACCATCCGTGTTGACAGCATCCGTCAGCGCCTTTTTGAGCCCGCCATCGGCTACGTCCGCGTCAGTCAGTTTCAACAACGAACAGCACGAGAATTTAAAGACGCCCTCAAAGCGTTACACGAAGAAGCCGACACTCCGCTACAGGGACTGCTTATCGACCTGCGCAACAATCCCGGCGGCCTGCTCGACCAAGCTGTGCAGGTGTGTGATCTGTTTTTAAGCTCAGGAAAAATTGTTTCCACCGAAGGGCGGCGTAAAACCGACAATTTCACCTACAATGCGACAGCAGCCGATACCCAGCCCGGCTACCCGATTGTCGTGCTCATCAATGAAGGCAGTGCCAGTGCTTCGGAAATCGTTGCCGGTGCCCTGCAGGACCACAAACGCGCCGTCATCCTCGGCACCGGCAGCTTCGGTAAGGGATCAGTGCAAAGCATTATCCCTCTCACCGATCACTCCGGACTCCGTTTGACCACAGCGTACTATTACACGCCCAATGGCACCTCGATACAGGCACGGGGAATTGTCCCGGATGTGAGCGTTGAGCAGGCGGTGTGGAAAAAGACCACCCCCCATGAACTCACCAAGGAAAAAGACCTTAACAACCATCTGGAACCGCCAAGTCCGCAAAGTCCCCCCAAACAGGACATGGCTGGTGAAGATAAAATAGAATCGGACTTCCAACTGCTCAGAGCGTTGGATTTGCTGCGTGGCTGGCAACAAATGAAACACTTGCAACCCTGTCCGGTTGACGGGGGGCACGCCGCCTCATGACCCAGAAGAAGGCTAAAAAAACGTCGACAAAAAAGAAAACAGCTGCCAAAAAAAGCCGAAACAATCGCCTGTCCTGGCTCAGCCACCCATTGACGGCGCTGATATTTCTGCTGATGCTGTTAATTGTCGGCGGCTATATCATCACCCGCTGGTCGCTCCCCGATCCAAAGCCGACGCAGCCGCCGGTCATCACCTATCCAATGGAAGAATATCCTGCGGAAGTGGCCAAACCGCAGCCGCCACAGATCACCCCTTCGGATCATATCCCCAAAGTGGCAATCATCATGGATGATATCGGCATCAACCGCAAAGCCGCACTTCACGCTCTGCAATTGCGGATGCCGCTGGCCCTGGCCATCATTCCCGGCGAAGCCCATTCGACGGAGATTATGAAACTGGCCCACCAGCAACACAGCGAAATTTTGATCCACATCCCCATGGAACCGATCAGTTACCCGAAAAACGACCCGGGACCATTGGGACTCTTTGTTCATCAGTCCGACGCCCAGATTGAACGGCAGATTGACGACATCATTGCCGCCCTGCCCTATGCGATTGGCGGTAACAACCACATGGGTTCTAAGTTTACCCAACATGCCGACAAATTGCGCCCGGTGCTGCTGGCCCTTAAACAAGCTGGGTTATTCTTTGTTGACAGTCTGACCAGCAAAGACTCTGTCGCTTATCAGCAAGCGCAACAACTCGGACTGAGCTGCGCTTTGCGCGATGTTTTTCTCGATAACGTACGTCAGGTCGAACCGATTCTTTCTCAACTCGATCGCTTGGTCACCCTGGCTCATCGTCACGGCAGTGCCATTGCCATCTGTCACCCGTACCCGCAAACAATTCAGGCGTTGCAGCAGTTTATTGCCGACCAACAACGCTTTGATGTTGAAATCGTGCCGATCAGCCAGCTTGTCGATCCGCCTGTGGCCAACACCGTCAAGAACTCTGACGGTCTGGAAGTTCATCGCTAAACGTGTTTTTAAAAAACATGATTGCCCTAAAAACACAGAAAACCTTTAGCAAAAACGTCATTTTTCTTTTTTTGTGACCCGTTGAAAAGAGCACCCCATGTTTACTGAAGCCCCGCCCATCCTCACCATCGGCCAGCTCAACGAACTGATCCGCGAAACCCTGGAGGACAATTTTGTTCAGGTGCGTGTTCGTGGCGAGATCTCCAACCTGTCACGCCCTGGCTCAGGACACTGGTATTTTACCCTCAAAGATGAAAAAGGGCAGATCCGCAGCGTGATGTTTCGTAGCGCCAACCGTCAGGTTCCGTTTCAACCCGAGCATGGCCAACAGGTAATCTGTAGTGGCCGTATCTCCCTTTATGAAGCCCGTGGGGATATTCAGCTGATTTGCGACAGCATGGAAGCCGAAGGGTATGGCGGCCTGCAGCTGGCTTTTGAACAACTGAAAAAGAAACTTGATGGCGAGGGGTTGTTTGCCTTGGAGCACAAACAAACCCTGCCGCCACACCCGCAATGTATCGGCGTCATCACCTCTGCAACTGGGGCGGCCATTCACGATATTCTCAACATCCTGCAGCGCCGCGCTCACGGGTTGCGGGTTGTGTTGCGCCCCGTTCTGGTTCAGGGTGATCTGGCAGCACAGCAGATTGTCATGGCGTTAGAGGAACTCAATCAATACGGCCAATGTGAAGCGATTATTGTCGGGCGAGGTGGTGGCTCTCTGGAAGATTTGCAGGCATTCAATAACGAAGAGGTGGCGCGGGCGATCTTCGCTTCAACAGCACCGGTCATCTCAGCGGTGGGCCATGAAACCGACTACACCATTGCTGACTTTGTTGCTGACCTCAGAGCACCTACCCCCAGTGCCGCCGCCGAGCTGGTGGTTAAAAATCGACAGGAACTTGAGCAGCACCTGGACCAACTGGACATCCGCCTCAACACGGCAATCGACCGCCAACTGTCCCTCAAACAGCAGCGTTTGGAAGCGTTCCGCAAACGCTTGCGCAGCCCACAGGCACGGCTACAGCAACAGCAACAACGCTGCAATGAGCTGTCGCATCGCCTCCATCAGGCAATTGATCACGATCTGGAACGCTGTCAGCATCAACTACAGCAGCTTGCCGGGCGTCTTCACGCTCTCAGTCCCCTTAACACCATGAAGCGCGGATTCAGTATTGTGGCCACTGAAGAGACTCCGCCTGCTCTAGTGCGTCATGCCAGCCAATTGCAGGTTGGACAACGGGTTTCTCTACAATTCCACCAAGGATCCGCCGAGGCAACCATCGACACCGTTTATCCCGTCGATCCGTCTTGACTCACTGCAGTGAAACGGCCATAATTGGTTGTTTAGCGTAAACATAAATCAGCCGCTGGATGACGCCATTTCGCAGCAATCCACGGGACACGAGCCAAATCCACATGGCGAAGAGGAATATCATGGCCAAGCCCCCTTCTTTTGAAGATGCCATCAAAACCCTGGAAACCTGCGTCGAACACCTCGAGCAGGATGATCTGCCGATAGACGAGGCGCTCAAGCATTTTGAAACCGGCGTAAAAAACATCCAGAGGTGCCAAAAAGCCCTGAAGGGTGCCCGACTTAAAATTGAACAACTGACTCGGGACCAGAATCAACAGCTGACAACGGAAACTCTGGACCTGTAACACAGCACCAGCAATAACGGACGCACTCATGGACCTAAAAAACTATCTTAGCAGCCAACGGCAACGCGTTGAACTGGCGTTGGCGCAAACTCTGCCGCCAAAACAACAGCACCCCACCCAACTGCACGAAGCCATGCATTATTCGGTTTTCGCCGGAGGCAAGCGACTGCGCCCCATCCTGATGATGGCCGCGTGTGAAGCCGTTGGTGGTGATGTCGAAAGTGTATTGCCTGCAGCCTGCGCCATGGAGATGATCCATACCTATTCGCTGATTCATGACGATCTGCCAGCCATGGATGACGATGACCTGCGCCGCGGACAGCCGACCAACCATAAAGTATTTGGGGAGGCAACAGCGATCCTCGCCGGTGACGCCCTGTTGACTGAAGCCTTTGTTGTGCTATCAGCCTCATCTCAAGCAGCACAAATCAATGACCGAACCCGCCGAGAAGTGATTCAGCTGATAGCCCGTGCCGCTGGAGCCGCTGGAATGGTCGGCGGCCAGATCGTCGACATGGAAGCGGAAGGGATGGATCAACCGGATCTGGCCACGGTGGACTATATTCACGCCCATAAAACCGGCGCCTTGATCCTCGCCTCTATCCGCGCCGGAGCCCTGCTCGGTGGTGCGGATACCGAACACTATGAAGCGTTGAGTCGTTTCGGCAAACTGGCCGGACTTGCATTTCAGATCGCCGACGATATTCTCGATATCACCGGCGACCAGGAACAGCTCGGTAAAGATATCGGCAGTGACCAGGAACGTGGCAAAGCCACTTATCCGGCGGTTCTCGGTTTAAGCGAATCAATCCGTCGGACGACTGAACTGCACCAACAGGCCCTGAAAGCGCTGGAGCCGCTCGGAGATGCGGCAGAACCTTTGCGACAAATCTCGCATTATATTATTCATCGCTCGTCGTAGCGTTGAGAAAAACAATACACAACTTATGAGTCGTTTACTTGAAAACTTGGAAACACCGGCGGACCTGAAGGATTTCTCTCTCAATGAGTTGACTGTCCTGGCTCAGGAACTACGCGATGAAATTATCAATACGGTCTCCCATACCGGTGGGCACCTGGCCAGCTCATTGGGCATTGTCGAACTGACCATTGCCCTGCACTACGTGATGAACTCACCGCGTGACAAAATCATCTGGGATGTCGGCCATCAGGCCTATGCCCATAAGCTGTTGACCGGCCGGTTAAATCTGTTTAACACCCTGCGTCAACTTGACGGCATCAGCGGCTTTCCCAAACGCAAGGAAAGTCCCCATGACTGCTTTGATGTCGGCCACTCAAGCACCTCGATTTCTGCCGCTTTGGGTATGGCGGTTGGCCGCGACTGCAAAGAGCTCAACAATAAAGTGGTTGCGGTAATCGGCGACGGGTCACTGACCGCCGGACTCGCCTTTGAAGCCCTCAACCATGCCGGTCACCTTGACCGCAACATGATCATCATTCTCAACGACAATGAGATGTCGATTTCGCCTAATGTCGGCGCTTTGTCCTCATTCCTTAGTCGTAAGATGACGTCACGGCTGTTTGTCCGTTTCAAACGGGAAACTGAAATCTTCCTCAAAAGTGTGCCGCGCTTCGGCAAAGATCTGGTTCAACTGGCCAAACGCACCGAAGACTCTTTTAAGGCGTTTGTCACTCCAGGGATGCTGTTTGAAGCCTTTGGCATTGAATATGTCGGTCCGATTGACGGCCATTCCATGGATGAACTGATTGAAACGCTGCAAAATGTTTCGCGCCTTGATGGTCCGTCATTGATCCACGTCGTGACCCGCAAAGGCAAAGGCTACCAACCGGCTGAAGACAATCCTGCCCTGTTCCACGGGGTCGGACCATTTGACAAAGCCAGCGGAAAAGTGAAAACCACAGCCGGTTCACCGCCTAGTTATACCTCTATTTTCGGTGATTATCTCTGTCAACTGGCGGAAAAAGATTCGCGCCTGGTCGCCATTACCGCTGCCATGTGTACCGGCACAGGTCTGGTTTCCTTTGCCGAACGTTTTCCCAAGCGTTTTTTCGATGTCGGCATTGCCGAACAACATGCGGTCACCCTCGCCGCCGGCATGGCCTGTGAAAACCTGCGTCCGGTCGTTGCGATTTATTCAACATTTCTGCAGCGAGCCTATGACAACGTTTTGCACGACGTCTGTTTGCAAAACCTGCCTGTCACATTTGCCTTGGATCGTGGAGGACTGGTCGGAGCCGACGGCCCGACGCACCACGGCGTCTTTGACCTGTCCTATCTGCGCCATATTCCCAACCTGACAGTTGCCGTACCACGCGACGAATTGGAGCTGAAGCGTGCCATGCTTGCCGCCACCACCAGCGACGGACCATTTGTTTATCGCTATCCGCGCGGCAACAGTTTAGGCTTGCTGAACACCAATGAGTTCACTCCACTGACCATCGGTAAGGGGGAAAAGCTGCGCGAAGGCCAGGCAGCCTCGTTAATCAGCATCGGGACCTTTGCCGAGACAGCCATGGATGTTGCGGCTAAACTGTCTGAAAAAGGGATTGAAATTGCCGTTATTGATGCCCGGTTCCTCAAACCATTGGATCAGGAACTATTGACGGCGGAAGCGCGTCGTACCGGCATCATCATTACGCTGGAGGAAAATGTTCTTGCCGGAGGTTTTGGCAGCGCGGTGATGGAACTGATGGAACAAAACCGCCTCTATCCGCGTGTTATGCGCCTGGGCTTACCCGATGAATTTATCCAACAGGGAAGCCACGACGAGCTGTTAAAGCTGCACGGCCTGGACGTGGACGGCCTGACTGAGAAGATTGCTGAGTTTCTTGCGAACAACTGATACGAACACATGTATGTGCCCTGTCCACCCTACTAATTATTAGCGTTGGCAGAGCACAATGAATTGAGGATTTGTGAAGCGCTTATGAATTGTTCCGTTATCGACAGCATCCGTAAAATTAAGCAACTGCCGCCACCGAGCGGTCTGTGCCGAGAAATCATCCAAATCGTCTCGGATGAGCAGGTTGATTTGATCGACCTGGTCAGCATCATCAATAAAAGTCCGGCAATTACCGCACGAATCCTGCGCTGTGCCAACTCAGCCTACTATGGACAACGCGGTGAAATTACCACAGTGCGTGAAGCGATCATTCGCGTTCTCGGACTGGCAATAACCCGCAGTCTGTCTCTGGCCATGGCATTAAGCGGCAACTTCGATGTTCAGCAAAGTCGTCTGTTTAATTGCCATCGTTACTGGTTTAATGCCGTCACCACAGCTGGCATGGCGCAAAGCCTGTCCCATTTCCTGCTTATTCGCGAAAAACCGGCTCCGGCCACAGCATACACGGCAGGCTTGCTGCACAACCTTGGTCTGCAGGCACTGGTACACTGCTTTCCTCTTGAGATGGAAAAAGTCTTTGCCTCCAGTCAGGGCCGCTTGAGTGAACGCATCCACAACCAGCTCAGCATTAACCACCATCAGAGCGCGAACCTGCTGGCGGAAGCCTGGGACCTGCCCCACCCCATTGTTGAAGCCTTAAACGGTCTGACGTGTGATGATGACCTTGAAAAGGCCACGCCGTTGGCCCAATTGATCTGGATCAGTTCCCAGCTCTCGGACACGCTCTACCACGAACAAAGCGATCCATTTTCCAGTCTGGTGATCCCGGAAACGGTGATCAGCATGGATCATGTCCAAAAAGTCTATTCCGATACGCGTGATCAGCTTGAAGCGCTACACGAGATGGCTCAACTCATTACCGGCTGCGGAGGACATGATGAGTAATAAGTACCCATTTTCAGATATTATTCTTAATCTGTCGGATAATTTTGATGACCTGCTTGAGTCGTTATCCACCCTGCAACGTCTGGGTGAATTGCCGGCTCACCGCCTGACAGAACACGTTTTGCTGGAACATGCCCTGGAGATTTTGCACCACTCCATCAAGGCCACCCGCTGCTGCATTTATACCCTGCCGCCACAAGAAATCTCCCTGCTGGAAATCTCCCTGCTGGAAAACGCCCCGCTGGGAACCGTGCTTGCCATAGATTGCGAGGGGATCCCAAAACGGTGCAATGCCACCCACATTGAAGATCTATTCATCCGCACAACGTTGGAAAAAGGCACCATGCAGGATTGTGATGATTGTACCACCCTCAACCTCGGTCCGAACCAATTAGAAACCGAGACCTCCATCATCAGCGTTCCCTTAATGGTTACAGAGCACCTGTGTGGGGTGATTACGACCAGTCACAGTGGCCGTCAACATTTTAATGCCTGGGGCTACCGGCTGGTTGAACTGTTCAGCACCTTTCTCGGCCAGCAACTGGCGCTGTGCCGTTGTCAATATCAGGATTAACAGGATATTGATAATGGCACTAGTGCTGTGTCACATCTTAATTTTCGGGTAGAGCGACTTCAATTTGTTGCGAGCGTTGTCAATTGTAAACTGCCAGTCAACGCCGCGTTGTTTCTTGTTGCTTGCGCTGGCCCAAGCCGCAGTTTCTTTGCGTAGCATCTCTATGCTTTCGATTCTGCGTCCCGACAGACACTGGCGAGTCATTGAACTCAGTTCGTTCTCCGCGATATTCAACCAGCTGCCATGTTTGGGTGTATAGTGAAACTCGACGCGTTTTACCAGTTCGCGGGCTTTTTCGGGTTCAAAAGCTTCATAAAATGCTCCGCGTGTATGGGTGTTGAGGTTATCACACACCACAATAACCTTCCGGGCTTTGGCATAGCGCGTTCGCAGCAGCTCTTCCATTTCCAAAGCCCAGTCGACTTTGGTTCGATGCGGACGAGCCGTCACGTTACGCCAACCGGATAATGGCTCTGTAAACATGAAAATACAGGCAGTTCCGGCCCGTTCATATTCATAATCCACGCGTCGCGGATGCTCTTTGGTCGCGGCAATCGGTGTGCGTGTTTCCCGGGTCAATTGAACAGGCTGTTCATCCATACAGATCTCATCGTAGGGCTGGGCATAAACATCGAGGACATCCTCCATCGCGGCCGTAAACTCAGCATCAACATGTGGCGGGATGACCCAGTATTGTATTTTACGCGGTGTCATGCCCCCCTTTTTAACGTTCTGCGTAACGTTTCATGGCTGATCGATTCAACGATTCCAAGCTCCACGACGCGCTCAGCTAAAAGGCGTAACGACCAGTTGGCAAAGCCGCTGGGAGCCGGCCCCAAACGTAACGCGATGATTTCAGCTTCCTGTTTCCCGTCAAGTTTCTTTGCAATGGGAGGTGTTTCGCGTTTTTTACGATTCAGCACTGAATCAAAGCCCTCCAGAACAAATCTTTTTCTGAGATTTTCAACTGTGCGGGTACGGCAAGACAGGGCTTCGGCGATTTTGGCATCGTTCCAATTGGCTCCGTCTACATTCGCTTTAAGAAGAATGTTGGCTCGCCGTACCTTCTGTGACGACCCTTTTAGACGCTTGACGATTTCCTCTAAGTGTTGACGTTCTTGATCCGACAGGCGGACGATATATTTTTTGACCATGGTTTCTCCTTCAAAAAAAACTTGAAGGACATATCGACACTATCTATCCGAATTTTTAGCATTGACAGAGCACTGATATGGCTGACAGTTGTCAAGAAGAATATTCTTTGCCTGCCCAACTGATTCAGCGGTTTTATTCTGTTTATGTTCCATGGCACTTGCAGGGGCGGAACCGTTGTTGCGACGGCTCATCAGACTGATATTCGCGGGTTGGATACCGCCAGACTTGTCTTCGTCGCGGAGCTGCCTCTGTCTAGTATCGTGAGTTCGGCCAAAGGCCTTATCCAATAGTGCTCACGAGGATTCTCCTGACCGTGGTTGCGCCCCTTCAACTGCCATGGAATGTATGTTCTTGTGCGTTATGCTTTCTCCTGCCTATTTTGGAGTGTTTTTTCTGACCTTTGTTATACCACTTCCGGAATGTCAACCTCATGGGCGATGGCCCACATGAAGGCACAGAGTTCCCGGGCGATGGCCGTTACAATCACCTGCTTGCATTTTCCCCGTTCCAGCATGTATTTGTAGCGGGCACAGAGCCGGAGTTGGGCTTTCCAGGAAATAGCGCAAATCTCTTGTGATAAACCTTCTTGGCGTTTATGTAACACCCGACTGATGCGGGCAGGAAGGCGGTAAGCCCAGGCTGCTTCCACAAGAACCCGGCGCACATGGCCATTACCTGTCTTGGTGATGGCGCCTCGTTTCGTCTTCTCGCCACTGGAGTGTTCCGATGGAACCAGACCAAGATAGGACATCAGTTCAACGGGACTATCAAAACGTGTCAGGTCGCCGATTTCCGCAACTGTGGTCGCAGCAACAATTAAAGAGACACCGCGTAGTGACTGATAGGCCTTGGTGACCTCAAACATACGCCATTGCGGCAAAAGTTGCTGAATCTGATCCGTAAGGCGTTTCACCCGGCACGTGCTCTCAGTTAATGTGTCGACATATTCCTGAAGAGCGATTTGCTGAGCGGGATGGGGCATTTTAATCTCAGCGATCCACCGCATATGGGCCTGACTCCAAGGAGTTCGTCCGTTGTATCTGAACCCATGCCGAAGCAGGAAAGCCAGAATGCGCTGCTTGGCTTTTTTCTGCGTTATTTTGGCATCTTCTCTCGAGCGGGTGAGATCCCGCATCGCTTCATCTTCCGCCGCAGGGACAAAGACGCCGGACAGTTCACCGGCCCGATGCAGGCGGGCAAGCATCTGCGCATCCCGGCGGTCATTTTTTATCCGCTCGCCGCTTTTCCTTGGAATCTTTGAGGGGGCCACCACCTGGCAATCGAATCCCTGAGCTGTCAGGTGGCGGTAAATCTCATAGCCGCAAGGACCGGCTTCGTAGACAAAGTGCAGTTCAGCTCCTTTTGAAATAAGTTTCCTAACCACCTTGTCCAGAGCAGACAAGTCACCGGCAATTTCACCGTATCGGCGAACTTCGCCAGTGCGACCGTCCTCGGCAATGGCTATCTCAATAGATTTTTTATGGACGTCCAATCCGATAAACATGCTAGAATTTTTCAAGACCTGCCTCCTTGGTTTTGGCTCTGTGTTGGGGTTATTAAAATTTCAACATAACCCACGTTTGCAAGGGGCAGGTCCTTTTTTGTTTCTAACTGTCAGCCATTATGTCTAGCCCGAATTTCTCACCAATAAATAGAATAAGGCTGTATTTCGTGGCATAAATGTAGTGAGACCAATCACTTACATAGCGCGAAAGGAACAGCCTTATGAAAACAGAGTGTAACACAGAGCAACTTGAGTTTCATAGCTTTGGTCGGCGTGAAATTATTGGTCAATTCGATGGCATCAAGATCAGTTCCGATGGCGGTGGCATCCTTCTTCGAGAGGTCGAAAAACGCACCGGCATATTGCGTCGTTTGAGTCAATGCTTCACGGACTATCGCAATCCAGAGATGATTACCCACAGCCTCGAATCCTTGATTAGCCAGCGCATCATGGCGCTGGCATTAGGCTACGAAGACCTCAACGACCATGATGTTTTGCGCCATGATGCCTTGCTCAGTGTTTTAAGTGGTAAGTCCAATGGAAAAATGGGAGCCGGGAAAAGCACTCTCAACCGTCTTGAACTGACACCTGCGACGGGCTCAAGTTCATCGCGCTACAAGAAGATTGTCGCCAATAGTGACGCTATGGACGAGCTTTTGATTGATTTCTTTCAGAAGTCATTCAGTGAAGTTCCAGAAGAGATTGTCTTGGATGTAGACGCTACAGATGATCTAATCCACGGTACTCAGCAGGGGCGTTTTTATCATGGCTATTATCGAAGCTACTGCTATTTGCCGCTGTATATTTTTTGTGGGGAACAGCTGTTGTGCGCCCGCTTGCGTACGGCGGATCAGGATGGTGCCGCCGGAACAAAAGAAGAACTGGAACGCATTGTCCGACGCATTCGCCAATCATGGCCGGATGTTCGCATCGTTGTGCGTGGAGACAGTGGTTTTTGTCGCGACGAGATTATGACTTGGTGCGAGCACGAAGAAAACCGCGTGGACTATGTCTTGGGATTGGCGAAAAACTCTCGCTTGAAGACACTGATAGAAGAGGAGATGGAACAGGCGAAACAAGAGCATGAGCAGACAGAAAAAGCCGCACGGGTATTCAAAGACTTTCACTACCAGACCCGCAATAGCTGGAGCCGGTCCAGGCGCGTTGTGGGCAAAGCGGAATATTTGTCCAAGGGAGAAAATCCCCGCTTTGTCGTAACGACACTGAGCGAGGAAAAAGCGGATGCCCGCAGCTTGTATGAAGACATTTACTGCGCCCGCGGCGACATGGAAAATCGGATCAAGGAACAACAACTGGCCCTGTTTGCCGACCGGACGTCCTGTCATGAAATGCGTGCCAACCAATTGCGCCTGTATTTTTCCAGCTTTGCCTATGTTCTGTTACAAACTCTGCGGCGCATCGGATTAAAAGAAACGGAATTGGCCAAAGCACAGAGCGAAACAATCCGTCTGAAATTACTGAAGATTGGCACCCGGATCAAAATCAGCGTGCGCAAGATCTGGCTGTCATTTTCAGAAAGCTATCCCTATGCGGACTTGCTGCGCCAAGTTTTGGGGAATCTTCAAAAAATACCGATACGCTGTTAAGGCCAAGGGGAATAGTCAGACAAAATCAAGAGGAGAAAAAAACGAAACCTGGGAGAGGTGCGCCTTTTTTCATAAACATATTGCTCAACGCCGACCCATTTGAGTCATTGATGGAGACTGCATTCCACAGGAAGAGCCAATTTGACTATTGGACAGAACAATAGGCGTGATTTTCGCGAAAATCACGCCTCAAAAAACAGTGGTGAGAAATTCGGGCTAGTGCTCTGTCAATGCTAAAAATTCGAGTGAATGGCACAGCATCGTGCCATTCACACAAGGCGCGAAATCGCCGAAGTGGCCACTCCACTTCAAGATTTTTCAACGCAGTGGGAATGGTGCGAGGCGAAGCCAGACCCGAAGATTTCGTGTTGTCAGAGCACGAGATTTTACTCGTTCATCCATGGGCTGGTCAGATTGTTTTCAACAGTCCGTTAATCACCCTTTCGAGACAGAATAGACGCCATCGACCAAAGCGAGGGCTCTGAGGCTTACATCGACTCTCGGCATGCTGTTTGCCATAAGCGAATGCAACGACAAACATCATTCAACCACGGCTAACCCGAATTTCTCACCAATAAATAGAATAAGGCTGTATTTCGTGGCATAAATGTAGTGAGACCAATCACTTACATAGCGCGAAAGGAACAGCCTTATGAAAACAGAGTGTAACACAGAGCAACTTGAGTTTCATAGCTTTGGTCGGCGTAAAATCATTGGTCAATTCGATGGCATCAAGATCAGTTCCGATGGCGGTGCCATCCTTCTTCGAGAGGTCGAAAAACGCACCGGCATATTGCGTCGTTTGAGTCAATGCTTCACGGACTATCGCAATCCAGAGATGATTACCCACAGCCTCGAATCCTTGATTAGCCAGCGCATCATGGCGCTGGCATTAGGCTACGAAGACCTCAACGACCATGATGTTTTGCGCCATGATGCCTTGCTCAGTGTTTTAAGTGGTAAGTCCAATGGAAAAATGGGAGCCGGGAAAAGCACTCTCAACCGTCTTGAACTGACGCCTGCGACGGGCTCAAGTTCATCGCGCTACAAGAAGATTGTCGCCGATAGTGACGCTATGGACGAGCTTTTGATTGATTTCTTTCAGAAGTCATTCAGTGAAGTTCCAGAAGAGATCGTCTTGGATGTAGACGCTACAGATGATCTAATCCACGGTACTCAGCAGGGGCGTTTTTATCATGGCTATTATCGAAGCTACTGCTATTTGCCGCTGTATATTTTTTGTGGGGAACAGCTGTTGTGCGCCCGCTTGCGTACGGCGGATCAGGATGGTGCCGCCGGAACAAAAGAAGAACTGGAACGCATTGTCCGACGCATTCGCCAATCATGGCCGGATGTTCGCATCGTTGTGCGTGGAGACAGTGGTTTTTGTCGCGACGAGATTATGACTTGGTGCGAGCACGAAGAAAACCGCGTGGACTATGTCTTGGGATTGGCGAAAAACTCTCGCTTGAAGACACTGCTAGAAGAGGAGATGGAACAGGCGAAACAAGAGCATGAGCAGACAGAAAAAGCCGCACGGGTATTCAAAGACTTTCACTACCAGACCCGCAATAGCTGGAGCCGGTCCAGGCGCGTTGTGGGCAAAGCGGAATATTTGTCCAAGGGAGAAAATCCCCGCTTTGTCGTAACGACACTGAGCGAGGAAAAAGCGGATGCCCGCAGCTTGTATGAAGACATTTACTGCGCCCGCGGCGACATGGAAAATCGGATCAAGGAACAACAACTGGCCCTGCTTGCCGACCGGACGTCCTGTCATGAAATGCGTGCCAACCAATTGCGCCTGTATTTTTCCAGCTTTGCCTATGTTCTGTTACAAACCCTGCGGCGCATCGGATTAAAAGAAACGGAATTGGCCAAAGCACAGAGCGAAACAATCCGTCTGAAATTACTGAAGATTGGCACCCGGATCAAAATCAGCGTGCGCAAGATCTGGCTGTCATTTTCAGAAAGCTATCCCTATGCGGACTTGCTGCGCCAAGTTTTGGGGAATCTTCAAAAAATACCGATACGCTGTTAAGGCCAAGGGGAATAGTCAGACAAAATCAAGAGAAGTAAAAAACGAAACCTGGGAGAGGTGCGCCTTTTTTCATAAACATATTGCTCAACGCCGACCCATTTGAGTCATTGATGGAGACTGCATTCCACAGGAAGAGCCAATTTGACTATTGGACAGAACAATAAGCGTGATTTTCGCGAAAATCACGCCTCAAAAAACAGTGGTGAGAAATTCGGGCTAAAGCCCTGACGTTCGGCCTTAAACTGCATAAAAAAACCGATGCGGGTTGACCACATCGGTTTTTTTACATGGTAAATCATCGCGCGTGCTAACGCACTATTCTTGGGCAATGAACGATTCAGCCAGTGCAACATCTTCGCGGCATCCGATAAACACCGGAGAGCAATCGTCAATCCCCTCCGGGTCGATATCAAGAATCGGCCCACGCCCGGTTGAAGCCGCACCACCAGCCTGCTCGATCAGAAACGCCATCGGATTCAGCTCATACAACAGGCGCAACTTACCGTCCGGGCGTCCCTGAAGATGCGGATACATAAAAATACCGCGCCCCTTCATCAGGATCTGATTGATGTCGGGAACGAATCCCCCGCTATAGCGTAGTTTATGGCCTTTTTCCTCCAGGGAGCGCACAAAAGCTTCGGTTCCCGAGGTATAAAGGTTGCGCTGACCGCCCGGCGAATAAATTCCGCCCACCTTGTCGATAGTCACATTCTCTTTGACCAGGGTATATTCCATCAACTGGTTCATGGCAAATTCATGAACACCGTCTCCGGTCGAGTAGACCAATGTTGTCCGCGGCCCATAGAGGATATACATGGCGGCCGCTTGATTACGCCCCGGCTGCAGAATATCGTCGCCTTGGTAGATGGAGAGAATTGTTCCAACAGCCAAGTTAACATCCACCAGCGACGATCCATCAAGAGGATCATAGGCCACCGAATAGCACACTTTATTGGTACACTCGAAGTTGATAATTTCGTTGTTTTCTTCAGAAACAACATTGGACACAACACCGGAATTTTTCAAACGCTTCTGCAAGATACGATCAGACAAAACATCCAGTGCCAGCTGTTCTTCACCGTAAAGGTTGGACGTACCCGCTACACCCAGGTCACCGGTACGAATTGAGTTGATAATATATTTGGAAGCTTCAGCAATTTCGCAGATCACCTCACGAAGCCGACGTTCGACCTTACGTTCTCGTAAATGTCTGCGTAAATCGATCTGAAATTTCGTTGTTCCCGGTGCGCCCATGAATAAATACTCCTTTAGGGTAAGAAGAAAGTTAACGGCCTGACAATTCAGCTTCAGGATCACACAAACAACACAAACGGGTTGCGGCAATCACGGCAATAGGAATCGTCACAAACTGCACAAACGGAATCATTAACATACACATCACAGCCAAACCGAAACCAACGGAGGCCATGAAATTTCCTTTGATAAAACGTTTCTGATCAGCAAACCCCAGATGTTTGCGGCCAAAGACAAAACCGGTGTATTCTACCACCAGAAAAAACAGCGTCAGGGCCACAGAACAAAACGCGTACACCGGTGAGCCAACAACAGGGATCATATTGAACAGCAACAAAAAGATCATCAGGGCGACAAAAATTGACATTTTGCGCAGTTCATCCCTGAGGACACGCCACAGATCCACCATGAACATTTTCAACGAAAAGGGCTCGTTGTTCGGCTGGTCGGTTAAAATTTCTTCGGTGCGTTCAGAGAGGATGTCGTTAAATGGTGACGCGATCAGGTTACCCACCACGGTAAAGGTAAAAAACACAATCACCGCCGTCAATAAACCAGCAATGACTTTGACAACAACCGCTACAATTTGCCAGTACCAGGCATCCTGAGGGCCAAGATACTGACCAACCATCCCGTTGAACAGATCAACGCCCCAGTACAACGTTGCCGAAAACACCACAACATTGATTACAAACGGAATCGCCACATATTTGAGGAGCGAGGGATTTGCTCCAAGAAAACGAAAGGCGTGCAACAATGAGAAAAAACCGGTACTGAACCGACGAACACCCGTAAACGGTATGGACTTCATGGATCGATTAAAGCCTTTTCAGAGAGGAGATAAGTTAGCGTAACCAAAAACGAAAATAATCCTAACACGTCAGAAGGGGAAAACCAAGTTCCGACAACTTTTTGTGTAACTTTCTCGGCTCGGCAAACGAAGCGAAGGCCAAACGACTTTAGCCTTGCCACACCTGCACTGTTTACCTATACTGACAGTCAGTAAAATTGCTCTCTACGCGGCAGGTGATATCTAAACGCCCACGCGGAATAATTTTTCATCCGGGGTTCTTTTTCAGTGAAGATGTGTGCCAGCCCTCCTCTGCAGAGGGACGCCTGATTCGTCGCTCAGGAACCCCACCTAATGGCTCTCGTTGTGAGGCCAAAGAGTCACGGCATGCGTGGAGAGCTCTTAGCAAAGGCATCTGGATAGTCTCCGATGCCTTTTCTACTGTCCGCTCTTTCTGCACGAACAGCGCGTTCGCGGCAAGAAACGCCCATTGACTCTATGTTTTTCAACCAAAAACGACTCTGCCTCAACAACGCATTCATGTCACTGACAGTTGCCCGGCAGAGCTATAGGACGATACGGTTTTATCCATGTCTCAATCCTCCCCGTTGACCGATTCAACAAAATCCCAGACAAAGACAAACGACTCATCAGACATCCATCGTTTAACCCATCACGGCAAAGAGATTATCCTCATTGGCACTGCGCATATTTCCAGGGAATCGGTTGCCACCGTCACCCAGGCCATTGAACAGGAACAGCCGGATTGTGTCTGTGTTGAACTGGATGAACAGCGCTATCAAACCCTTAAAGATCGTAACCGCTGGGAGAAACTCAATATCCTCCAAGTGGTTAAAAATGGCCAGGTACCGTTCCTCATGGCCAACTTGGCCTTGGCATCGTTCCAGAAACGGATGGGCTTACAAACCGGCGTCAAACCGGGAGAAGAACTTGCTGCTGCTGCACAAACCGCTGAGGATCATGACATTCGCGTCGCCCTGGTAGATCGCAATATCCGCATCACCTTGTTGCGTGCCTGGCGCAAAACCGGCTTGTGGAAAAAAATGAATCTGGTCGCCACACTGTTTGCCGGCATGTTTGAAAAACAGGAACTCGACGAAGAGCAACTCAGCCAACTGCGCCAGACCGACAGCCTCTCCTCTATGCTTGAAGAGATGGGCGAGCTGCTTCCCGCGGCAAAAACGATCCTGGTCGATGAACGCGATGCCTGGATGACCTACCACATTCTTCAAGCCGCTGGAGAGAAAACCGTTGCCGTGGTCGGAGCAGCCCATGTCCCAGGAATAAAAAGATGTCTGGACCATCCACCTGAAGACGATGCCATTAAAGAGATGGGGATAATCCCCCCCAAAAGCACTCTTTCCAAAGCGGTTCCGTGGATTATTCCAGCCATTGTGGCGCTGCTGTTTATCGTCGGTTTCTTTTTTGGCGACCGCAGCCGACTGATGGATGCCGCCACAGCATGGGTCCTGGCCAACGGTACTCTTTCCGCTCTGGGTGCCCTTATCGCCCTTGGCCATCCCCTGACGGTACTCTCCGCGTTTATTGCTGCGCCACTGACCTCACTCAATCCCACCATCGGTGCGGGTTTTGTCACGGCGTTGGTTCAAGCCATGCTGGTACCACCAACCGTTGCTGATATGGAGAACGTCAGTAACGACATTGCCCAACTGCGCGGCTGGTGGTGTAATCGGGTGACCCGGGTTCTGCTGGTTTTCTTCCTTTCTTCCATGGGATCAACCATTGGCACCTTTGTAGCCTTTGGCTGGCTGAAAGATCTTATTTAAGGACCGCCTGCTCCCCCGTGAGCAAGAGAGTTCGTTTCTCAAATATGAACGCTGCTGTGCCCACCTGAGCACAGCAGCGTTTTTTAATCCTTTTTCAATCTATAGGGTTGCAGTCCTGATTCGTCGCCCCCCTGATGGATTAAGGTATTAATTACACATTGCATCTGAACGCGATATTGTATACAATCTCGACGATTTGTTTATGTACCTATCGTGGAGGGAGTGAGCACATGTCTGAAAAAATCGATCTGCAACAAGCCATTAAAGAAGCCATGCAAACTGAAAAAGATGCCATGGATTACTATAAATACGGTGCTGAAAAGATGTTTGACGAAAAAGCCAAACGATCTTTTGAGATCCTCGCTAAAGAGGAAAAGCAGCATGCGCACATGTTTTACGCCATCTACAAAGGGGATGATATTCCCGACTTTGAAGCCTTTATCGCCGCTGCACCGAATACCGAATCCAACTGGTGGAAAGCACTTCAACAAGCCATGCTTGGCGACTTTGATGAGCGTAAAGCCATTGAACTGGCTATCGATCAGGAGCTTGAACTGGAAAACAATCTGCGTGCTATGGCAGAAAAAATTGACGACCCTGAGGTTAAGAAAATTTACCTGGCCAACGCCCGCTCAACGCATCACCATTATGAGCTGTGTCAGGAAGAGCACAACGCTATCCTCGGCCAATCCGGTTGATTTTCAAGCCCGCCCTGTTCAACAGTGGCGGGCTTTTTCATTTCCCACAAAACCACATCAGGTAAAAAACATCATTTTTTATCATTCAGGCTGCAGTCCTGAAAACTCGTGGTATACTCCCTTAATTAGTCAGAGTGCTGAAATCATTCACTTTTCAGTTTGTTCATTCAACGACATAAAGAGGGAGTTACTGTATGGCCGTCAAGATCATTATCATCCGTCAAGTTCCCCAAGAAAAAGAACCGGATATCCGCCCGTTACTTCTTAAAATGCGCTCTCTGGCCCACGCCCAGAACGGCTACATTTCCGGCGAAACCCTGATCAACTTCGACAATCCCAGCGAACGTATCGTCATCAGCACATGGAAAACTCTGGAAAACTGGAACGATTGGCTTAACAACGATCAACGCATCACATTACAAAGTGAGGTTGATCGGATTCTCGGCCATGAGACCCTTTACCAGATCTACTACAACGGCTAATTGGCGGTAATAGTTTCGGCAAAAAGGTTCGGGAATCCCCGCTCCGACATCTTCCCTTCAATGCATTCCTCGTGGAGAGACACCATGGAAAACAAAATAGATCAACTTCTGGCACTGCGACAACAGGCATTACAAGGTGGCGGGTTGGAACGTCAGAAAAAGCGTCACAGTTCCGGTCGCTATACCGCCAGAGAACGGATCGACCTGTTGCTTGATGAAGATAGTTTTGAAGAGTTTGACATGTTCAAAACCCATCGTTGTACCCACTTTGAGATGGAGAAAAATAAGTGGCCGGGCGATGGTGTCATTACCGGATACGGCACCATCAATGGCCGTCTTGTCTATATTTTTTCACAGGACTTTACCATCATCGGTGGCTCACTATCGGAAACCCATGCGGAAAAGATTTGCAAGATCATGGATATGGCCCTGAAAAACGGGGCTCCGGTCATCGGCCTTAATGATTCGGGCGGTGCCCGCATTCAGGAAGGCATCGAAAGCCTGGCAGGCTATGCGGAAATTTTTCAGCGCAATGTCATGTGTTCTGGTGTGATCCCGCAGATTTCAGCCATTTTCGGCCCTTGTGCCGGTGGCGCGGTATACAGTCCAGCACTGACCGACTTTACCGTGATGGTACGTGATCACAGTTACATGTTTCTCACCGGTCCCAAAGTGGTAAAAAGTGTCACTGGCGAACAAGTGGATGTGGAGCAACTCGGTGGTGCCGAAGTTCACACCACTCGCAGCGGTGTGGCTCATCTGGCCGTGGAAAATGAGTTTATTGCTCTGGATACCCTCAAACAACTCATCAGCTATCTGCCGCAAAACAACATGGCCTCTGCGCCTCTGGTGGAAAACGATGACCCGCCCACCCGATCAGTTGCGGAGATCAGCCAACTGGTGCCGGTTGACGCCAATCAGCCCTACGACATGAAAGCCCTGATCGCGCCCCTGGTGGATGACGGCAGTTTTTTTGAAATTCAACCGGATTTTGCGCCGAACCTGATTATCGGCTTCGCCCGCTTTAACGGCCAGAGTGTCGGACTGGTGGCCAATCAACCTGCGCACATGGCCGGAGTGCTCGATAACGATGCGTCGATCAAGGGTGCACGCTTTGTGCGCTGTTGCGATGCCTTCAACCTTCCCCTGATCACGCTGGTGGATGTACCGGGATTCATGCCGGGCACGGTCCAGGAGTATGGCGGTATCATCCGTAATGGGGCCAAGCTACTTTACGCTTATGCGGAAGCCACAGTTCCCAAAATCACCATTACGACCCGCAAAGCCTATGGTGGCGCGTATTGTGTCATGAGTTCCAAACATCTGCGCGGTGATATCAATTATGCCTGGCCTTCAGCGGAGATTGCCGTGATGGGTGCCAAAGGGGCGGTTGAACTGATTTACGGCCGTAGCCTTAAAGGTCAGGCGGAGGCACTCGCCCAACGGGAAGCGGAATACAGCGAGGCATTTGCTAACCCCTATGCTGCGGCTGAACGTGGCTATGTCGATGATGTCATTCTCCCGGAACGCACCCGTCTGCGCATTTGCAAGGCACTGGCCATGTTGGCGGACAAACGCGACAGCAACCCGCCGCGTAAACACGGCAATATTCCGCTGTAACCGACAGGAGCCCCTATGATCCATTTTGACCTGACCAATGTTTTACGCGGCGACGGCTTCACCACCACCATCATCGGCATGACCATCGTCTTCAGCGGGCTGCTGTTGATCAGTCTTTTTATCCGCCTGCTGCCAAAAATCCTCGCGGCCTTGGATCACTTTACCGCACCGCAGCAGGCCCGTGCAGTTGACGTACCGGCAGATACCGTCCCCAGTGAAGAGGAGGTCCATGCCGCCATCTGCCTGGCCATTCATATGGAGTTAGAGCGGTGTGGCGGTGACCTGCAACGCATCACCATTGCCCAACGTCCGGCCCCCGGCTCGTTCTGGAATTCGGCAGGAAAAATGAGAAGTCTTTCGGACAGGAGTCCCCATGCGTAAATATCAACTGACTATCAACAAAAAATCAATCACTGTTAATCTTAAAGAACTGACCGCCGAAGCCGCCGAAGTTGAGGTAAACGGCACCAGATATCAAGTCACCATCGAAAATATCCATCAAGATGAAGAAACCATAACCGGCCCGACCAGTCGCAGCCTCACCCGACCGGTAAATGCGGTCACACCTTCCGCAAAAACGTCGCCGCGCCAGGGAGATCAGAGCGGTTCGGTGTGCGCGCCGATTCCCGGATCGATCATTGCCGTTTTTGTTAAAAACGGCGACGAGGTCCAGGCCGGGCAACCGCTATTCAAGATGGAAGCGATGAAAATGGAAAATGAGATCAACAGTCGAGTCACCGGCATCGTTGCCGCTGTGCATGTCCAGCAGGGCGATAGTGTGGCTCAAGGCCAAGAGATCCTGTTGATTGAAGTCAAGCCGCCACGTCGTCGCCAATCCGACCCGAAAAATTAAAGGATCCGCGCATGGAAATGTTCAGTCAATTCATCAATGGAACCGGCTTTGTCTCGTTAAGCTGGGGCAATCTGATCATGCTGATCATCGGCATCATCTTCATCTCCCTGGCTATTATCAAAGATTATGAACCATTGCTGCTCGTGCCCATTGGCTTTGGTGTTCTGGTCGGCAACATTCCACCGGTCGCCGGCATGGCGTTGAGCGTTTATGATGACGGCAGCGTGCTGCGTTATATCTACTATGGTGTCAGTGAAGGCATTTATCCACCGCTGATTTTTCTCGGCATCGGCGCCATGACCGATTTTTCCGCCATGCTGTCCAACCCCAAATTGGTACTGCTTGGCGCCGCAGCGCAGGTCGGTATTTTCCTCACCCTGATCGGAGCTCTAGCGTTGGGTTTTACACCTCAGGAAGCCGGAGCCATCGGCATTATCGGTGGTGCAGACGGCCCGACGGCCATCTTCCTGTCATCCAAACTGGCCCCACACCTGCTTGGGTCCATCGCCATCGCCGCCTATTCCTACATGGCTCTGGTTCCGGTGATCCAGCCACCAATTATGAAGCTCCTCACCACTCGCGAAGAACGGCTGATCCGCATGGCAGCACCACGTAGCGTCAGCAAACGGGAACGGGTCATCTTTCCAGTCGGGGCGTTTTTGATCTGTGCCATGATCGCGCCCGGCTCCATGGTCTTGATCGGCATGCTGTTTTTCGGCAACCTGCTCAAAGAAAGCCTGGTTACCGACCGACTGGCCAACACCGCACGTAATGCCATGATTGATATCGTCACCATCCTGTTGGGCTTTTCCGTTGGTGCCAGCACCAGTGCCGACCATTTTCTCACCCCACAGTCCATTTTGATCTTTGCGCTTGGTGCCCTGTCCTTCTGCATTGCCACTGCCGGAGGAATCCTGTTTGCCAAATTTATGAACCTGTTTTTGAAGGATAAAATCAACCCGTTGGTCGGCGCGGCCGGAGTCTCCGCCGTCCCGGATTCAGCCCGGGTGGTTCACAACATGGGGCAAAAAGAGGATCCCGGCAATTTTCTGCTCATGCACGCCATGGCGCCCAATGTTTCCGGGGTCATCGGCTCGGCCATAGGTGCCGGTGTGTTGTGGACGGTCTTGGTCAAATAATCGCGCCCGCCTCAACGGCGCTCACAGAACAGCGCACACCCGATAAATAAGAAAAGCGGCGTCATCACGACGCCGCTTTTCTTATAAGTAGATTTGCGCTGTTGCTTAAAACTACAACAGATCCGCGATTTCCGGAGCGATACCGATGTACCCGCCCGGAGTCAACTCTTTCAAACGTTTTTTATCCTCTTCCGGCAGTTCCAGACTTTCGACAAATTCACGAATAATCTCCGAGGTGATCTTCTGGCCGCGAGTCAATTCCTTGAGTTTTTCGTAGGGATTTTCAATGCCCGCCTTGCGCATCACTGTCTGAATCGGTTCAGCAAGAACCTCCCACGCCTGGTCCAGATCATGAGCCAGCTTCTCTTCGTTGAGCTTGAGCTTGCTCAATCCCTTAAGGGTCGAATGATAAGCAATCATGCTGTAACCGAACCCCACGCCCATATTGCGCAGTACCGTAGAATCGGTCAGGTCACGTTGCAGCCGTGAGATGGGTAGTTTGCTCGACAGATGGCCAAACATGGCATTAGCCAGACCGCAGTTGCCTTCGGAGTTTTCAAAATCAATCGGATTGACTTTATGCGGCATGGTTGAAGAACCGATTTCACCTTTGATGGTTTTCTGACCAAAGTAGGCCATGGAAATATAGGTCCAGATATCCCGGTCAAGATCGGTAAGAATGGTATTCCAACGACACAGGGCATCAAACAGCTCAGCCATATAGTCATGCGGTTCGATCTGGGTCGTGAACAGGTTTTGAGTCAGGCCGAGGCTCCCTTCAATGACCCGCTTGGCCAGAGCCGGCCAATCCACATCAGGATACGCCGACACGTGAGCGTTGAAGTTTCCAACCGCTCCATTGAGCTTGCCGAGGATCTCCACAGCAGCAATGCACTGACTCTGCTTCTTCAGACGAGCCACAAAGACCGCCAGCTCTTTGCCGATGGTGGTCGGAGATGCCGTCTGTCCGTGGGTACGAGCCAACATGGGTACAGCCCGAAATTCATGCGCCAACCTGGCAACCTCATCAACAATCTCCTGTTGCAACGGCACCAGAGCCGCCAGACCATCTTTGAGCATCAAAGCATGAGACAGATTGTTGATATCTTCAGAGGTGCAGGAAAAGTGGATAAATTCGGAAATATCTTCCAGAGTGGTCCCGGTGATCTGCTCCTTGAGGTAATATTCCACCGCTTTTACGTCGTGGTTGGTGACACGCTCCAGAGCTTTAACCTTCTCGGCACGTTCGGGGGTGAAATCATCAATCATCGACAGCAACAGTTGCTGCTCTTCATCGCTTAGAGACCGACATTCTACAATGTCTTTCTCAGCGCAAAGTTCCAGCAGCCACATCACCTCAACCTTGACCCGGTTACGCATTAACGCATACTCGGAAAAACATTCGGTCAAGGGAGTTACTTTGGACGCATACCGTCCATCAATCGGACTGATCGCAGTAATCATTCTGTATTCTCCTTACAGCTCTGGCATGAAATGGATGCGGCACTATATCGCATCACCGAACCGCTCGCAAGAGCTTTGCAGCACCATTGACAGGTCTGGAATCATTGCAATTTACCGCAGTCGCATCCGATAAGACAGGCCATGAACAAAGGTCTATTTTTCATGTTGAGAAATATAATTATTACAAAAACTTACATCGGATTCCATTTGACTTTCCAGCGATGATAGCTATGCTGTCATGGTGTAGATTTAATTTTTCTCAGGTAGACTCGATGGAGAGTTATCCTGCCCAATTCTCAGACGATGCGGCAGCCAAAGATCAATGAAAAGATTTCCTGATCTCCCCGCTGCCGGATCAATCTGGATTTTCAAGGAGGAATTATGAAAAAGTGGCACTTAGCAGCCCTGCTGTTCTGTCTCATTCCCCTCAATCTGTTCGCTGCACAGTCCAATCAAGCTGCTCAAGCAGGCCGCTTCTTTGTTAACCCGATGGTCGGCATCATTGACATGGAAAGCAGCAGCTACGATCCCGAACTCAACTTCAGTCTCGGCGGCGGCTACAACTATAACGCCAATCTCAGTAGCGAAATTCTGGCAACCTACGCGGAAGACAAAAGTGGTTCAGACAGTGATGTGTACAGTATCTCCATTGGCGGCATCTACCATCTGATCCCGGAAGAGAGTCTGGTCCCCTATCTGGTCGCCGGCCTCGGGCTGTTGACCGTGGATGAAGATGGAGACGACAATGACCACCATGGCCAGCTCAATTATGGTGCCGGGCTGAAATATTTCCTCTCCGATGACTTTGCCGTCAACACAGAAGTCCGTCACATGCTCGCCACCAGCGGTGAACCCAACAACGTGTTGGCCAGCGCTGGCTTGGTTTACTATTTCGGCGGTCAGAAACCAGCACCGGCACCGTTGGACAGCGATGGTGACGGCGTCATCGATGCTGAGGATCAATGCCCCAATACCCCCGCCGGTGTCACGGTAAACAGTATGGGTTGTCCATTGGATACTGATGGTGACTGCGTGTACGATTATCTTGATAAATGCCCCGGCACTCCAGCGGGTGTCGCTGTCGATGGTAAAGGATGTCCGCTGGATACCGATGGTGACGGCGTTTATGATTATCTCGACAAGTGTCCGGGAACGCCTAAAGGTGTGGCGGTTGATGCTGTAGGCTGCCCTCTGCCGATGGACAGTGACGGCGACGGCGTCTATGACGATGTTGATCGCTGCCCCAACTCCCCGGCAGGTGCTCATGTCGATGAATACGGCTGCCAACTGGTGTTAACCTTGCTGATTGAGTTTGACACCAACAAAGCGGATATCCGCCCGCAGCACATTCAGGACATGACCAACGCCGCCGCGTTCATCAACAAATATCCGGGCGAGAAGATCCTTATCTCCGGGCATACCGACAGCGACGGCAGTGAAACCTACAATCAACAACTGTCGCAACGTCGTGCTGATGCCGTCAAAGCGTACTTGATCCAGAACTACGCTATTGACGGAACAAACCTGACGGCCAAAGGTTTTGGTGAAAGCCAGCCCATCGCCAACAACACGACGGCTGCCGGCAAGCAGAAAAACCGCCGCGTTGAACTGAGCCTGTTTAACAACTAATCTGCACAAAACTGACACAGCCGTCCTGAACACTCAGGGCGGCTGTATTTTTTTAATGGAAAACTAACCCTCTCATCTGCTGCTTTTTTCTACTATCGGTCAACAGGTTGCGGCCTGTGTCCCCCGTCATGGAGACTGCTATGAAAACTCTTGTCAAACTCGTCGTTGTGCTGCTGGTTATTGTCGCAGTGATCGTTGGAGCAGCAACCTTCTATCTCGATTCCATTGCCAAAAAAGCCGTCGAATATGGGGGAGAAAAAGCGCTCGGAGTTCAGACAAAAGTTGACAACCTGCATATTTCCTTGCTTGGCGGCAGCAGTGAACTCGCTGGTTTCAGCATTGCCAACCCGCAGGGATTTGAACAACAGCATTTCATGAAGCTCGATAACGCTGCAGTGGCCATCAATCTGCAGTCCCTGACATCGCAGACCATCCGGATCTCCAAAGTTGCCCTGTCCGGTTTGCACCTGACCATCGAACAACAGGATCAGGCGTCCAATGTCCAGGCGTTACTGAAAAACGTGCCGAAATCTCAAGGATCGACGCCCGCGAGCACTTCAAGCGATTCCAGCACAACTGACAGCGGTAAAAAATTCATCATTGAACACCTGATCCTTGAAGATATCAATGTTTCGGCCCAACTGACGGCGTTGGGCAACAAAGTCAGCCAGGTCAGCCTGACGGTTCCGCCCATCAACATGACCAACATCGGCGAAAAAAATGGCGGCATAACCATGGAGCAACTGATCAAATTTATTGTCCAAACCGTTGTCGAAGCGACAGCCAATAGCTCAAGTGGACTGTCCCCTGCCCTGTCACAGCTGCTTAACGCCGAACTGGCCAGCCTGGACAGCTTAAAAGGAAGTGCCTCTGAAGCCGTTAGCAAAAAGATCGATGAAGCGCGTGAAAAAGCTCTCAAGGATATCCAATTACCGGAAGGTAGCGACGAACAACTGAAACAAACAACCGACAGTTTGCTTAAAGGACTGCTCAACGATAAATAACTATAACCCTCGCGACCTGATCACTCCATCAGGTCACGAACCTTTTCAACAGGATCACGAATGACCGATACATTCACCCTTAATCAACAACTGGCCAAGGATTGCATTATCCTCGGCTCTCTCGGTGACAGTCTGTTGCTGTTGCTCAACAACTCCCTGGTCCCCTGGTTTATTCTGGTGCCACGTACCAATGCGTGTGAAATTCACGATATGCCCGCCGAAGAACAACAGCGGCTGTTTGCCGAGATGATGGAGCTGGCCCGTTTCGTTGATAACGAATTCAAACCGGACAAAGTCAATACCGGTGCCATCGGCAATATGGTCCGCCAACTCCACGTCCATATCATTGCCCGTTACGAAGATGACTATTGCTGGCCACAGGTGGTTTGGGGACGCCCGGAAAAGAAAGTCTACACTCAGAAGGAGATCGATCGGATTGTCACCCGCCTGACCTCACGTTTAAAAGAGCGATTTATCGTTGAAAATAATCTGACAAAATAATGCATCCAACGTAACAAACAAGATCAACAAAACTTCATAACAGGCCGAAAAGAAAGATAAAAACAAGGTTCGCTGTGCCGAACATTGCTGTTTCACTTGGTTTCCACAAAAAAGCACCGATCAAAAGACCGGTGCTTTTTTGTGGAAATGAGTTGCTGGAAACACGTGGTTACTTGATCCAAACCGTCTGAATATTAACGAACTCCTTAATACCATAGTGGGACAGCTCGCGGCCAAATCCTGAGATGCCGACCCCCCCAAATGGCAGGCGGGGATCACTCTTGGTCATGCCATTGACAAACACGGCACCGGAGCGGATCTCACCGGCGACTCTCTCACCTTTTTCAAGATCCGTCGTCCATACCGATCCGCCAAGACCAAACTCTGTATCGTTAGCCACAAATAACGCCTCATCGGCATCTTTAACGCGAATAACAATAGCAACCGGGCCAAAGAACTCTTCACTGTAAGCCGGCATCCCTTTACAGACCTCAGTCAGAATGGTTGGCGGATAAAACGCTGCCTCGCCGGGAACACCGCCCAGTGCAACCTTGGCTCCTTTGGCCACCGAAGCTTCCACCTGGCCATGCAGTTCCCGCATCAGATCCTCGCGTGCCTGCGGGCCGACCTGGGTAGATTCATCACAGGGATCTCCAACCTTCAGTGCTGCCATATTGGCTTTAAATTTCTCCAAAAAGGACTCATAAACCCCATCTTCAACGATGAAGCGCTTGGCCGCAATGCAGCTTTGTCCTGAATTGATACAACGGGCCGTGACTGCAACGGATGCGGCCAAATCAAGGTCGGCATCGTTCAACACGATAAACGGATCACTGCCACCCAGCTCCATCACCGATTTTTTCAGCATGGCGCCCGATTTTTCCGCGACCTTACGCCCGGCGATATCACTACCGGTCAAGGTGGTCGCCACCACATAGGGATGCTCGATCACTTGGGCCACTTTGCGTGAGCCGATCATCAGCGTGCGAAATACATCGGCTGGGAATCCGGCCTGAACAAACACCTCTTCAATCGCCAGCGCACAACGCGGTACGTTAGAGGCATGCTTGAGCACACCGACATTGCCCGCCATCAGTGCCGGAGCGGCAAAACGGAACACCTGCCAAAACGGAAAGTTCCACGGCATAACCGCCAAAACAATTCCTTGAGGGCGAAAAGCCACATAAGAACGACTGGCATCACTTTCGATCGGCTCCGGGGCCAACATCTGCTCGGCATTCTCCGCATAGTACTCACAGACCAGGGCACACTTCTCAACTTCGGCGCGCCCTTCCACCACCGGCTTGCCCATTTCCAGAGCCATCATAGTGGCAAAATCATCTTTACGCTGTCGCAAAACATCTGCCGCTTTAAGCATCAACGGCTTACGTTCGGCAAACGCTGTCGTTCGCCATTTCAGGTAAGCATCATGAACCGCTTCAACAGTCGAGATCACCTGCTCATCCGACCATTCTGTAAAGGTTTCCAGCACTTCACCTGTCGCCGGATTCAGAGATTCCAGAGCCATCGTTTCCCTCCTCATTCATTCGCAACAAAATTGTGATCAGCTTATCATACGTCGTCTATTGCCATTACCACCAAAAGCGCTGTATACGACTGTGTATCATAACGTCATCTCAAGAGTCAGATCAACAAAATAACATTGTTAACTTATTGGTTTTAAAGGAATCTAGCTAAAAAAATCAGTGAGTTCTCTTGCTTGCCAGACAATTTTCTGCAATAGTCGGACTTCAAACAAAATCCCTCTTAAGTTTTTTGATCGGCAAGGAGACCACCACGTGGACTTGAAACGTTTTTTCGACAGCCTGGGTATGAATGGAACACGTTGGCAATGGCGCATTATGAAATGGCAACGTCAGTGGAAACAGGTCAAACGTGGCGAAAGTGTTGCCACCAGCGACTTCTCCATCTCCCAGGTGCTGCTATTTGTTAACCTGATCCTGTTCTCGGTGATGGTTCTGCGCGGCATGGCAACGGGGGGCGGCATGTCCAGCCTGCTCAGTCCCAATGCCGAGTTGCTGGTTATCTCAGGTGGGCAATGGTGGCCGCTGGTCATTAAGAACGGGGAATGGTGGCGTTGCATTACGTACGCCTATACCCATGCCGGACTGATCCATATCGGTTTCAATATGATGGTGCTTTATCAGGTCGGCCCCTTGTTAGAGCGGGAGATCGGCCCAAGTGGCTTCATCTCCCTGTATACCATCACGGCACTGGCCGCGACCGGACTCGGCTATTTCTGGCACCCCATGACCGTGGTCATTGGCGCTTCCGGTGCCCTGTTCGGCATGATCGGCTTTTCCATCACCTATTTTCACCGAATTGGCGGCCACCAAGCACTTGCCCAGCGTGACTTCATGATCCGTTGGGCCATCTTTGCCTTTATCTTCGGCTTTCTTGTCGGAGCCGATAATGCCGCTCATTTGGGCGGTGCCGTCAGTGGTGCCGTATTTGGATTGGTCTACCCGATCGCCCTGCGCACCCGACGAACTCTGGCTCCGCTGACCAACACCCTGGCGGCCGTGAGTCTGATTGCGACTGTTGCCAGCCTGGTGTTTCTGGTGCTGAGCTGGTTTTAACCCCGTTTCTTATAGATCGACTGTTATGGCTAAAGTTAAATTCCCGACAACACAGGCTGTTCGCCAACTGAAACAGCACAAAGTCCACTACACCCCACAACTCTATGCCTATGAGGAAAAAGGGGGAACACGCGTATCGGCACGAGAGCTGGGCGTTGAGGAACACGCTGTGATCAAAACCTTGGTCATGGAGGATGAACACCAATCACCGCTGATTATCCTCATGCACGGTGATTGCGAGGTTTCCACCAAGGAGATGGCCCGTACTCTCAATGTCAAACGGGTCGCCCCGTGCAGTCCGGATATTGCCCACAAGCATACCGGCTACCAGGTCGGCGGCACCTCTCCTTTCGGCACTTTAAAGCCTTTGCCCGTGTATGTGGAACGCACCATTCTTGATTTGCCGTTGATTTATATTAATGGCGGAAAACGGGGCTTTCTGGTCAGTCTGGCTCCTGAAGTGTTGGTGAATGTGTTACAGGCAACGCCTGTTGAGGTGGCGATCTAACACTGACCTTCCGTACAGAATTCGCTGATCCGGCCCAAGAGGTTCATCTTACGGAGCAACCGGCATCAGTCCTCAAGCAGGTTGCTGACGTTCATTGCATTCGGTGCTGCTGAACGGAAGGGCTTGGCTGCTCAATAACACACGACTGCAGGGCGGGCACCGTCCCGCCCGTTTGATCGGGGCCACACCAGAGATAGAGCGCGACTGAAGATTGTTATCAACATTTTACACCAAAGCTGATGAGACGCACGATTCGCCGACCTAAAGGGCGGCGAGCCGAATCTGTGACGCATCACGGAAACAGACCCATTGTCGGTGGATTTAGGTTCAGGAGGTGTTCAAGCTGGTTTTTGCATCCTTTTGAGCGGCCAGCCAAAAGGGTGTCGGCTGCCGGGACGAAACCCGGCGACCTTGACTTTGATCTTGATCTTGAGCTTCAGTGGTTCGTCATCCGAAACTGACCGCTCTGGCGAACGTCATCCGTTCTCATAGTTGGTGCCCACGTGACGCGGGCTTCCGTGCCCGCCCGTCGATCCCCTTTTGCGTCGACAAAAGGGGAGCAAAATCGACTCCCAAAGGGTTGTCATCAATCAGCCTTCACGGAGTTGTTGCGGATCTTTTTCACGTCAGCGGCGTTATCGGTCGTCGCCATAGAACGACTATAGCTCCTCCCTCTGCCTTGCTGACGCAAAAAATCTCACGCAACACCTCTCGTTCCTCTGATCAATAACAACCCCATTGCGCCCTTACGGGTTCCCTCTCTGCGTTCACTAACACCGCGATATCGGCAAAACTCGCCCAGTCGGCATCAGTCCTCAAACAGGTTGCCGACGACCATCGCGCTGACCGTTCTCTTCGTTCGGCGCTGCTGAACGGGAGAGCTTGGCTGCTCAATTAAATAAACTCAGGTAGGGCGGGCATCGTCCCGCCCGTTTGATCGGGGCCACGGAAAGAATAGAGCAAGGCGTAAGCCTGTTATCAACGTTTTACGCCATAGGCGATGAGTTGCACGATTCGCCGACCTAAAGGGCGGCGAGCCGAGCCTGTGACGCACAACGGAAACAGACTCAGTGTCGGTTAATCTGAGGGTCAGGAGGTGTTCAAGCTGGTTTTTGCATCCTTTTGAGCGGCCAGTCAAAAGGATGTCGCCTGCCGGGGCGAGTCCCGGCGACCTTGACTTTGTTCTTGATCTTCAGTGGCTCGTAATCCGAAACGAATCGCACCGGCGAACTTCATCCGTTCGCGAAGGTGGTGCCCACATGACGCGGGCTTCCGCGCCCGCACGTCGGGGCACTTTTGCGTCGACAAAAGTACCACAAAATCGACTCCCGTCATTGCGCCCTTACGGGTTCCCTCTCTGCGTTCACTAACATCGCGATGTCGGCAAAACTCGCTGACGCTCAAACAGGTTGCCGACGACCATCGCGCTGACCGTTCTCTTCGTTCGGCGCTGCTGAACGGGAGAGCTTGGCTGCTAAATGACACTCTGCCGCAAGGGTGGGCACCGTCCCACCCGTTTAGCCGGTGCCACGGAAGAGATAGAAAAAGGCGTAAAATGTTATCAAGGTGTTACGCCACAGACGATGCGTTGCACGATTCGCCGACCTAAAGGGCGGCGAGCCGGATCTGCAAAGCATAACGGAAACAGACTCATTGTCGGTTAATCTGAGGGTCAGGAGGTGTTCAAGCTGGTTTTTGCATCCTTTTGAGCGGCCAGTCAAAAGGATGTCGGCTGCCGGGACGAGACCCGGCGGTCTTGACTTTGACCTTCAGTGGTTCGTAATACGAAACGAATCGCACCAGTGAACTTCATCCGTTCGCGATGGTGGTACCCACATGACGCGGGCTTCCGCGCCCGCACGTCGGGGCACTTTTGCGTCGACAAAAGTACCGCAAAATCGACTCCCGTCATTGCACCCTCCGGGTTCCCTCTCTCCATTCTCTTACATCGCAATGTCGGCAAAACTCGCTACCGCTCAAACAGGTTGCCGACAACCATTGCGCTGACGTTCATTGCGTTCGGTGCTGCTGAACGGGAGGGCTTGGCTGCTAAATGACACGCGAATGCAGGGCGGGCACCGTCCCGCCCGTTTGATTGGTACCACACCTGAGATAGAGCACGACTTAAGATTGTTATCAACATCTTACACCACAGGCGATGCGTTGCACGATTCGTCGACCTAAAGGGCGGCGAGCCGAATCTGTAAAGCACAACGGAAACAGACGCATTGTCGGTTGATCCAGGTTCAGGAGGTGTTCAAGCTGGTTTTTGCATCTTTTGAGCGGCCAGTCAAAAGGATGTCGGTCGCCGGGACAAAACCCGGCGACCTTGACTGTGATCTTCATTTTACTTGGTCCGCAGTTCACTCCATTCGATGCAGCTAAGCGGAAGGCTTCGCTGCTATGATCATAGAGCGGCACAACAAAGCCCCCTTCCATAAGGTCAGAGGACGCTTTGTTGATAAAAACATTGTATTACCGCCGTTGCCACTGCGGCTGTCGTTTCTCAAGAAACGCCCGCACGCCCTCTTCGGCATCTTCAGTGGAACACAACGCAGCAAACAGATCATCCATGCTCTCTAAGCCCTGATGATACGGCACATCCTGCAAACGTCGCAGTCCCTCTTTGCCAATGCTCAACGCCAGCGGGCTTTTCTTCACCAGCTTTTTCGCCAATTTGAGGGTTTCCTCCTCAAGCTCATCATCTGCCACGGCTTTATTGATCAAGCCCAGCCGTTCCGCTTCTTGGGCCGTGATCATGTCACCGCTCAACACCATCTCCATCGTCTTTTTGCGACCAATCAACTTTGTCATCGGTGCTGCCGGTCCCAGGCAAATCAGGCCGACATTAATCGCCGTGGTGCCAAACATGGAAGATTCAGCAGCCACGGTCAGATCACAACCAAATGAAAGCCCGGCCCCATTGGCCACGGCATAGCCCTGCACAGAAGCGATCGTCGGCGTATTCAGACGGTTGAGGGTATGATAAAACGCATCAATACCGTAAAGGAACTGCCGGTATTCCAAAGCGCTTTTGTTGTTGAACTGATCAAGCGAAATCCCGGTGCAGAAATGTTTTCCCGCCGCTTTGACAACAATCACGCGGATATCCTCATCGCGTTCGAAGTCCCACAACGCCTGATCCAGCAAGTCGGCAAACTCTGGGGTGAAGGTGTTCATATGTTCCGGACGGTTCAAGGTGATAAAACCGATCTGATCTTGTCGATCCATCAAAATACAGGGCTCTGCCATGGTCTCCTCCATAAATAGGTCAATTTTAAAACATCGTTTCAATAGTAGCATATCATATTCAAAAGACACGATGTACGTCAATGCCAATGGTGTAGAAAATGCCTGTCCATAGCTCCTCATCGTTATAAAACAGATATGTAATAACGTCATACAGAAATAGTAATAGACAGCTGCAATCAAACCTGTTAGTGTGTTTCATTCTTGGTGCCCATCGGTCGGCACCCGTTGTGTCCTCGGTAGTATCTCTTTTTTGCGACATTCCCCTGACACCTGTTATAGCGTCTCCCGCCTCATCGACCGATCCTCGGCACTGCCCAGGATAGGCTGGTTACCATTTTGGAGTACAATTTTTGACGAAGTTTAACGACCTCGGCCTTTCGGCCGAACTGTTGCGTGCTGTTGCCGATCAAGGTTACAGCGAGCCCACCCCGATTCAAGCACAAGCCATTCCCGCCGTCCTTAACGGTGGCGACATTCTCGCCGCAGCGCAAACCGGCACCGGTAAAACCGCCGGTTTTACTCTGCCCGTCCTGCAGCGACTCAGCGACACTCCGGTGTCTTCAGGACGCCGCCCGGTACGTGCGCTGGTTCTGACACCGACACGTGAACTGGCGGCCCAAGTCGGTGCCAGTGTTGCTGATTACGGTAAATATCTGCCGTTGCGCAGCGCCATTGTTTTCGGTGGTGTTAAAATCAATCCGCAAATCAGCATGTTGCGCAAAGGGGTGGACATTTTGGTAGCAACCCCCGGCCGTCTGCTTGACCATGTGTCGCAGAAGACCGTTGATCTGTCCAAGGTGGAAATTCTTATCCTTGACGAGGCGGACCGGATGTTGGATATGGGATTTATCCGCGACATTCGCAAAATCCTTGCCCTGCTGCCCAAGAAACGCCAGAACCTGTTGTTTTCGGCAACCTTTTCCGATGACATCAAACGTCTGGCGGATTCACTGTTGAACACACCGACTCTGATTGAAGTGGCCCGTCGCAATACGGCATCCGAACAGGTGGAACAAAGCGTTCACCTGATTGAAAAAAGTCGCAAGAGGGAGCTGCTCTCTCATATGATCGGCTCACAAAACTGGCAGCAGGTACTGGTTTTTACCCGGACCAAACGCGGAGCCAACCGTCTGGCCCAACAGTTGGAAAAAGACGGCCTCAAATCCACAGCCATCCACGGCAACAAAACCCAGGGGGCACGCACCAAGGCGTTGGCTGATTTCAAAGCAGGCCGAGCACGGGTCCTGGTTGCCACGGATATTGCCGCACGTGGTCTGGACATTGATCAACTACCCAATGTCGTTAACTACGAGCTTCCCGATGTGCCGGAGGATTATGTCCATCGCATTGGCCGCACTGGTCGTGCCGGACGTGACGGCAAAGCGGTCTCGCTGGTGTGCAGTGAGGAAAAAAAGCAGCTGCGCGACATTGAGCGGTTACTGAAACGGCCCATCGCCAAAGAGGTGATCGCCGGTTATGAGGTGAGTACGACCAACAAACCTGCGGCCCGCCCCGCGTCTCAGCCGAGAAAGAGTGTTCAGCGCAACCAGCGACCCAACCGTAACGCCGACGCTGGCCAAAAAACCGCGTGGTCAGGACGACGTAAGCCCTCATCGAGAGCGGCTGTTTAACAGCCAGCTCCCTGACCAATACACCTTAAAAAGACCTTCCGGAAAATCGTTCGGAAGGTCTTTTTTTATTGCAATAGTCCTCACTCAAGTGCAAACGAGAGGACTTCTATCTTGCCCAGAATCTCGGTTGCCACTATCCTGAACAGATAACAGCCCCTCATCCAGTCCATAAATCAGGATGACTCGAAAGACTTTTGCGGAGACAAAGACATGGCACAAAAGAGCTTACAGGAAGCGGTCGACTATCTGCAGCAGGCGGAAGCGTTGGTGATCAGCACGGGTGCCGGCATGGGCGTGGACTCAGGCCTGCCTGATTTTCGTGGTGACGAAGGGTTCTGGAACGCCTATCCCATGTATAAAAACCTCGGCATCAACTTTTACGACGCGGCCAACCCTATCCACTTTTCTCGCGATCCGGAATTCGGCTGGGGGTTCTACGGCCACCGTACCAATCTGTATCGTGAAACCGTACCCCATGACGGCTTTGGCCTGCTCCAGAAATGGATAAACACATTGGGACTGGACAGTTTTGTGGTCACATCCAATGTCGATGGTCAATTTCAAAAGGCGGGCTTTGACGGTGAACGGATTGTTGAGGTGCATGGCTCCATTCATCACCTGCAATGCCAGCGCCCCTGCCGTCGCGACATCTGGCGCAACAACGAGGAGATTCCCGTTGATTTTACCACCATGCGCGCCCAGCATCTGCCCCATTGTCCCCATTGTGGCGAGATTGCCCGACCCAATATTCTCATGTTCGGTGATTTTTCGTGGATAGGCGACCGCAGTGCCGCCCAGGAGAAGCGCTTCAATGAGTTTCTCATCCGCCATAACGGCAAACGGCTGGTAATTATTGAAATGGGCGCCGGTACTGCAGTACCGACCATCCGTCACCTGACGCAGACCTTGGCCCAGAAACCTAACGCAGTGGCGATCCGCATCAACCCACGCGAGCCACAAATTTCCGCGCCAAACATCGGTCTTTCTCTCGGCGCTCTGGAAGGACTGATGGCCATTGATCAGGAATTATTCTGAGGCGAATCTTTCATCGTTGTCTTCTGAATCAATTCCGGGAGATCAAAACCACTCAGATAATCATGATAGGATCGGTTGAGCGGGCCGATCACCGCGCTGACTTCTTGATCAAGCGTCTGTGAAACACCAGGTTCAAGGACACGTGCCAAGTCGATAATGTCTGCAGATTTCTGGGGAACCACCACCAGAGCATCGTGCGTTTCATCATCCGCCACCACCACAATCTCACAGGCCTTGAGGCGTTCCAGCGCCAGATGGGCCTGCGCTTTCGGCATAGAAGCCGCTTCCAACAACTCCTCCATCGGCCAGGGCGCTCGGCCCTGCTTGAAGCGGTTATAGATCAACACCAACAGTTCAAGAACGTGCATCGGTTCCCACTCGTCAACGCGACTACCCTTGCCCAGCAAGCGGCTGATATGACTACGAAACTGAAATGCCCAGCACAGTTCGACTCCCATCAGAGTGATCATCCACGACACATACAGCCAGATCATAAAAATCGGCAGCGCCGCCATAGTGCCGTAAATGGCATTGTATTTGCCGACGCCATACTGAAAGTTGACATAGCTCCACTGAGTCAGCAGCCACAAACTTCCGGCACTGATACCGCCGACCAGAGCGGAAAGCAACTTAACCTTGGTGTTGGGAACAAACATATAGAGAAAGATAAACGCTGCCCAGATCGCAAAAAACGGCAGGACCTCAAACAACAGCAGCAGCGCATCACCGAAAACCGGCTTGCTCAACAGCCACTGCACCACATGTTGGCTGCGGATCGAGGTATTCATAGACACGGCGGCGAGCACAAACAATGGACCGAGGGTAACCACAGAAAAATAGTCGGCAAAACGGCGGAACAGAGAACGGGTCTCCTGCACTTGCCACAGATCGTTGAATGATTTTTCGATGTTGGATAACAGAGCGAGAACGGTAAACACCAGCATGACCAAACCAACGGAACCAAGACGACCGACATTGGTGTTGTTGATGTAGGTGATGATATTGGCAACAACTTCTTCAGAGCCGACGGAGAGTTGTTTGAGAAGCAGCGGCTCAATGGTGTTATGAACACCGAGCCCTTTCAGCAGGGCAAACATGATGGCCAGCAGAGGAATCAGCGCCAGCAGGGTATTGAAAGTCAATGCTGCCGCGTGTTGGATGCAATTATGGCGGCGAAAACCGATCAGTGCTGCGGCCAGCACCCGGGCAATGTCATAGCCACCCTGTTTGCCATCATCAGCCCACAAATCTCTGGCCAGCCACTTCTGCCACTTTTCCACGGATGCTTTCAATGCCATGCGTTGTCCTCCCGACTCCGTCCGTTTTACACTTCAGTCTAAAACAAGCAGGCCAAAAAACAAATACCAGGCTTGCCTAAGGGACTCTTTTCACATGATAACAACACAAAAAACACCCTGAACGAACTACAGGTTGAGGTAGTTGACAAACTGCTCTTTCTGACGCAGAACGCAGGCTTCCCCTTCATGGATCGCTTCTTCGGCACGATAAAATTCCAGCAAACCGATTTTGGATAATTTAGGGGTCAAAAGAAAATCAGGCGGATCGCCGGCCATACGACTGCGGGTAATGCGATCCTGAGTGATATTGATGGAACCAGCCAACGCTTCGAAGATCCCCGGCGGCCTGGGAGTGTCCTCTTTATCTTTTGTCGGAAACAATGCCGAAGAATAATCACGCAATGTTTTGCTGATATTGGCTGTGAGGCTGTTCTGCTCCACAGCGGTTTCAATCGGTTTTTGCGGATCGATGCGAGTAAAATGCTTGCCGACAATATCACCATTGAGGTTAACGGCGATCACCACTTCAGCGCCCAGCGCCCGGCAGATGGACACCGGAACCGGATTGACCAGACCACCATCGACCAGCCAACGATTCTGATGCCGCACCGGAGGAAAGATTCCCGGCAAGGCAATTGAAGCCCAGATCGCCTCTTTTATCGAACCTTCGGTAAACCAGATTTCCCGACCATTTTCCAGGTCAGTCGCCACCGCGGCAAAGGTTTTGTCCAGCGATTCAATCTGCGATTGACCATCCATCACATAATCATCAAAAAAGCCCTGCAATCGCTCAATATCGATAAAACCACTCAGAGAAAAATCGAGCTCGAAAAAACGCGCCACATCCATGCGGGTCAACGAGCGCACCCACTCTTCAAATTGCTCAAGGCGACCACTGACATAGGCGGCTCCAACCACGCTGCCAATGGAGCAACCGCTGATAATGTCCGGCTCAATGCCGATCTCGGCCAACGCCTTAATCACCCCGACATGGCTCCATCCACGGGCTGAACCACTACCGAGAGCGAGTCCGATTTTAGGCATATGTTGTTTGGTCATAAGTTAACTCCCGGATAGAACCTTAAAAGCTTGGAGAAACCGATTCGCCACAAACAAAAAACAGATGTTGCCTTTTCTCCGTGCCGCAGTGTCTCTGTGGTAAATTGAACCAGTCTCTGCACGACAACGCCAGAAAATCAATAGTGAGGTGGACGCTCCTCTTCGCTGCTGTTTCCAGCCCCTGTCGACGCTGTCGAAATCTGACTGATGCGTCGCGCCATCACCTTCATGGCTTCTTCCATATCGTAGAGTTGTTTCTGATGTGTCGCGACAAGATCCTGCAATTCCTGAATGGTGTGTTCCTGAAAAGCGATACGGCTTTCCAGATCATTGATACGATCGTCCATGGGGATATCCTCTCTGCAAAAACACGGCAGGCATTCGATGAGTTGGTGATAAAAACAATTACTGTTATGATAGCGGAAATACATGGGCAATGACAGTCATGAACAATCTTTTGCAGGAAAACAAACCAGGAGACAGTATGAACTACTGGCTGATGAAATCGGAACCAGAAGCGTTTGGCATTGACAATCTGCAACAGATGCCGGAGCAAACCGAACATTGGGACGGCGTGCGCAATTATCAGGCGCGTAATATGATGCGCGATGACATGAAGATCGGTGATCTGGCGTTTTTTTATCACTCCAACTGTGCCGAACCCGCTATCGTCGGTATCATGGAAGTGGTCAAAGAGGGCTATCCCGATTTTACGGCGTTTGACCCCAACAGCAAATACTTTGACGCTAAAAGCGTTGGTGATAAACCGCGTTGGTTCATGGTCGATATCCGCTATGTTCGTCACCTCAAAAGGCCGATTGCGCTCAAGGAGCTCAAAGAGTATCCACAGCTTGACGGCATGCAGATCCTGCGCAAGGGGAATCGACTGTCCATCACCCCCGTCAGCAAGGAGCATTGGGACTTTATTGTTGGTCTGGAAAACGCTTGAGCTTCTAGGACGCGCATTGTGAACGCCCCTGGCAAAACACGGAGATTAAACCTGCATGGAAATCACCCTGACCACACCAGCCCTGCTGTTTCCAGCTATCTCACTGCTGTTGCTGGCCTATACCAACCGTTTTCTGACCTTGGCCGCCCTGATCCGCAGTCTCTATGCCGAGTGGCGCGATAACCACGACCATGTGTTGTTCGGCCAATTGAAAAACCTGCGTAAGCGCGTGTTGCTCATCCGCACCATGCAGACCATGGGCATTGCCAGCCTGTTTTTGTGTGTGCTGGCCATGCTGTTGTTTTATTTCGAACTCATCCTGGCCGGAGAAGTCATTTTCGCTCTGAGCCTGGTCTTGTTAATGATCTCCCTCGGCTTGTCGGTGTATGAAATCCAGATTTCTGTTCATGCTCTGGATCTGCAACTCAAGGATCTGGAGTCACCCCGGCCAGCCAACCCCAACGGCACCTGTCATCCGCAACCGGAACAACGTCCCCCCTCATCACTGGGAAATTCATAATGACCTCGGCCAATTGGAATCAACGCTGGAAAGAGCGCCAGGAGCGCCCCTTGCAGGCCGACAACTGGCTGCTCAAAATGCTGCCACTGCTGCCTGAAACAGGTACAGTGCTGGATATCGCCTGCGGCAGAGGGCGTAATGCCGTGTATCTGCAACAACACGGCTGGCAGGTCACAGCAGTGGACGGATCAGACGAGGCTCTGCATCAGCTTCAATCCGTTTGTCCGCAGATCATCACACGCCATCATGACCTCGATCAGCCTCTTGAACTGAGTCAGCGCTTTGATCTGGTGCTGCAGTTTTTCTTCCTTAATCGCCGACAATTGCCTCATTTTATGCAGCAGGTGCGTCCCGGTGGCGCGATGATTGTGCGCACATTCAGCGATGCCGGAGAATTTGGCAGCAAGGGTGGTAACCCTGAGCACCGTCTGCAGCCGGGGGAATTGCTGGAGATTTTTTCACCATGGGAGATTCTTTGTCACGAAGAAGGGCTGGATCCGTCACACAAAGGGGGCAGTCTGGCCGGAATTGTTGCGCGGCGACCGCTTTAAGAGGAAAGGTTTGGCTGAGCCTGAAGGAGTCCGTGACTAAACAGGCTTCAGGCAGTGAAAACTTTCCACCGTCCAGCGCCGGTAACGGCAATTGAAGCACGATATCTCTTCGTCTGCGACCCACTCATCTTCATCATCGGCGTGAAATTTTCCGCACTTTTGGGCGGCTTGAGCTGCTGCTTCGTCGTTCTGACGTCCTGGGACGAATTGACGGGTGCCGTTTTCCAGGTCTAACCACATTTACGATTCTCCTGTTTCTTTGGATAAGATCAAAGTCAAGGTCAAGGTCGCCGGGTTTCGCCCCGGCAGGCGACATCCTTTTGGCTTGCCGCCCAAAAGGATGCAAAAACCGGCTTAACTTCTCCTGAACCTGGCTACACCGACACTGAGGTTGTTTCCGTGAAGCTTCACGGATTCGGCTCGCCGCAACAAGGAGAATATTGGATAAACACGTCCTGTGTTTCCCAATAACGCAAGTCGAAAATGCGATTTCCGTCTTGCTTACACCATCAAAGATGGTGGTCGCCCGTCCATGGGCTCCACAGACGGTTTTCAACCTTCTGTCAGTTCGGCGAATCGTGCGTATCATCAGCTTTGGTGTAAAACTGTGATAACACAATGATGTCTCGTTCTATTTTTCCCGTGGCACCGATCTAATGGGTGGGACGGTGCCCACCCTACCATAGAGTGTTATTTAGCACCTGAACTCTCTCGTTCAGAAGCGCCGAACGTAAGGAACGTCGCTGTGATGGTTGTCGGCAAACTGTTTGAGCGCCAGCGAGTTTTTGCCGACATCACAGCGTAAGCGAATGAAGGGAGGGAACCCGCAGAGCGCAATGACGGGAGTCGATTTTGCGCCACTTTTGTCGACGCAAAAGTGGCGCGACGTGTGGGCGCGGAAGCCCACGTCACGTGCGTACCAGAACTCGTGAACGGATGATTTCCATATGAAATGCCCCCCTACAACACAACCGACAAAAGCAGCCTAATACTTCTTCAACTTCTGGCGCGTCAATGTCTGCCACTGGCCCTGCTCATTCTGCTCCACCAACAACACCGCCTGATGACGCAAGCGCACCACCTTCACCTTATCCATCAACATCACTTGTGCAGAGTCGGAAACGGCAACGCCCTCCTCGGTTTCAACTGCATCAATCCACGGATGATCCTTGAGCTCTTCAGCCATAAAGGTCACCCTGTCACCACTGAAAGCTACTTTGCCTTTAAGCCGTCCGTCCATGCCACCAAGACGCAAACCGATGCCTGCCAAAGCGCCAATCACCCCTTGACCGGTGCCACCGTGCTCAGACAAATGCAAACCATTTTCCACCGCCATCTGATAGGCCAGAGTTTTATTCAACACCTCCAGCTTGGCGCGTTGGCCATAGGCAATTAATGCTTCAACATCGGCCAGGGCATCAACGACCGCGACACATAAACCGGGATCAGAACCTTCAGCACTGTTATTGGCCAAAAACTGACTGCTCCAGTCGATGATCGCCCCTAGCTTGTCCGCATCAATGGTCGCCTCGAAACACATGGCGCTGTTGTGGGACGTGTACGGCACATCCGGATGAACCAGCAACTGGTGACGGGTGATGTAACTGCACGTTCCCCAGCCCTGCTCTGCAATGGTCTGGGAGATTTGTGTGGCCAGCTCGCCCGTGCCACAGCTTTCCAGATTGTCGGTATCGTCAATCGAAATAAGAATCTTCATCAGTGCATCCATTATCGTGTTGAATCCTGAATCACGCCACGTGCTTTAAGTTGCCGCAACAACGGCGGCACACACAACGCGGCCAGGAATGAAAAGATCAGACTGCCGACACCATCAATGGCTGCGCGCTGCAACACCACCGTGCTGTCCATCCCCAGAAATGTCCCCTGAGTCCAGCTGAGAAAGAACTTGGTGCTTCCGGCAAGCAGCGCCACAACCACACATGTTGCGGCACTCCACAACGCCAATGGAAACAACAGCAAGGCTCCATCGATGACCAGGGCAGGAACGACAAACTTGGTCAGGATCAGCGGCCCGCCCTTGCCGAGACCAAGCGACATGGCCATCAGCCCGGCCAGCAGTCCGGTCATGGTTGCGCTCCAGCGGTAGCTGACACAACTGCGCGCCACCATCAGGCCAATGAGGGTGAAAAACATTGAATGGCCGGAGATCCCCAGATGCCAGCGAAACAGAATTTTGCACAGGATAATGGCTCCGGCACAAAAGCCGAGAAACAGGGCATCGCGCAACGGCAACCGATCCAGAAAACGTGGTGATGTCATTGTTCCTCCATCCAGCAACTGCGGGGTCCATTTGTGAAGTTTCGGGCTCTGGCGGCCAACGCGATCTCATGGGCCAGACTCATGGCAATCACCACGGCGGGTACCACCAAACAGCGCATCACCAGTGACCATTTCCACGGTTGCAACAACTGCTTCCACGCCAGAGGCACGCCACGCAACTGCTGCGCTTGATAAAGAATGCGCCATTCGCCAAGCACCAGCGGGAAAAAGTGCAGGCTGGCCGCAAGGACAAACGCGGCCTGATCCGGCATCCAGCGCGAAAAAGTGCGCGCCATGTGAGACGGCGGCACACACCAGCTCAGCACGATGGGCGGCATCAGGGTCAGCATCAATTGCAACGACACCTGAGCTGCCGGCACCACACCCTGCTGGCCCTGTTTAAAACCGTAAAGCAGCAGCAACAGCAGCGTCTGCATAACAAAAGGGCGCACCAGCCGTTTTAATTGCCGCCACGGCACCCCGCACACCATCATCCACAACAGATTCACGACAATCATGGTCGAAATCCATCGCCCATCACGCACCAGAAATGCACAGCTCGACAACGCAATCGTCATCAGCAAATGGACGCCAACAGGCACGTTCAGCCGCGACTCGGGTTTATTGAGGACCGGTGCAGCCATAAACAGCGCATCAACGCTTTTGCGTTTCAAAACGGCCTCCGTGAATGGCAAACACCTGGTCAAAATCGCACCATTGATCGCCGGACTCATGACTGGCGCAAATCACCGTCATCCCCTCATGACAATAACGCTCCATTAACTGGCGCACCCGGCGTTGATTGGTCGCATCCAGCCCGGCAAACGGGTCATCCATCAGCAACACTTTGGGCCGCGCCACAAGCACGGAGGCCAGTGCCACCAGATGGCGCTGACCATAACTGAGTTGATGCGGAGAGGCGTGTTTGAGATGGGTAATCCCGCACTGTGCCAACACCTCATCGCACGCTTGATGACAGTCACAGCGTGAATGTCCGGCCAGGCGATGACTTAAACTGACCTCATCCCAGACACTGGTCTCGGTCAACTGTTTATGCGGGTTCTGCATCATCAGTAACGCCGAGCCCTGCAACAGTTGAGGTGAGGGACAATGGCCCAGCACCCGTAACTCACCATCGCGGGGGGAGAGAAAACCGCACAGCGTTTGCATCAGAGTGCTTTTGCCACAGCCATTTTCGCCACACACCAGCATTTTTTCACCGGCAGTGAGGGTAAAGCTAGCGCCTTCCCACAGTGTTTTGCCTTCGTAGCCGACACTGAGATTTTCAGCCTCAACCACGGCCTCTTTACCAGTGCTGGCGGAAAAAGACGGAAGCCTTGTCGGTGCCTCACTAAGCTCCGCAGGCACACGGCCAGCCAGCAATCGGCCGCCCTGCGCCAACGTCCAATACTGATCAATCAGATCGGCAAAGGGCTGGGAAGAATGCTCACACAACACCACGGCAATCCCCTGATTAAGCAACCGACGCACCACGCGCACCAACTGCTGTTGCCCCTCTTCATCCAATTGTGCAACCGGTTCATCAAGGATCAGCACGCGCGGCTGCAACACCAGAACCGCAGCCATCAGCAGGCGATATTTCTGGCCCATGGACAAATGTGCAGTCGGCGTACACAATGAGACAGTAAGATTAACCAGCGCCAGCGCCTCCGCAACCCGTGCCCGCATCTGGGCAGGCGGCACGGCTTCGTTCTCCAGACCAAAAGCCACTTCGGCACCAACAGTGTGAGCAAACAACTGGGTTTCCGGATTCTGCAAAACAAGCCCGACAGCCGCAAAGGGAAGATCCCCTTCGTGCCGTCGGGCTGAACTGGACACGCAGCCGTCCTGTTGTCCCCCCTCAAGCAGCCCTTTCATCGCCAAAGCCAGGGTCGATTTACCCTGGCCGGTGGCACCACACAAACAATGGCACTCACCGGCACGAATGGTCAGATTGATCCGGGAGAGGATCGGTTGCTGCACTTGGTAGCTGAAGCTGAAATTTTCCAGCTTCAGCACCTCGGCGTTTTCAATGTTAGAAGTGGTATTCCACTCCGCCATAGACATACCGTCCCGGTTGCGGGAAACCATAACTCTGCTCATAGTCTTCGTCGAACAGGTTATTGACCCCGACATAGAGTTCGAGAGCTTCTTCAAGCAGTTTCTGGGTCAGTTTGACATCCACCAGCGTAAATGCCGGAGTACGTCGTTGATTGGCGTCATCATCGTAAGAGTACTGATTGGCGACATACTGCACAGAAGCCTGAGCCGTCATATTCCACGGCGTGTCATAGACAGATTCAAAGGTGACCCGGTCACGGGGGCGGTTCTGCAACTGGTGAATGTCACTGTCACTGGAACGGTCTTCCGATTCAAGGTAGGAGTAGCTCAAACGCAGCAGCAGATCATCAATGGCTTCATTTTCCAGTGCCACTTCAAAACCGTGGAACATGTACTCATCAGCATTTTTATTGATCTCGGTGACCTCATCCTTTTCGATGAAGTCTTTAGCGTCGTTGATAAAGCCGGTGAGGCTGAACAGCGTCTTGCCGGGAAGAGCCTGCTCAACACCCAACTCGTAGTGCATGGTATGTTCGGCATCAAGATCTTCGTTACCGCTGTCGATATCATACAACTGCTTGATGGACGGGAAACGCACCTTGCGAGCATGGTTGATCTTGAGACGGGTGCCGACCACCGGATCAAAGTGGAAGCCGATCAGGTAAGAATAGGCATCTTCATCGCCACCACTGCTGCGATCTTGAACATGATAGCCCATACCGGCAACCATACCGGCTTTACCACCCAGTGCCACTTCGTATTCCAGAGCGACATTATACTGGTCAACATCTTCATTGTTTTTATAGTTAACGGCAACATTGTTTTTATCGACCTCAAAGCCTTTATCTTCCCAGTCATCGTTTTGAGTCGAGACCGCCAGGCTTAAACCACCGGCATCCTGAAGATCGGCATTAAGCTGAATGGCACCGCCTGTCGTGCGTGTGGTGCTGTTGGACTCATAGGCACCTTTTTTGGCCTGTGATGAATAGGTGTTGTCGTCGTAACGGTTTTCTTCCAGTTCCAGTTCGTTGTAAAACCCCCAACCCCGAACAGTGAAACGATCCGTCGCCTTGTGACTGAATGCCAACTGAGACGACATGCCTTCGCTGTCATCCACACGCAGAAACTTTTCTTTTTTGGTAAAAGGATCGTTTTTATCGTAATTGGTTACGGCGGGTTTACCGTACTCCCCTTCCTGATAATTGACTGTCAAGCCCACCAGGGTCCTGTCCGTCACCTGAACATCGAGGTTGGTGAACACATTGGTCTGCTCAAAATCGCTGTTGTCACGCTCATCGCCATCCTCGGCCTTCGTGGGTGAAAAATGGTTGGACAACGGTGTGCCGTCACGGTCGATGCGACCGACACTGGCAAACGCATGCACTTTTTCCGTGCCGCCAACCAGGCTCAGCCGACCGAGAGCACTGTCTTCTTGACCGATCTCAGCAACGATCGAGCCGTGCAGACCCGGCTGGCCCTGCTTGGCGATGATGTTGATGATGCCGCCGTTACCGCCGGAACCATACAACACCGATCCGCCGCCGGTCGTGACTTTGATCTGCTCGATGATCTCAACGGGAACCGTGCGCGGATCAAACTGGCCATCGTAGGTGGAATTGAGCGGAATGCCGTTGAGCAGAAACAGCACGTGACGCGTCCGAAAACCACGGATATCAATGCGGGGAACCCCATCAGCACCGTAACGCACATAGACACCGGGTACCAGCACCAGAGCATCTTCGAGAGTGCGAACACCGCGGTCCTTAAGGGTTGTTGCGTCAAGAGTGTACAGGGTTGCGACTTTTTCGGTTTCATTGCTCTCTGCAGAAACAACGATTTCTCCCAGTTCATAGCTGGGAACAGTAGCTTGTGCCGCCCATGACGTTGATGTCATGGCAACCAGGACCCCAAGGGTCAGATATAACATCAAGGCCTGATGCAGTTTCTTGCTCATCTGGATTCTCCATTCCTTCTGATAAATTTTTCTCGGTTGAAGCTGCGTTCCGTGCTTTGCGCTATATGCCACGCTATACAACGCAGACGAAACAGCTCCTGTGACAGGTTGGAGAGATGAAGAGCAACATCCGTTCCAAGCGATTAATCGGCTGCAAATGCCCCAAATGCGTTATATACGCAGATAATCACGAAATAGTTTCAAGCTGTTACATCCTGAGACAATGGCTCAAACTGAGCCACCATGTTCCATAATAGATCACTTTGGCAGAAAGTCGACTGCGGTCAACTTTTTATTGACACACCTGTAACACTCTCCTAATGTCAGACGATTAAAAGACACGCAACTGAACAGACTCCTCGCAAGAAATAAATTCTTAGCGGGGTGTTGAAAACAACCCATCCGGGGGCTTTTCAACGGCGCAAGCCGAAGATGCAATTTCCGTCTTACTGACATTAGGGAGCGACACAGGAACATTCATGAGCGGTAAACGTGAAGAAAATAAACGCCTTACCCGGTTGTCGATCCTCGATGCGGCGCGCATGCTGTTTATCCGCAAAGGGTTTGAACTGACGCGTATTGAAGATCTGGCCCGTCAGGCTGAGATTGGCAAGGGAACGGTGTACAGCTATTTTTCGAGCAAGGAGCAGATCCTTATCGAGCTGATCGGCGAAGAGCGTCAGAAACTGGTCGGCCGATTTGAACAACGCAACGATGATAACGCGCCCGTGAGCGAGCAGATTCTTACCCTGTTCTTGTGCCAGTTTAACTATGCTCAAGAGCATCGTGAGATCTCCCGCATCATGTTTCGCGAATCGTTATTTCCGGTCAAGCCATCGATTCATCAGCGCCATCAGGTCGACAACACCTATCTTAATGCGGTTGTCGCATTGGTTCGCCTTGGTCAGCAACGTGGTGAAATCAATGTCCATTGTGATCCACTCAGTACTGCAATCATTTTTTACAACCATTACACCATGGCCATCTCGGCCTGGTACATGGGATATATCGAAACCGAACACATGATCACCAATCTCAGGCACCTGATTGAAACGGCCATTCACGGGCTGCAGAGATCGAGCAACGAACCAACAACCGTACAGCCACTGAAATTAGCGCGTTTAAGCGCAGCCCCTTTGGAGAGTTCATGAAAAAAGCACTTTTTATCCTTATTGCATCTTGCTTGATTTCCGGGGGAATGGTCGAACAAACCCTGGCAGACTCACTGCGTGTTGAGCCAGGTTTTCGTGATGTCATCTTGCGTGGCTACAGCCGCCCCTTGGTCTCATCGACGGTAGCAGCCGAAGTCTCTGGAGTGATCACCACACGGTATTACGATGTCGGCGACACCATCACCAATCAGCCATTGGTGCAGATCGACCCCACCTGGATCGATCTGGAATTGCAGGAAAACGCCAGCGCCATAGAACGGACCCGCATTGCCGTTGATCAGGCCCGCTTACGCGTATCCTGGCTGGAAAAAGACTTTAAACGCCTGCAGACCCTGGTCAACGAAGGTGGCGTGTCACGCAGTACCTTTGACGAAATCGAACAACAACGTGATCAGGCCCGTCTGGAGATCCGCCTTCAAGAGCAACAGTTCGAACAACTGCAGATACAGCGCAAAACCCTTGTTGAGCAACAAAAACGCCACCGCCCCACCGCACCCACGGGCTGGCAGGTCGCGCAGCGCTATGTGGATGAGGGGGAACTGGTCGCTGCCGGCAGCCCATTGATGGATGTCGGCGATTATCGCCATCTGCTCATCCCGTTGTCGGTTACCGCCGCGGAGCTGTCCGCTATCCGTGAACAAACGCAAGCACGACTCAACGGTCAGGACGTAGCTTATCACCTGCACACCGTCAGCCCGGCATTTGATGAAAAAACCCGCAAAATCGCCATTGAACTGATGATTGATCACTTTACCGGAGAACAGCGCGGCGGCCTGCCTTTTGAGGTGGCAGTGCGCATGCCTGATGAGGGGCTGATGATTCCAGTCGCCGCAATCAGCAACCGCTACAACCATCCAAAGGTGAAGCGACGCGACCAATCACAGGCCATTGAGATCTCTATCCTCAATCACCAGGGCGACTGGGTGCGTATTGCGCCGACAACAGCTCTACAGCCGGGAGTGGAACTGCTCGATCAGACACCGGATGGCGGGAGTGGTAAACCGTGAAAAACTTTGTCACCCTGAATCTTAAACAAAAGGTGTTCATCAACGTCGTGTTCGTCATTCTCATGGTGAGCGGCGTGTACAGCCTGTTTAACACCCCGGTGGAAAACCTGCCGCCGGTAGCCATCGGCAAGGTAGTGATCACCACCATCCATTACGGCGCTTCGGCACGTGATGTGGAGCAACTGGTCACCCGCGAGATTGAAGAAGCCATCGACGGACTGGAGAATGTCGAATACGTCCAGTCCACTTCGATGCGTAACGTGTCGTCGATCCTGATTAAATTCATTGACGACACCGACTATCGCCATCTGTATGACGAGCTGCGTCTGCGCGTACTCAATGTGCGCGAGCAGTTGCCGGATGCCGTGGATGATCCGATCTTCACCTATCTCGACAGCCAGGACTGGAAACCGGTGATCATCGCCAACTTGATCGGTGATCTGTCCAACACCAGCCTGACCCTGCTGGCCGAGGAGTTGAAAAGCGATCTGCGCAAGCTCGATGGCGTGCAGGAAGTGGCGCTCGAAGGGGATTATCATCAGGAGTTTCAGGTTCATATCGACCCGCAACGGCTGCGCGACACCGGCATCAGCTTTGCCGAAGTGGCCAAGGCGATTGCCGATGCCAACGTCAAGATCCCCAGCGGCCGCTACCGTCAGCAAGGCCACAACACCCTGCTCGACACGGGTCAGGTGTTTGACCGCCAGCAACAGGTGCTCGATGTGGCCGTACGCCGTGATGGCGACGGCAACTTCATCCGCGTGCGCGATCTGGCCACCCTGGCCAGCCTGTCTCACCGTGAACCCGACCTGATCTCCACGGTCAATGGTCAGAGCACGGTCAAACTGAAAGTCAAAAAACAGGATGCGGCCAACGCCATCACCATCGCTGAGCGGGTCAAGCAGGAGGTGGAACGCTTCAACCAGCTTCATCAGCGCGACGGTGTCACCACGGTACTAACCAACGACTCCACCATCGAGATCGACGACTCGATCCGCACCCTCGGCGGCAACATGGTGCTCGGCATGATCCTGGTTACCCTGGTGCTGTGGATCACCCTCGGCTTTCGTAATGCCATGCTCACGGCCATCGGCATCCCGTTTTCGTTTTTGGTCACCATCATCATCGTCAAGCTGACCGGTGAATCGATCAACACGATCAGTCTGTTTTCGTTTGTGCTGGTGTCGGGAATTATTGTCGACGATGCGGTCATCATCATCGAAAACGTCTACCGCCACCTCTACATGGGCAAGACGCGTCGCACCGCCATTGTCGATGGCGTCAGCGAAGTGTTCCTGCCGGTGATCAGCTCGGCCATGACCACCATCTGCGCGTTTGCTCCCATGCTGATCATGACCGGCAGTACCGGCGACTTTTTCAGTGTCATCCCCAAAGCAGTCAGTTTTGCCCTGTTCGCCTCGCTGGTGGAATCGTTGTTTATCCTGCCGGTGCATATCCTTGATTACGGTCCACGCCAGATGAGTGCCAACCTGCATGCCGAAGGGGATTATCACCATCTGCAGGAAGGACTGTTTGCCCCGCTGTGGAAGATCTATCGCGGTTTGCTCAACACCCTGCTCAACCACAAATGGCTGACCATGGCCGGAATCACCACGGCATTTATGGTGACGATGGTGATGATGATCGTCTCCGTAACCGGCATCATGCCCCTTATCAAGGTGAAGTTTTATCAGGACAGCTACCTGCGCTACCATGTCACCGTGGATATGCCTACCGGCACCTCCGTGGAAGGCACCGACGCGGTCATTCGTGATCTGTCGCGCTACCTGGTCAGCCTCGGCCCCGGCCAGACGTTGTCGACCAGCGGCAGCGCCGGGCTTAAAGAAGATCAGGATTATCAGATTCACCGCGCCCAGCATTACGGTCAGGTGGTGGTAGAATTACCGCCACAAAGCGAGATGGACCTGCCGACGGGTAATGATCAGATCTCCACCTATATCGACCAGATGTACGATCAGGTGGAAGCGTATGTCGACCAACATGCCGATCAATGGACGGGACGACCGACCATTCAGGTATTTGGCGAAAGTACCGGCCCCCCGTCCGGCAAGGCCGTTAATATTCGCTTGTCGGCCATGGATATTGATCAGGCCCGCGCCGCTTCGGACGATGTTCTCGCCTATCTGCATAACGACCCGGCCTTTGCCGATCTGATCAATCTGGAGGACAACCGCGCTTCGATCCAATCGGTGCTCAATTTCGAAGTACGGCGGGATCGCGCGTTGGAATACGGGCTGTCGAGCAGTGACGCCACCCGTCTGATTGCCGGCTCACTCAACGGCATGCAGGCCGGCAACTACCGCACCACCCGCGAAGAGATCGACCTGATGGTCAAATTGGCCCGTCAGGAAGATTCGGGCCGTGGTCTGCTCAACCCCGAGCAGGTGGCCACCATTCCCATTGTCGAGCACAGTGAGCAGCCGATCCTCATCGGTGACCTCGCCAACCTCGATTACCGTCAAGAGCCAGACGCCCGCACCCGCTACAACGGCAAACCAACCTTGACCATCACCGCCGACATCCGCACCGGCTCACAACTGTCGGCCAGTCGGGTCCAGGTACTGGCCCAGCGTTATTTTGACTCCATCACTGATCGCTACCCCGGCGTCAGCATTGCTTTCGGTGGTGAATTTGAAAGCACCTCTCGTGCCTACACCTCTTTGGCGGCGGCATTTGTCATTGCCGTGCTGGCCATCTATCTGATTCTTGCCTCGCAGTTCAACGACTATATCCAGCCGATTATTATCCTGTCGGCCATCGCCTTTGCCTTCATCGGCGTGGTACTGGGGATGTTTTTTACCCGCTCAGTGTTCACCATTGGCAGCTTTATGGCGGTGATCGGTCTGGCTGGAGTGGCGGTCAACGACTCACTGATCCTGATTGATTTTATGAACAAAGAACGGGAACGGGGACTCGACCTGCGTGAAGCCGTCATCAACGGTTGCAGTGCGCGCATGAGACCTGTGCTGATCACCACTCTGACCACCATGCTCGGCATGCTGCCCATGGCCATCGGCATACCGCACAAATCCATCACCTGGGCCCCCATGGCCACAGCCTTTGCCACTGGCCTTGCCAGCGCTACCACATTGGCGTTATTACTGATTCCGGTAGAATATGAATTAACGGAGAATGCCAAGGAGCGGGTACGCAGTTTTATGCGTCGTCGCCAGCGGCGGAATTTGAAGCAACAAAGAGAGCAAAATAAATAGGAAAATCTGATTGACAAAATCGTCCAATCTAATCATAATCACCAGCCTGAACCCGTCACAACAGGCATCTGATCTTTTCAGATTCCTTCTTGCTGGGGTGTCGCCAAGCGGTAAGGCAACGGACTCTGACTCCGTCATGCGTAGGTTCGAATCCTACCACCCCAGCCATTTCTTTTTTTCCTTTTAAAACCCTTAAGCCAGAGTCAAAATGCCTCGGGCACCTAGCACCCTAGAACTTGAACACACTCAATGTTGTTATTGGAGTGACCACCTGTCGGAGCGAATTTATTCGCGAATTGCTCTGGTCATTGATCCTTATCGTGATGGGAATTCGCGGCTGAAGCCGCTCCTACAAGAGACAATTTCAATGATGCTGAAGTACTGGCAGGATGTTGAAAAAGTCCCATCCAGGGGCTTTTCAACGGCGCACGCCGAAAATGCGATTTTCGTCTTGCTTACAAAATCAAGGATTTGAAAAACGGTCCTTGATTTTTGTCGCCCGTCCAGGACCTAGCAGGCTGTTTTTCAACAGCCTGCTAGGTCCTTTCGCCGATCAATACGATATCCTTCGTGATGCGTCCGTCAGGTTCCTGGTAATCAAGACAATATTCCTTGAGGATTTCGATACCGTTCTTTTGCAGTTCGCTGATGACAAGGGCTTTGGGATAATAAAAAATCAGAAACTCGTTTTCTTGACCAAATGACGTTTTTTCGAGCCTGCCGCCATTGCCTTCCATGAAACTGACATAAAGCATTCCGGGCTTTTTTAAACACTGGGAGCTATTGAAGATACACGCTTTCAGCTGACTCTCAGTCAGATACGGCAAAGCAAATCCCAGCAGAACCACATCGAATGATTCAGATTTGCAATATGTCACGATAGAATGCCGATAAAAAACACCGTCCGGGATTTCCTGTCTGGCGATATTCACCATCTCTTCTGAAAGATCCACACCAAAAATTTTCAGATTTTTTCTTTTCCGAAGGTACTTGCTGATCTGTCCCGGACCACACGCCAAGTCAAGCACAGCATCGCCATCATGCAGCCGGTCACAAACGAACTGATAGGTATGATCGTAGTTGTCAAGAGAGGCAATGGTATCGTTGAATGCCTTGGCCGTTCGATTCCAGGATTCAATCGTTTTCGCTTGTTGTTTTTTGATTTTTTCCATGGATGAGTCCGTGCGGAGCCCGGTTGTTGCGTCGTCCGTTGGCACCAACAGCTTTATTCTAAAGTTTTAGCTCTTTTGCGTCGAAAAGAACTCTGAAGTTTTTCCATTCTTGTATGACATATGAACACGGAGGTGATTATGTCAATATCAACCAAACTGCAAAGCGTTTTTGCATCGTCCACGACGGCTGTAAAGCGCACCTTCTATGAAAAAGAATCTTCCTCGCAAAAAAAACATGGCCTCACTGTAGATACCGTATCTCTATCATCGCAAGTCGTCGCAATGGATGTCACCAGGGATTCCGGTTCAACAACGGTCGCCGCCGTCGCAGAATCAGTTTCCGTGGAAAAGACAACGGTGCTGTATGACGGTTATGATATTTCGGGTTTCGACCTTGAAAACATCACACCCGACGATCTCGATTTTTTAAGCAATATTCTTTATAACAGTGGTGTGATTTCAAAAACAGAATGGTTTACCCTTGGCTCCATTGCATTTTACCATGCAACCGCCAATGGTCACGTCGTCAACCATAACGACAGCCCGTTCAGTCTGGTAAACGATCTTCACAGTCTTGCCTCCGGGAACTATGAGGTCATGTCCTTCAGCACCTGGGGTGGAGAACATATTGATTATGCATCAAGCGGCATCGCCGACAACCTGTTGTTACGTCTTTTAGCTCTACCGATTGAAAAAGTCGACGCTGAATACAAATCCGCGAATTTAAACATTGAAGCCTAAAGAATCTTGATAACCGGAGGGGTGCCGACACGGATCTCCAGCGACGTTCTACAAAATTGCACAGACGTATTTTCCGTTCTGTTGCTTTGTTATATTTCACTTTCTACGGTACTATTTACCTAACACGTCAATTCACGAAACACTGTCGCTTTAATCGGATTCCAGGAGCTCTCCATCATCTATCTGAGCCTGTAGCATCCGGTTCTGCCCGGAATTCACGGGATTGCAACAGAATGCTCAGGCTGTTTTTTCAACCGCCCAGCCCCTCCAGAAGCTTCAACAAAAAATCCCCACCAAAGCAGGCAGGGATTTCTTCAATCAATTTAGGGTAACAGGGCGTTTACTTCGCCACAGTCCCTTTATCTTTGGCTGTCTTGGTTTTATCATCCACCACATGCAGCTCTTTTTTCTTCAATTTCACTTCCCCATCGAGGAAAGCGCCCGACTCGACAGACAGGTCTCTGGTGGTGATGGTGCCATCGACATTGCCCCCCTTCTTGACCTGTAATTCATCCACAGATAAATTGCCGGTCACCTGGCCGTGACAAATGCAGCTCTTGGCACTAACATCGCCAACCACTTTACCGCTGGCACTGATAATCAGGTGGTCGCCGGTGAGATTGCCGTCAAACTGGCCGTCAATACGCATGCTGCCTTTAAACACCAGATCACCAGTGACTTCAGTACCTTCACCAAGAATGGTGGTAATGGCTTCGGGGGTTTCTTTTTTGTTCGATGAGGACGAAAACATAGTTGCCTCCACGCTTGGGAATAAACCGCTAGCGATTCAGGAATGTCAGATTATAGGGATTGATGGTACGGCCGTTGTCGTGAATTTCGTAATGAAGATGAGGACCGGTGGAACGCCCCGTGTTGCCCATCGCTCCAATGGCATCACCGCGCGCCACCTTGGTGCCGGGCTTGATATAGATTTTCTGCAGGTGGCCGTAAACCGTAGTATACCGATCACCGTGCTTAATCTTGACCATTTTACCGTATCCGGAAACAACCCCGCAACTAACCACGGTGCCGCTTGCAGTCGCATACACTTTGGTGCCGACATAATGAGCGATATCGATCCCGCTGTGAAACGCCATATGCCCATTGAAAGGATCACGGCGACGACCATAACTGGAGGAGAGGTAGCCTTTGGTCGGACGTCCTAAAGGCACCTGATCGGCAAGCTCAAGCAGTTGACCGGAATAAAACAGCGCGTCATCAAAGTTTCCCGCACCGGCTTCAATGTAGGGACCACCGCTGCCTTCCTGACCGGCGCCACCATCTTCGGCAACAACTTCAACACCCACCTTTTGCAGTAACGATTCAATCTGAGTGCTGCGCTCGTTGAGATGGTTGACCGCATTGCTGATCAGTTCTTTTTTCTCTGTACGTTGGCGATTGACTTGATTGCGCAGATGAGAGTTCTGATCGTTCAGCCACAGAACCTGACTTTCCAGATTGGTCATCCGCTTTTGGCGGCTGTGATCCTGAACCAGGGTGTAGATGGACACGACGGTAAAAATGGCAAACAGAACAGTTGCGCCTAGACCAGTACGGATCAGACGGCGCAACCGCTTTTCTGTCATCACCACGGAACGCGAATCGCGATTGTCACCGGTGATAATTAAATGAACCTTTTCTTCCATGTGTCAGCAACTCCAACGAGAAATTCCGATCTTTGAAGGCAACGGGATCGTGGCAGGCCTTCACAATTTAGACACGGGCTGACAATATATCAGAAAAAGGGGGCAAAACACACGTAAAACCGCTCATTATAAGAAAAAACACATTGGCCTACGGTGTAAATGGAGTGAAACAACCGGATCATTGGGGCTTTTGCACCACAACCCAGAGTCCGATCGCATCGCTGTGACGCACGGAATAGTCGCTGATTCCAGCCTGTTCCAACCCATGGGTCAAACGTTTGCGACTGGTGTCACTCAAGTTGCACCGAATGCGGTCGCGAAAAGTATCCTCTTCACCACGCTCTTTGAATGCACAAATGACCTGATCAAGGAGCTGCTGATCGCCGAAACCGCCGCCAATATACATCCAGCCACCCGGTTTCAAAACCTGATAAAGATGCGAAAAGCTCTGGTGAAGATCTTCCCAGAAGAACACGGAACCACGGCTGACAATCAAATCTACACTGTTGGGGGCCACCTCCATCTGGGCGACATCACTGCACATCGCGTGGCAACGGTGTTGAAGCTGACGAGAGTCAATGGTGGCGGCAACTCGTGACACCATATCCGCAGAGGAGTCAACAAAGCCTACGGCAAGATCCGTCTGCTGCAAAAGGGCAAAACCAAGATCTCCGGGACCACAACCGACATCAAGGCAGGATCCCTCGCGCACATTTGTCGTCTCAATAATTTGAGTCGCAATAACAGGATATACTGGGGCAAAAACGGTTTTGGCTAAATGATCAAATTTCTTGGCATCAATGGTCATGGCAATCTCCATGGCTCCACAAGGGAGGCTGAAAAAAGGAATACAAATAAGGCGATAGGCATTTACAACCTATCTGCTTATGAGAACGCCAGTGACCACTGCAGGTGACAACGATGTCATCCTCTAACTGCTGCACCATTTCTCTGGTGAATCAAACTTCGGCAATCACCTTGCCGGTGGCAGACGCCTCATAACCGGGCAACGCATCTATCTCTTTACGCAGTGCTGACGAATGCATGACATCAAGCACCACTTTGACCGTGGGGTGGTCGATCAAATCTTCGGGAAACAGCAGATCACAGCGCACCGCTGTTAAAGGCACAAAACCGAGGTCAAAAGCTTCGGCAATGGCACGCAATCCCAAAGCGGCATCTGCCACATTGCAGGCAATGCGGTAGGCCCCCTCGCGATGGGAATCGACCTCAGTAAGATAGCCGTTGATCATCGGACCGGCGATACCAGCTTTTTGCAGATGATCATCCAGCAATACACGCAGGGCTGCCCCGCAATCGCGATTGACAAAACGTACCATGGGCTGGACCAGATCAGCGACGCTACGAATCCCTAACGGATTGCCCTTGGCTACCATCAACCCCTCTTCGAGCAGGGAAAAACCGATCACTTTGGTACGACGCTGTTGCAGATCTCGGCTGGCGGCAATCACGTTGGATTCCTTTTGATCCTGATTGTGAAAATGGCTGCCGGCAATATGTGCAACCCCTTCCCCCAACCCGCGTAGCGAACGTCGGCTGGAAGCAAACCGGCAATAGACCTGAGCATCGCGCACCAATCGATTGACATGGTGGCTAAGGATCTCAAAGGCCGGATCACAACCCATGAGAATAATATTGTGGTCAAGGGTCTGCGATGGGGAAAAAATCCGCGCATGCTTACCGTCTTCCGACAAGAGTCCATCGGCGGAACGCAACCCGAACGGCATGGCGTCATGGCCACTGAGCGGCAAGCCCACCAGGCGGTCACGCACCCGGCTCAAGGCCAGGCGAGTCGAGGGCAGGCACGTCCCATTGACCAGATCGACCCCCTGCTGTTGCTCCGGGGTGTCATCGACAAACAGATCCTCTACCCGGCAGCCGAACAACCGCGCCAGTCGCAGAGATATCCCGGTATTGGGCAGATAGCGGCCAGTTTCAATATCGTAAATGGCCTGGCGTTTGATGCCGATGCGCTCAGCGAGTTCTTTTTGCGACCAGCCTTGTTTCTGGCGATAGTCGCGCACCATGCATTTTATCGAATCATCTTGTCGGGTCATAACGTTTTCCTTGTCGCAGGCCACAGCAAATTGTGTTTACGCCAGACACATGTCTGGTACACACGTAATAACCCTCTATTTATCACAGCGCATTCTCGCCCGTCAAACAGACCGAGGCTGATAAACATCACGCTAACAAATTACCGGCTTTCTTTTGCTCAGGCCAATACCAATCTGAGGAGGGTTTAGCAAATGATCGATTGACTCTGTCGGCAATGAAATCGACACCATAGAAGCGGCGATAAAACTGCTGTGCTTCATCGAGCACATCAATCCGGCAACGTTCCGGATGAAAAATGGTCGCAAGATGGAGCAAGCCGAGAATCCAGCGCGGACTACCAAAATCCCACCCCGCAGCAGGATGCACAATGATACGCTGGTTGCGCACCGCTTCGACATCAATGCCCAGTGCCGCGCACTCTGCCAGCACATTTTCTTTAGAACTCGACATAAACGCCGACATGACGATCACCTGCGGGTTCAACTCATTCAGTTTATCAACCGTGAGTCGCCGACCGGGGCGACCACCAACGGGAAGTTGCCGGTTCAAACTTTCGCCCCCTGCCAGTTCAACCAGACGATTTTCCAGACGTCCCGGTCCTATGGCAAACAGTGTCTTACCCATGGCATAGTAAACCCGCGGTCGATCAGTGACACCCGTCATCGCCAGATCAAGATTATCCAACCAATGTTCAAGGTAGTCAGCCAACTGCGCTGCGGCAACGGGACGCCCAGCCCGACGGCCAAAATAATGTAACGCATTGAGATAACGACGCGGGTCCTGAATATGTTGATGCAGCACCTGCAAACCATCGCCCTGCAGCAGATCCTCCCACGATTGTGCCACATCCTGCTGGCGCACCACGCCCATGGCGATCAACATGGCTTCAACCATTTCCAGAGCACGGGTCAACGGGTAGCCGCCTTGAAAATCCCCCTCTTCAAAAATCGTTGCCGCCGCCGTCCCTTTAACAGGCAACTCCACATCACATTGCGGGCACCGCCCCCCTGCCACAAGGGCCGGACTTTGATCAAGGAGCAACTTTGCGCCCATCGGTCCATAGAAATCCCGCCGAATCACTTCCCTACCACAATCACAACAATGGCTATTAAGATAAGGGCTGCCGGGAGAATTAAACAGGTAAACATGGTGAAGCCCTTGCTGTAATTCAAGGCAGAGCGCTTCGGCTTCGCTGATTGACGGTTCTTCATCAATCGTCGCCCCTTCAAAGGGCAGAAATCGCATCACCTGTAAAGGAATCTGTCTATCAAGGCGGCTCAACCACTGGCCCAGGGCCATCACTTCATCACGATTGGATCGCTGATAAACGCAAGACACTTCAATATGGATACCCGCGTCATGCACCCGTTCAATGTTGCGCAACACCGGCGCCAGTCGCGCCCCGCCACAGGCCTGATACGAGGCATCACTGAAGCCTTTCATGCCAAAATTGATAAAATCAAGATAAGGCACCAACTTTTCCAGCGCCGCAGTACTGAAATAGCCGTTCGTGGAACAACCGACGCTCAATCCGTTCTGAAAAGCTAATTCTGCAACCGCGAGAAAACGCGGAAACGCTGCAAGGGGGTCATTCATCAAAAAAGCGATCCCCTCGCAATCACTATCCAGCGCTCGATCAATCACCATCTGCGGGGTCAAAACTTCAAGGGCGGCACTATCCGGGTTCATCTCTTTAACCAGCACCGTGGAGATACACCCGGGGCAATCGAAATTACAGCCCGTGGTGGTCAATTGCAGAAACTTGGCGCCGGGCTGAAAATGCAACATAGGCATGGTTTCAATGGAGATGGGACAAGCAACCAGGTACCGGTCAGGCTGCCGCTCGACCAGGTGACCATCGCTGAGTTCATAGAGTTCACAGCGACCTGCTTTCCCTTCCTCCAGACGACACTGGTGTTCACAAATAGGGCATATCATTTCAATCATATCAAGATCCATAAAAAGAGAAAAATGATGCGAAAGACAGCGGTGATTCACGAAGGAGGCATGTTACGAACCCATCACCGCCGCTTTCGCATCAAGCCGTTTTTTTATGCGTCAATGCCAATGGGTTAGCAAGAATATCGTCCACCTTTTCGTGACTGAGCTCCATGCGATAAAACAAACGATAAAAACTATGGACCTCTTCGGCCATATCCCAGTTGAACCATTCTGGATACAACACCCCGGTCAACCAGATCGTCCCGATCAGGCGATTAATGGAAGGGGGCCGATCAAACCAGCTATACAACAGGGCCGGTGGTTCATAACAGTTGCCGTTTTTCACCGCCTGCAGGCACGACCAGAACGGATCGTCGGCCATGCGGGTCAACAGCCGATCTTCGGAATTTCCCTCATCGGACATCACCAGAATCACTTCTGGGTTCCACCGCAACAAATCATCGGCACTGATCGGCGTGCGGCCACAACCGCGCAACTCATAGGTTTCAGCACAATTAATGCCACCAGCCAGATCGATTATTTCGCCATGACGCGCCCCACGAGGTTCGGTGTGCAAACCGGACGGCGTTTGCGCGTAATACACGGTATGGCGCGCAGACTTGGGTATGGTGGCTACGGTTCTTTGGATAATGTCGAGTTTTTTATCAAAATAATCGGCCAGCGCCTCAGCGCGATCTTCGGCACCAATCACCAGGCCGACACGGCGAATCACTTCGGCACTACGCTCCAGAGCACCGTCAAAAATCAGCACCGGGATATCCAGTTCCTTTTGCAGGTTCTCAGCCATTTGAACCTCAGGTTCGTCAATTTTCGACAGCGTCATCGACAGGATCACATCCGGCTGTGCCTGGCGAATGGCTTCGGTATTCAGGGTTTGTTTACCGCCACCGAACAGGGCACCAAGGACGCCGAGAACCGGCAGGTCAAGATACGATTGCGGCGCGACCTGCAACTCCAAAGGCGATGGTGGAAAATTGTGTCCGGCAATTTTTTCCGGTGCCAGGGCATACATCAACGCAGTGATCATCGGGTTGTAACCGAACACTTTGCTGACCTGTTCCTTGACGATCACTTTGCGACCGGACATATCCGTGACCAGCCGGGTTCCGGCCGGTGGAGGTGTTTTTAAATCACTCATGGATTCACTCCTTATCAAAATCAGCATCGCTTATGCTGACGGCAATGAAATTTTCTCTTTTACTTACAAAATAAAGCACTTAAAAATCTGTTTTTAATCTTGGTCGCCCGGCTATGGGCTCCGCAGGCTGTTTTTCAACAGCCTGTTAAATCTGCGGCATACAACAGCGATAACCGTAGCGGCTCTCGGCAATCTCCACCGCCACACCGTAAAGGCGCTGCACGTTATCGGGCGTCAGCACCCGATCGACCTGGTCAAAAGCAAAAATCTCTCCGTGATCGAGCATGGCCACCCGGTCAGAACATGCCAGCGCATGATCCGGATAATGGGTGGTTTTCAGAAACGTGGTGCCGCGTTTGGCAAAGTCGCGTAAGAAACGCAGCAACTTAATCTGATTGCCGTAATCAAGACCATTAACCGGCTCATCCAAAAACAGAATCTCCGCCTGTTGACACAAGGCACGGGCGATCAGCGCCAACTGCTGTTGGCCACCGCTGATTCGTGAAAACGGCATTGCCGCCAGCGCCTCTGCGCCAACCTGTTCCAATGCTTCATGAGCCAGCCGGTAATCACGCTTGCAGTAATTGGAAAACAGACTGCCGTGAGCCAGACGTCCCATCAGCACCACATCCAACACCGTATAGGAAAACGGCATGTGGTGTATCTGCGGCACATAAGCGATCTTGCGGGCCAGGTCCTGACGGCGGTAATCGCCAATCGGCTTGCCGAACAACGTCACCTCCCCCTGACCGCGCAGCAGACCGAGCAGGATTTTTAGCAAGGTGCTTTTGCCACTACCGTTGGGGCCGAGCAACGACACGACCTCCCCGGCGGCAAGGTTGAAATCAACCCCCTGCAACACCGGCTTACGGCCATAGGAAAATCGCAGATTGCGCGCTTCAATCACCATCAATGAAATCCCTCCCGGGCATGTTTGAGCACAATAATAAAGATGGGAATGCCCACCAGCGACGTCAGAATCCCGATGGGAATTTCATGGGCGAACAGCGTGCGCGACAGGTTGTCGGTCACCAGAAGAAACAACGCGCCAATCAGGGCACTGGCCGGTAACACTTTACGGTTGTCGGCACCAAGCAGTAGCCGCGCCATGTGCGGAATGATCAGACCGATCCAGCCGATCACTCCAGCCATCACCACACACAGGGCGCTGATCAGGGTCGCCAGAGTGATGGCAATCGCTTTGATGCGCCGCACGTTGAGGCCAAGAGATTGCGCCTCTTCATCGCCGAGGCTCAGGGCGTTGAGATATTTAGCCATCAGCATCAGAACCACAACGGAAAACAGCATCGGCCCGGCCAGCAGTATAATGGTATCTTTATCACTGAACGACAGGCTGCCCATCAGCCAGTAGACTATGGCCGGCAGGGTATCGTAGGGATCGGCGCTGTATTTGAGTACCGACAACAGCGCCGTGAACAAGGAACTACTGATCACGCCACCGAGGATAAGGATGATGACACTGCGACTGTTGCGGTAGATTAAAGAGATCATCACCGCTGTGGCCACAGCTGCCGCACCGAAGACAAACGCCGCAACCTGCACGCCCAACCATGGCAGCTTGAGCACCATGCCCAAGGCCGCTCCGAACGACGATCCGGCCAACACGCCGAGAATGCCCGGCGACACCAGCGGATTGACAAACATGGCCTGAAATGTACTGCCGGACACGGACAGCGAGGCACCGATCACCACGGCGGCGACAATGCGAGGCAGGCGGATTTCAAACACCACGCTGTACAGAGTGGCAAACTGCTGCCGAGCAACCTCAGACTGACCGGTAATCAGCAGGCGGCTGAACTCAAGATAGTCTTCCAAAGAAACCGGATATTTGCCCAGCAGCAGCGATGCCTGCATGGCCGCCAACAACACCAGCACCAAGCCGACAAATACCAGATGTTGCCGACTAAACGACCAGCTCAGCCGCAGACAACGCGTGTGACGTTTCCACATCGGACGCCATTTTTCGGAACAGGAAGTGTCCATCAGCGCAACTCGAAAATAATCGGCGCGGTCACCGTTAGCGCACCTTGGGGCGGTGCAGCAAACGGCGCGGCATGACGAATGGTATGGATCGCGGCCCGATCAAGCATGCGCCTGCCGCAACTGGTCAACACCGTCACGTTGTTGTCGGTGAGAGAGCCATCCGCCGCGATCTCGAATTGAAATTTCCCCTTCCCTTCGATATGCCATTTACGCGCTTTAAGCGGGTAATGGAGATGTGCCTGAACCTGCTGTTGGACCAACATGACGTAGCGCTCCAGCTCCGTCGCCATCCGCTCGCCTTGCATGGCCATGCCCGGCACGGGATCAACCACCTGTTCTGAGGAGGCTGAAACCATTGACGGCCCCTGAACCTGTTCCGCGACATTGGCGACTGCAGCGGCGACCGGCGGCTCAGGCATGACTTCAGGCTTCACAGCCACCTCTTCCTTACGTGGTGCAGGCGGCGGTTCTGGTTCACTCTGCTTTTCAATCGTCGTTTTGATCACTGGAACCGTCGGTTCCACCACTTTCGGTCTCTCGACGGGTTTGGGCGGGGCAACCACCGGAGGTGGCGTGACAGGCTCGGTGACGGGCACAACAGGTTGTGCGGCAACCGGAGCAGCCGCCACCGCAGACGGAGCAAAGCTGACCAGTGTAATAGGTTGCGCCTCCACCGACGGCGGTGTCTGCTCCGGCACGGCCAGCAAGCTATACAGGCCAACATGCACCACCGCCGACAGGGTCAAAAATGTGCTCAACCCGGTGCTTTTTACCACTCCCAGCCCAACGGAACCACTGGAGCACAATGGCACCATGGCAACCAAAATGGCCTTCACGGCCAGCAACCAGGAATACGGCATCACCGCAGAAGATTTAAAGGTTCGGTTCATCGTCCTGACTCTCCAGAGCAAAGGTGAAAAAACCATGGCGTTTGCACAGATCGATCACTTCAACCACCAGACCGTAGCGGGCGCCAGCATCGCTGCGCACCAGCACCGGCCATTCACTATTCGCTTGCTCAAGGTGCGCCACCAATTCGCGACGCTTCACCTGTTTATCGTCCACATACAGCAGGCCTTGCCGGTCGATGCTGATGGTAACGTGGGGATCAGTCTCAGACAGGGTGGCGGCAGTCTGCGCCTTGGGCAAATTCAGTTCCAGCGCCTGCTGCGTAATAAAACTAGCCGTAGCCATAAACACGATCAGCAGCACCAGCACGATGTCAACGAACGGTGTCATGTTGATCTGCGAGATCTCCTGGTCCGTCGTGAAATCGTTATTCATCGTTCTGCCTCAACAACAGCCAGGTTTGCAGAGTCTTTGAAAAAGCGTTGTAAGCGATCACCGCCGGGATGGCCACCAACAACCCCATGGCCGTGGCCACCAGAGCTTCGGAGATCCCACCCATGACCACCTTGATCCCAGAGCCTTGCTGTAGATGCAGGTCGTGGAATGCCTTGATCACGCCGAGTACCGTGCCAAACAGCCCGATAAACGGCGCGTTGTTGCCGAGGGTAGCAAGTATCGTCAACCGCTTCTGACCAAACAGCAGCAGATCACGCTTGCTCAACTGACCATAACAACGTCGCAAGTGAACAAACGCATACAGCCGCTCGAGAATGACGCCCAATGTCACCACACTAAGTGCCAGCAAGATATACAGAACAAAATCACCGCCACCGAGAAACATCCGTAACAGGGAATCACTGACCTTCATCACGCCCCTCCTTTTCCTATCGCACGGGTCGCCGCCGGAAACATCATGCGTGATAAGTCGTCTTCGTCCACCCGCACACCGAAAAACAGCTCAAAAAACGCCCGCGCCTTCGCTTTGACATCGTAAGGATAGCGCTGTGGATAAAACTGGGCCGCCAACCAATGCCCACCGATCAGCCGCATGAACGACGGTGGCCGGTCGAGCCAGTTGAACGGGGTTTTCGGCACCAGAGCCACGCGGCCCTGCTGCACTGCTGTCAATTGTTGCCACAGAGGATCGTCAAACAGCTCGCGATAGCACAGCGGATTTTGCACAACAATCACGTCAGGATCATAGGCGAGAAGCTGCTCCATGTTGATGCTTTGCAATCCCGTCACCGTGGTCTGACGCCCCTGGTGGACATTAATCCCTCCGGCATAACGCAGCGGCTCCGCGTGAAAAGAACCGGCACATTCCGTTTGCAAGCCATCACGCCCTTCGGCGTAATACACCCGCACCCGTTCGTCGGGGGGGATGGTGGCGACAAAGCGTTGCAAATCATCAATCTGCTGTTCGGCCCAAACGGCCAGCGCCTCGCCACGTTTGGCACGACCAATCATTGCAGAGAGTTGACGAAATACCTGCGGGTAGTTGGCCGTGTCATCAATATTCACCGCCAGCGCCTTGTATCCGATTCGTCCCAGGTCGCCATCCACTTTGTCCTGCAACAACGGCGTATCCCAACTGACAATCAGATCCGGCTTTTGCCGGAGAACTTCTTCGAGATTGGGGTGACGATTGCCGTGCCAACCACCAAGAACCGGCAGGTTCCGGAACCATTCGCGCAAAAACCGATCATCCGCGTTGTTGGATGGATTGCGTAGCGGAGCATTAACAGCAATCAGTCCGTCGGCACCAAGCACATAAAGGAGATGGGTAATGGGAGGCGCCGTACCGTAAATGCGCTGTGGCTGGGCATCCCTGTGGCCCCCCTGGGAAGCGGGGGCCACATTGGGAAACATCACAAACACACAACAGATGAGCAGGAGCAGCTCACGCATGGCTTAAAATCCGACCTGTACCGAAAGCACACCGTTAATACCGGCTTCATCGGGCAGGTACCAGGAAGTCGCCGACACCTTATCGAGATGCTGACGATAGTCGCGGTCAAGAACGTTGTTCAGTTCAAACGCCACCACCGGCGCAGTCATCCAGCCGATATCGGCAAAGGCATAGCTAACAGACAGATTGGTAATGGCATAGCCCGGTGTTTCCACCTCGCCATTGACTGTGGAGATGCGGTCCTGCTCATCAACCATCACCTCTTCAATGAACCAGCTCAGACCGGTTTTACGCTGCTGACCGATGGTCAGGGTCAGCTTTTGCGGAGCAATGTAGGCCAAAGGCTGGTCGTCCATTTCATTTTTGCCATAGGTATAGAGATAGGCGGCTTCAACAAACAAATCAGCGCCGAAATCGTAACCAAGCAGCGCCTCTGCACCGTACACTGTGGCGTCATCGAGATTGACATAGCGCTTGATCGGCAGACCGGCAGTGGTCTGGTAACCGGTTTGAACCAGTTCGATATAGTCGGTGTAGTCTTGGTAGTACAAGGCACTGGTGTAGTAAAGGCCACCGATGCGACCGTCAAAACCGACATCAACACCCCAGACACTTTCGTTGTCCAGATCCTGATTAGGTACCATGGAGCCATTGTTGGGGTTGTTGCCGTAGGACTCGTTAAAGTACGGCGTGCGACTGGCATTGGAGATTTTCACATAAGGGACAAAGGCGGAACAGAACTCATAGCCGGCCGTGGCACTGACCGACAGCAGATGATCGCGTTCATCCGTATCCTTCTGTTGCACCTGATCAAGCAGTTCCGACGGCACCAGGCCGGACAGGGCTGTTGAATTGACGTTGGAATGGACTTTGCGACGGACAAATTCATACCCGGCCGCAACATTGAAAAACGCCTTGCCGTAGACCATATCGTCGGCAACGTTAACCATGGTGGAACTGATTTCGCCATCGGTAATGCCGAAAGCACTCACCCAGTCCCCCCAACTCTGTGTAGCCCCGTTAAACATACGCACGCCGTTGGTCACTTCCATCTTGGTATATTTGCCGGAAAACGACAGCAGGTGGTTGCCGAGCTCTTTTTGCGCCGAGAGCTTGCCACCACGGGTTTCGCTATCGCGGAACAGCTCACGCACTTCGGGAATAGCCGCTTCCTTTTTCATGTCCATATCATAGTGGAGATCGCTGCCAAACAGTTGCAGATGAACGTTTTGCAGGCCACCGAGTTCCGCGTCTTTGTAACCGATGAACAGGGTCTCGCCGTCATCGTTGGGGCGGTCGGTATAAAACCAGACGCCTTTATTCTGGTAACGGGAAAAAGGATCCTCCGAATCAGCTTTATCCTTCATGTAACGGACATAGACGTGACTGTCGTCAGTGATCTTCACGGCCATACTGACATTGTAGTTAGAGGTCTCGTATTGGGAGTGTTCAACGTCATCGCCCTCGCCGTCTTCATAGTCATCGTAATCGGACAGGCCGCCACTCACCGCGATATTGAAGCGATCATTGTAAGCGCGTCCTCCCAAAGCGGCTGAATATCCGGAGGTGGAAAACATCGATGTTTTGGCTTTAAAAAAACCACTGGTGACAAACGCCGCACTGTCGGCGAATTCGGGATCACTGAATTTGACCACAACCGCGCCGCTCATAGCGCCCATACCCAATGTTGCTCCACTGGGCCGCGATAAACTTCGACGGTTTCCACGTCAATCAGGTTGAACAGATTGGTCGAATCATTATGACCGCTGTTAAGGCGCATCCCTTCCAGATAAACCGGCACACCCTTGGTGCCGCGTCCGCGAATGTAGGGTTCGGAGCTATACTCGCCGGATTTCTGGAATTCAACAAAGAATTCCTTGTCGAGCGCTTCGGTAAGAGATACCGGCTGCACCGGTTGTTCCGTGACGACAATAACCTTCTTGGGTTCCGACAGCGTCTCGGTCACAGGAACCGACTCGGTGATCTTGACGGGGTCAAGAACAACGCTGTCATCGGCCAGGGCGCTGCCGACAGTACTCAGGACCATCATTGCTATGGTCAGGGAAATAAAGAACGTGGATAAACGTTTCATGGATGGGCCTCCTGCTGAAAAACATGACTACATCGAATGTACACACACGCATCACTGGCGCAGTACCGGCAAAACCGCCATCAGAAAAAATTCTGCAACCGTTTCAGTGGCACCGTGATACGTAAACTCCGTTCGTGAACGTGCTCGACCATGTCTCGCCCACAGCTTTGTAGGATGGGGTCGGGATTCGTTGATGGGGCGGAGTGTTCTGGCAGACTCTCTGCCAAGCGCTGTCGCGAATCGCGTCAATCTACTTTTTGAGCGGAAAAATAGCGTGGGAAACAAAATTAAAAGCGTCAAATGACGTTTAAAAAGTACATTATAGAAAAAGATGTAGCACAGCATATTTGGACAAGTCAAACGAAATACCCAAATAAACCCTTAAAAAATGGTAATTTCTACAACATAATACGCATTTCCCGTAGAGAACTGTAAACATTTAAAAAGCCATACTGTCGTTTACAAACGACATCCGGTCGGGCAAGTCGTATACAAAAGCGGACAGAGATTTCAGTTCGGCGAAAAAAATCAAACGCTTTTACAGCACAATGTGGAGAGATAGAAAAAAGAGAGGAAGGGGGGTGTGACCACGCCATCGATGAATTGCGTGGTCACACCGGATAAGGGATTATTCGGCGGTGGTCGGATCAATCGTAGTTTTGATCTGACAAATCCGGTTGGCGGGGAAGCCGCCTTGAGCTGCATGATCAAGAATCTGCTGCTCATTTTCGGCAATATAAACGCAGTAAATCTTATCTCCGGTCACATAGCTTTCCACCCACTGAATCGACGTTCCCATTGCGTTAAGAACCTCACGTGACTTACGCGCAATGGCTTGCAGTTCTTCGGTCGAGACCTGACCAATGGAAGGAATCTCTCGTTCTACAACAAATTTTGGCATAACATACTCCTTATAAAGATATGAATGGATACAGGAGAAAAATGCAGAGACCGTGCCAAGCCAAAAACGTTGGTTTTTATGGCGATTTCTTTGACGTTAACAATGCCGTCAACACGAAAAGTGAGGCAAAACGCCACACTGCGGCTCCCTGTGTCACCATCCATGGCCCAACGTATAACACGGAAACAAGGGAGAACCCGATGCAACAGCTTATTGATCGATTGAAATTAGTGCCCCATCCTGAAGGAGGATTTTACCGAGAAGTGTATCGCTCCGGGCAGGCCGTGTCGTCATCTGCGACAAAGGCTCCTCGCCAGGCCCTGACCCACATCTACTTCCTTTTGCTCAAAGGTCAGGTCAGCCGCTTTCATCGTGTGCTCCATGATGAAGTGTGGAACTACTACGAAGGAGCACCACTGCGTTTGTTACGCTGGCATGGCGCCACCATTGAAGAACAGCTTATCGGCCCAGGCGAGGCAAATTACTGCACAACCATAGTCGGAGGCGATTTTCAGGCGGCAGAGAGTTGTGGCGATTACACCTTGGTCGGGTGTACAGTGGCGCCTGGCTTTGATTTTGCTGATTTCACTTTTGCCGACAATAGCCAGTGGCTGATTGTTCCCGAACAAGCGCGCCAGACGTATCAACGGTTTCGCTAAAAGGTTCTCAACGTTTTTGAGAACATAATAAAATTCTCATCTCCCTTTAACCCGGCAACGGTGAACTTGCTGCGTTTTGCAAGACAACGATTTACCACTGCCAACCACGGGAGAACACAGGATGAAACATCTGAACATGCCCAACCGCCCTCTGCTGAATTTTTTATTGATTGCTCTGACCCTGTTACTGGTCAGCGCCTGTGGCGACAGCAACAGCTCACCACATCGCACCTCAGTTAAGATTCTTCACGTCAACGATGTCCACTCGCATCTCGACAGCGACAATATTGACCTAACACTGGACGGCACCACCACCGAAGCCGAAGTGGGCGGCATGGCACGGGTTGCAACGCTGGTCAACAAACTGTCCGCTGAAAACGACAATCACCTGGTGCTGCATGCCGGTGATGCGGTTCAAGGCACCCTCTACTACACCCTGTTTCAAGGCGCGGCCGATGCCGAAGTGATGAACGCCATCGGCTTTGACGCCATGTGCATCGGCAACCACGAGTTTGACGATGGCGACGCCTGGCTGGCCGGGTTCAGTGACCAGCTTGACGCCCCCCTGATCAGCTCTAATATTGAAGTGGCCCCAGGCAATGTGCTGGAAGGTAAATTTGCCCCTTACATTATTAAAGAGATGGGTGGCGAGCAGATCGGCATCATCGGTGTCACCATTGCCGGTAAGACCGAAGAGTCTTCTCAACCTAGCGATGAGATCACTTTCAAAGATGAAATTGAATCAGTTCAGGCGGCTGTCGATGAGCTGAAGGCTGCCGGAGTCGGAAAAATCATTGTTTTGAGCCATTACGGCTACAACAATGTCCAGATACTGGCCACTCAGGTCAGCGACATTGATGTCATTGTTGACGGCGACTCTCACACCCTACTCGGCGACTTTTCGCCCTATGATCTGTCCAATTCCGGCGATTACCCGACCATGGCCACCAATGCCGATGGTGACGATGTGTGTATTGTTCAGGCGTGGGAATACAGCAAAGTGCTCGGTGAATTGGATGTCACCTTTATCGGCAACACCCTGGAAAGCTGTAGCGGCACGCCGCATCTGCTACTCGGTGACAGCTTCGTGCGCGAGGATGCCAATAAAAACGAATACACCGTTTCCGGGGATGAACGGGTTGGCATCCAAGATGCCATTGACGCCGACGACCAACTGAGCATCACCGAAGAAGATCCTACAGTAGCGGCCATCATTGCCGACTACGCTCAAGACGTGGATGCGCTGGGTGAAACCGTGATCGGCGAAGCCGGAGAAGACCTGCTGCTGAGCCGTGTCCCCGGCCATGATTACTACGGTGTTAACCTGCCACTGGGCAGTGACATTACCCCGGTCGTCGCCAAAGCGTTTTACGAGATGGACCCCAATGCCGACATCGCCATTCAAAACGGCGGCGGCGTGCGCACCAGCGTCAACAGCGGCGACATCACCTATGATACCGCCTACACCCTGCTGCCTTTCGCCAACACCCTGTATGAGATCGACATGTACGGCTCCGAGATCAAACAGGTGATGGAAGACGCCATCGAAAACATCGCTCAGGGTGGTTCCACCGGCGGATTTCCCTATGCCTATGCCATCAAATACGATGTCGATGCCAGCCAGCCCTACGGCAGTCGCCTCAGCAACCTTGAGTTTAAAGCCCGCGGCAGCGACAGTTACGTTCCCCTGGAAGACGGCACCTTGTATGTGGTGGTCACCAACAGCTACACCGCAGCCGGACGCGACGGCTACGACACCTTTGCCACCGTTCAGCAAGAGCGCGGTCTGGGAACAGACACTTACCTCGATTACGCCCTGTCGTTTGTCAACTACGTGGAAAGCCTTACGGTCAACAGTGAACAACTGATGAAGCTTCCGGCCGAAGATCACTGCATCAAAAGCTACATTGCCACACCGGACGCCACCGACAATCTGTAATCCGGCCAATGCAAACAAAAACGGGGGAACGCTTCAATACGTTCCCCCGTTTCTTTTCGTGATCCATTGGCGTTTAACTCGGCTGATGACAGACCATGCATTCCTCTTTATGGGGATGCGCTTCGGGCAGATCGGCCAGCGGATGACACTGGCGACAGCCCTGCTCCACTTCGACCCGGCGTTGCCCCTGCTCCAGTTGACTAAAAAACGCCTGATGATCCATATCTCCCGGCACATTCGGGCCGAGTTCTTTTCCCGTACCCATCAGCACCACAACCAGCACGGCAACAGCTCCCCCGGCAAACGCCAGGTCTTTTCCGGAAAACTTCATGCCCCCTCCCTGTCGTGATATCCACATGTCCCTTGAGACTATACGGAGTTCGCTGCGTCACGGCAATCAAAGACCGCATATGTCGGTCATCGCGAGAGTCCCGCGCAGGAATCCTCCAACGATGCCAGCAAGATATCGAGAGCAGCCTGCAACGCCGGGTGATTGCGCAGAACCCTTACCATCACATACTGTTGATACTCATCAGGAAAACCATGCTCCTTCATACCGATAAACAGGTGGCGGACATAGTCGATTTCGGTGAATAAATTCCATTTTGGTGTCATTACCTGATAGGTCCAGGCCTCTAGCGGCGCTGAGGCATTGTCATCAACCATCACCGCAATCCATTGGCGGCAATAGACGTGCCCTTCCCCTTCAATACGATCCAAAGTTATCTGCGGATGGTAGCCAAACACCAGATCATCAGGAATCTCATACAGCACGCCATAGATGGAGCGCCCGCCCTCATCCGCCACTAGATCCGCCGCTGCACACAGATTGTGCTCACTCCACGCCGTGAAAGCGAGATGATACTTAGCCACCGTCCGCGCCACACCGACAACCTGCGCCCCGCCTTTGAGGCGATCCGCGCCATTCAAACGCACGGTGGAAAGATTCGAGCCATATTGAAAAACCAGAGCCATAACGACCGCCTCCGACAAAAATTAATCACTCAACACGACACTAACGGAGATTTTTTTTGTTTGTGTTAGAATGGCAACATTTCGTTGCTCCAGCTTCCATAAGGAGTATACGGTTTTCTCTGGAAAAACAAGGGGTTGCCATCTTTAAAAAATTTGACTATATTAGTCAGGTACTTTTTTTCAGTCATGCCCCTCTCAATGACGCAGAGGTTTATTCGCATGTGCAAGCAGGTCCAGTGCAGTAACCTGCTTCATTGCTTAGCTACCGAAAGGACGATTTAAAATGAACGCCGTTCAAATCAGCGACGGAATCTACTGCTTACCCGTCAACCTTGAAAGCTATCAATTGTTTGAAGGCATGTGGCCGATGCCCAACGGCATCTCCATCAACAGTTACGTCGTTAAAGGGGAAAAAACCGCCCTCATCGACCTGATTGAAGATATCGACGATAAACCGGCCGATTTTCAATCCGAGCTGCAATCCATTGATCTGACACCAAAAAGCTTTGATTACCTGATCATCAATCACATGGAACCGGACCACACCAGCTGGATTCCAACCTTGATCAAAGAAAACCCCGCTATCGAAATCTATTTGACCAAGAAAGCGGCAGCGGTGCTCAACTCATTCTTTTCGATCACTGAGCATACCCATATCATCAAGGATGGTGACACGCTCGATCTTGGCGGCGGCAAGGTGCTGCAATTTTTTGAAACGCCCAACATCCACTGGCCGGAAACCATGATGACCTTTGAGCAGAGCAGCGGCACCCTGTTTTCCTGCGATGCGTTCGGGGCTTATGGCACGGTCAAAGACGTTTATTTCGACGATCAGCTCACCAACGAGCAACATGAGTTCTTCCATCAGGAGGCACTGCGCTACTACGCCAACATTGTCGCCAGCTTTTCCACCTTCGTCACCAAAGGCATTGCCCGTCTTGAAGATCTTGATGTCAAGGTGATCGCGCCGTCCCACGGCATCATCTGGCGGGAAAACCCCAAAGCGATCATCGACTCGTATCTGCGCTTTGCCAGCTACATGAACGGCCCAGCCGAAGAAGAGATTACCCTGATCTGGGCCAGCATGTACGGCAACACCGCCAAACTGGTGGACAGCATCATCAAAGGCGTAGAGAGCGAAGGCGTGCCCCTGCACGTACATCGCGTCCCGGATGAGCACGTCGGCATTATCCTCGCTTCAGCATGGAAATCATCCGGCCTGATCCTCGGCATGCCGACCTATGAATACGAAATGTTCCCACCCATGTCGTGGGCGCTGGATATGTTCCGCCGCAAAAAGATTCAGAACAAAAAGGTCCTACGCTTCGGTTCTGCAGGCTGGTCCGGTGGAGCGCAACGCGAGCTGGATCGCATCACGGAAAAGAACAAATGGGAGTTCATGGAGCCCATCGAATGGTTCGGTGCTGCCGGGCCGGAAGAACATGAACTGGCCGTGCAACGCGCTGCAGAGCTGGCGCGGATGATCAAACAAGGCTGAGAATATTCAACATTATATAACAAGTAAAGCCCGGTTCTTCTGACCGGGCTTTACTTGTTTATGCTGAGTAAAAAACGAAACACAGCAGCATCTTTGTTGACGATTTTTTTTAAAAATAGTAAAAACTATTTATAAAAAAAAACTATTCAAGAACAACAATCAAGTGATAACTAGGAATTATCAGATTGATCATTTGGACAAAAACATATAGGGAAAGTTTTTATGCAGAACGCGACAGCTCTGAATCTCCCCTTTCTTATTCGTAACAAGGAGATAGAGAAAGCGATTGAGCACATAAAGATAGAGACAGATATTAATGGTCCGAAATTGCTTGTTGTCAGTGGAGATTCCGGAACGGGAAAATCTTTTTTAGTGAAAGAAATTCTTTTTCGACTTGGCAGATACTCCTACAAAGAGCCAATAATTTTATATCTCGATGTAGCTCAAGACTCCTATGTAAGTAGTCAAATTTTTACTCTCATTCTGCAGTTATGCATGGTTCCCTCAGAACCCTCTCGCGAATTTCCTGTGAAAGTTTCAGAAAAACAGCGCCTTGATGTTTTTCAGCGAACCCACCTCCGTCAAAACATTGTTGGAAGAGGATTGCTGAGGGCAGTTTCTGGCGCACTCGGCAATATATTAGGATTAGGTGACGCTGTTGAAGGAGCATTGTCTGAGACTTCTTTACCAGAAAGATCTGTTAAGGAAGATCTGCGTGCATATTTAAGATGGGCAGCAAAACGTTGGCCAGTAATATTGGCAGTCGATAATTACCAGTTCCTCAATTTCGACATGAGAGCAAACTTAGAGGCAATCTTAGCCGATATAGAAGAGAACATACGCTTTATAGTTGTTAATAGAACATTAGGAGGAGTTTCTGAGCTAATACCACCAGTTCGTATTTACTCATCTAAAAGTTTATCAATCCAGTTGGATATCTTTTCTCGAGAAGAAACAGATTTGTTGGTTTCAACCGCTCTCAGGGGTTCGGGGTCTTACTCAGCTGAAATATCAAAAGATATTTATGCAAAAACCAATGGCTTGGCAAAAGATATTCAATACTGCATAGGGAAGTATCTTCTCCAGTTGAAATCTGGAGACGGAAAAGAGGGAATAATGGGACTCCTTGGAACCATTGACAGGCTTCCCCTCATGTACCGTCAACTTCTCCTTATCGCATCGTTGTTGGATGGGGGAATCAAGGTTAAGCATGCTGAAAATGCTATTCAAAGAATTCATTCGTCAACAGTCCACTTGCCGTTTTCTGAAGCCGTCGATGAACTGGTTGCAATTGAATATTTAAAAATTAATACCGCATCAAAGGATAGAATCCGGCCAGGTCATGAACGTATCGTGCAAGCAATGAGAGAAATTGCTGACGATGATTTGAGGGAGCAGGTTAGAGATGGGCTTCTGGAAGAATTTAAGATAGCGCTTTCATCTGGTGGACTAGATGAAAGCGAGACATATCTTTTGCATTGTCTTGTCGGCTTACAGACAGTCAGGGAATTAGTTTCAAATCTCCACTATATAGATCGCCTTGTGAGGCGACAATATCGACAGGAGCAATTCCTCTACCTAGTTATGCTCACAGAAGAAATCGAGGCAGTCATATGCCTTTTGGATGAGAGCGCAATCATCCATATTTTAGATTCATTTCAAAAAACATCATCTTTTCACAGAGGCCTTCAGTTAATTGGAAAACTTCAAAAAGAGGGAAGCATACCGCAACAGACTCTGGATGTCTTTCGATTCAAGTTCCTCGTGCAGCTTTATAACTATGATGAAGCATTGACAGTTGCTTCGTCAATGCCTGACGGAGATTGGAAGCGACTATATACGGTTAATGCCTTGCAAGCTCTATCCAGAGATATGGAAGCAAAAGAGATTGTTTCGCAAATCTCGATATCCGGCAAAATATCAGAAGCAGATGCTGCATTGCTTCGTAATACGATCAGCTTGTTTGAACCTGCTCAGGCTCTCATTAATTTAGAGCGCTCCAAACAATATTTTCAGCAGATGGGAAGTGAGTTTCGGATTGCATCAGTGGAGAATAATCAGGGACTTATACATCTTTGGTTGGAGCAATGGGGAGATGCTAGCAAGCTCTTCAATTCGTCACTTAAAAAGTTTCGTGACATTGGTTCAGGGGAAAGCTATCAGGCCCTTATTAATCTGGGAGTGTTATCCGCACTCCAACATCGCTACTCGCAAGCAATATGTTTTTTTGAGGAGGCTTTCGAACTAGTGCCTACTGAGTTGCTACTAGACCGTGTCAAAATATTAATGAATCTGTCAATAGTCACTTATTGTAATAATCAGATCTCTAAAAAAGAGGTCATCACGGCGCTTAATGATCAATTGGCTAAAATAAGAGGGGTGCAAATGCCTTACCTTAGAGCTGCACTAGAGGCAAATCTTCAATTCGCACAGTCTTTTGACATGGGGAGCTCCGCCCCAGGCTCTCGACAAGATTCCTTGTCAGAAACGACAAAGCTGCAGTTTTATTTGCGTACTTGCGCCTCAAACTCAACTGGAAATTGGACTTTGATGGCTTCTATTCACTGGCGCTACTGATTAAGGGAGCATGGTAGCGGTTCAGTAATCTGGAAATGATTTTTTTAACAGTAGGAACACCCGAACCTTTTCTGAGAGTGATACAGAGGGCTTTAGTCAAATCCAATATGTCATTATCAGTATAGCCCAGTACTGTAGGTACTACTGTTCCAATTCTAATCCCGAGGCTTCCCAAGGATCCCTACGATCATCTGGAGTTTGATTCCGATTAACTAATATTCGCTCTTTTTCGCACCGCGCCTCTGCCTCCTTTCCTGAAATTTTTTCTTTTGTCAGATCTATCAAAATTAAATGTGTATCGGTCCCGCCGTAGGCCAACTTGAAATCAAAGCCTGAAAGAGCTTCGGACATAATTTTTGCTGTATGTACAAGCCGGTTAGCATAACTATAGATTTCAGCATTTTGCCAAGAACTAAAACAACAAGTTTTAGCAAGTATTTTTGTTGGATCTGGAGAAGTTTGCACTTTAGGGAATAATGCTGAGGTAACTTTTGCTGCAAGTTCTTTTCGGAATAGAAGAACTCCACCTTTTGGACCTCTAAGAGATTTACTGGTATCAACTGTAACCGTATCAGCATAGGGGAATGCATTCGGATGAACACCTGCGGATATCAAAGGAGCAGTATGGGCAATGTCTGCATGAACAAAAGCATTAACTGAGTCAGCAATTTTTCTTAATTGTTGATAGTCAATAAAACGAGGAAAGCTTGTAGATCCAGCAATAAGCATACGTGGCTTCAAACTTTTTGTTTTTTCGGCAAGTTCTTCATAATTTATACCAGAAGACGTCATAGGAATCGGCATGTAGCTACACTCGCTTGGCAAGCCCAATTTATGAGAGATATGCCCCCCTTCTCGTACACCTAGGGCTAGACACAAATCTCCAGGCCGTAGCAAACCAATAAGGGTGGCCTGATTACACTGTGTCGCTGAGTGCGGTTGAACGTTGACAGCATATCCATCACAAGTGATTCCAAAATAAGAAAGAACAAGTTCCTCACAGAAGCTTTCAGCGTCGTCGACAGGTTGGGTTCCGGGGAAAATCCTATTACCCAACAGACCTTCAACCCTACAAGCTGTTGCTGGGCATGCTTGCACGGCACAGACCTCAGGAAAGGGTAAAGCTGCACTGCCAATCAGATTCACATATCCCGAGATATGCCCTGATAGCGAATCTATGATTGCGTTTATACGATCAAAGCGATTATCAGAAAATTTTTTTAAGATATACATAAAGGGATGAAACTCATAAAGGGGGGGAAGATTACGTGTATCAATCTGATAATTCCTAGTTATCACCTCCTCCCTCTCAACATAAATTCAAATCTCCATAAACCCCGAAGCACAAACCACCTCCTGCAGTTTCTTATCTGTAACATGTGTATAGATTTGGGTTGTAGAAATGCACTGATGCCCCAGTAACCGTTGAACATAACGAATATCAACCCCGGATTCGAGCAAATAGGTTGCTGCGGAGTGGCGAAACATATGCGGTGTAATGTGTGTTGTTATTCCAGCTTCACGCCGATTTTTGTGGATGAGCTTACGGATGAATTCCGTTTTTACAGAGTTGCCACGGCTGTTGATAATCAAATGATCATCGGCTGGTGCTTTCAGCATTCTGGTCTCTAGGTAGATCTCTAATAGGTTGAAAATTTTATCATTCGGAAGGAAAACCCGGCGTTGCCTATCTCCTTTTCCGTAGAGGTTGATCAATCTTTCATCAAAGTTGATGTCGGCGATTTTGATACTGACCAGCTCTCCGATTCGCATGCCGGTGCAAAAGAGTAGCTCCAAGGAAATAAATAAAGTCAGTTGGTTGAAAATGGCCGGATTGGCAAATGCATTTATCTCAAAATCTTGCACGGAAGATGACAAATCAAAAGGAAGCCGCCTTTCAATATGATCAAGCAGGGTTCTTATTACTGGCCGGCTCAAGGTGCGCGGAAGGCGCGCGGGGAGTTTTATACGGGTTTTGAAGCGATGGAATGGATTAGACTCGACTAGCTCCTCTTCTTCAAGCCAATGGAATAAGGCTTTAAGGCAAGCTATTCGTCTTTTGATGGTGGTTGCTTTGAGTTTTCGTTTTTCGTAAAGGTAGGCAAGATAATCACGCAAAGAGTGCTTGTCACATTTTTCAATTTCATTTTGCCCGCCGATAAAATTTTGAAATTCCGCAAGGTCAATCCGATAGGCTCGAACGGTGTGAGGTGAAAGGTGTTTGACGAATTGGCAATAGTCCAAAAAAGTCGTGCAAGCCGTCTCAATACGCATCATCAATCTCCTGCTTTAAAAAGGGAAAAAGCTGACAGTGTATTGATTTTAAGCAGATACACCACTTTGAATTATCTAATCCAATTTAGAGTTTAAGCCTTCTAAACAGATTGTCGTGCGTAAGGGTATCCTTTCATTGATGTGGAGCCAAAAGACGTGATCAACCTTTCAATAGTCGATAGTTCAAAAGCCCATATTTCAGGTCACAAGACCGATGCTCTGGTCGCAAGAATATCGCGCAGAGCTAAATAGCTCTTTATAAAAAACTCGGCCGCAAACGACCGAGTTTTTTATCACATCTCTCATTCAGACACTTACGCGCCTTTATCCACCATAACCTCACTGACTCAGGTTGAAGTAAAATGGCCAAGCCCTAGGACGGGCTTTCAAGTCCTTGATTTTAGCAAGACGAAAATCACATTTTCGCCTTGCGTCGTTGAAAAGACCCATCCAGGTCCTTGAATAGCCTGCCAGTCAATTAGCCCACAGCGCTCTGTCGCGACGACAGAGCGCTGTGCGTGTCAATCAGTAACGATAATTCAAACCGGCGTAGACGAGTCTTCCTTTAACATTGTAGGGCTCGTCGTCCAGATCTTCGTCGCTGATATTGTCGACCCCCAGACGTACTGTAAGGTGGTCATAAAAGACCTTTGAAAACTGCAGATTATACAGGGTAAACGGATCTTGCTCCTCCCCTGCGGCGTCTTCCTGCCTGCCGGTGTAATCCGCACTGAGGGTCAAGTTGACGCCCCACGGGAGCTGCGAATTCCACCTGGCATTGACCGCATGCCGGGGACGGTAGGACAGGTCCTCTCCTGTGTCATCGTCTTCGGTCTCCGAGTAGTGATAGCCCAGGCGGATATTGTGGTTTTGGCCGATATTCTGAGAAATTTCGCACTCGAAGCCCTGCATTTCGGCACTGTCCACGTTTGAATAGACATTGTCCATCCCCGTTCTGACATAACTGATCAGATCGGTCACCTCGGTATAGTAAAACGCGCTTTTGAAAACGGTACTCTCGCCATGATACTCGTAACCGATTTCATAGCTCTTGGAGGTTTCCGGCTGCAAGTCGTCGTTACCCTGGAAGGTGTAGCGCCCCATATGCACAATGTAGGAGGAAGAACCCTGGGTCAGAGTGGGTGCCATGAACCCTTCGCCATAACCAACCTTTATTCTATGCGCGCCGATTTTGTACAGAGCATTCAACTTGGGAGACCACTCGCCATCAAACTTTTCGTTGTAGTCGTAGCGTAAGCCCATGGTGAATAGCAGATGATCGCCCACCAGAATTTCGTCCTGGAGAAATGCTGAGGTGGTCGCGACATCATCGTCAAAATCTTTGGAGGAACTTGCTGACAGATCGTATTCCTTTTCGTATTCCTGCAGTTTGTACTCCGCACCGGTAACGAGATAATGGTTGTTGAAAGAAGAAACGGTCACTTCCGCGCGCGCCACCGAATCGGTCATGGTGTGAGTGTAGCTGTCTGACGAATTGTAGTGAGAATCGGAATCAACAATATAGCCGTCCAGGTCCAGCGTCACGGTTTCAAACTGTTTGCGATAGCCCAGTGAATAGTTCCAGCGCTCAATATCATAGTAAAGCTCATCGTGAACCTGGTAGCGGTCCTCTTCGCCTTGGGAATACGATCCCTCAATGTACTGGCTGTCATCCAGGTCAAACCTGACCTTCAGCATACCGCTGGTAAGTTCTTTTCCCTCAATTTTTGTCACGTCGGCATCATGGTCGTCCTCAGTCGCGTCGAGATCAACATGTTCGGCACTGACGACCAGGGATAATCGTTCGCTGACTTGACCACCAATATTGACGCCGACATTTTTCGTATCGCCGCCTTCGTCACTGCTCGCACCGTATTTGAGATCCAAATCGGCGTAAAATTTACCTTCGGGCTTCTTGGTAATAATATTGACCACCCCACCGATGGCCTGTGAACCGTAAATTGAACTCATCGGTCCCTTGATCACTTCAATGCGCTCGATCGCATTCATCGGCACCCAGTTGTATTGAAAATCTGAATGGCCGATCTGGGCATCCGAACCGGAGACTTTTTTGCCGTCCACCAAAATAAGGACATGACTACTTGACGAGCCACGGATGCTGATCGTCTGACGTCCGGATATCGAGCTTGAGTTGACCCCCAGATTAATGCCGGGAACCTGGACCAAGACGTCTTCTATCGACTCCGCGTTGGAACGGGCAATCTCTTCCGCACTGATGACACTGACCGCGACACCCAGATCTTCAATCCCCTGGATGGACTTCGCTGTGACCACCATATCCTGCTCTGAAACGGTTGCTCCCATGTTTTTTTGCGAACTGTCCGCAAACAGCAGCGCCGGTGAGATTATTCCCACCGACAACAGCAGTACAGTCATGACCAAAGACGTCCTCATCATTTTTCCTCCTTAAATTGAATATGCATTTTTTTCATCCTGCCTTCCCACACGTATCTAAACGTAAAAAGAGAGCCAATGGCATTCAGCACAATACTGTCGCCGCTCCCCTCATTTGAAGGTCCGAAAGTCCAGCAGGCTGTTGAAAAACAGTCTATGGAGCTCACGAACGGTCGACCAAAAACAAGAACAGGTTTTTAAGTGATCGATCTTGTCAGCAAGGCGGAAATCGAATTTTCGGCTTGCGCCGTTGGAAAAGCCCCGGATGGGACTTTTCAACAACCTGCTGGACTTTTTCCAATCGTCCCGGCAATGACGACGCCCACGGCATGGTGTATTTGAAGAGCTGATTCGCTCGGCAGTCTCAACAACGAGCGAAAGGCTAATGAAATTATTTCCATCAGTCTGTGACCACGGTCACTAAATGATAATGTTTTTCAATTTCAAATGGTCAACATCTTGGTATGACTCAAATTACACAAAGAAACTGGGGGGAACGTTCCAGAAAATGAGAATAAACAACTTCTTTAATTCATAAAAATGTGACCAACATCACTACTTTAGAAAAATAAGGCTGCTAGCATCACTCGCCTGGAACTTATTTTTCATCGCTGTGCAAAAGGATACTTCATGACGAAATACATCACCCTACCCCCTTAGCAAAAAAGAGGGTCGAGCTTAAAAATTCAATAAGAAAACCAGCCATTCATATGCAAATGGTCAAGATAAAGAAATCATTTGTTAGTTGTTGGCAATAAATCTTTCCATTATTTAATTAGTGACTCCGGCTTGATTTATTTTATGCCCCGGTCAGACAAAACACCGAAAGGCCCTTGATTAAGATGAACTTTTACCTTCCGGAAAAACGAAGCGAACTGATCAGCCGCCTTACAGGTCGTGTGCCGCATGGAGTGATGGGGGACATGTCCGGCAATGACAACGAAATCGACGTCAAAACGGCCAGAGAGCTCTGGAACAACATTGAAATGGTCTCGGAGCGCCGCACAATCTACCTGCACATCCCCTTTTGCGTGAAGCGCTGCAAATTCTGTGGTTTTTACAAAAACCGCACCACGACTCACGACCTCAGTCAGTACACCGACTACCTGCTGCGCGAGCTGGAGATGGTGGCGGACAAACCCGTCGCTTCAGGAACCTTTAACACGGTCTATTTTGGCGGCGGCACCCCCACTGACTTATCCGCGGGGGATCTGGAACGATTAATCCGCGCCATACACGACAAAATAAAATTAGCGGATGACGTGGAGTTCACCGTTGAAGGACGCTTGTTCGGTTTCGATGACGACAAGGTGCGTGCCTGTCTCGACGCCGGAGCCACCCGGTTTTCATTCGGCGTACAGACGTTTCATACGGAACGCCGCCAGGCTTTAGGGCGCATCCAGTCACGTAAAAAGCTGCTTGAACGGCTTGAGCGCATCAAACGAATCGGCGGCGACCGGGCCTGCACGGTGATTGATCTAATCTACGGCCTGCCCGGACAATCGCTGGAGGAATGGCTCGACGACATTCGCACAGCGCATGAGGAGACCCTGCTTGATGGTATTGATCTTTATCTGCTCAAGATGCTGCCCGGAGCGCCCCTGACCACGACGTTCGGTGACGTCCCCTGGAGCGACGAGGAACTGATGGAGCGCCAAGCTAAAGCGGGAGAATATCTGCTGGCGCAGGATTGGCGACGGCTTTCCATTACCCACTGGAGTCGCGGCACGCTAGAGCGTAACCGCTACAACCACCAGACCAAGACCGGCGGCGAGATGCTGCCGCTCGGCTGCGGCGCGGGTGGCTCGGCGGGCGGTTATTCGTTCATGCAGATGATGCCGCTCGACGAATACAAAGCGCAGATCGATGCCGGGCACAAACCCATCGGCATGGTGCGGAAGGTTCAGCCGCGCCCACTCAACAGTAAGGTTACAGACCAGATGGAACGCGGTTTCTTCAACCCGACGGACTTCGCGATCCGTTGCGAAAGATTGGCGGACAACTGGCGGGATGCGGGGGTCTGGACACGCGTTGAAGAGGGCGCATTGCGCCTGACCAAAATCGGTCAGTTCTACCAGCCGCGCTTGAACAACATGCTCGCCGCCTATCTGTCCAAAGGTGGCGACGACGGTCCCTTCGGGGCAGCTAAGGAGCAAGGAAAATGATGAGGACTCGACTGACGGGAAGCCTGTTCGACTGGGAAAATATCGATCTGATCACGGTCGGCACTTTTGCGGCTTTGATCCGGGTCTCCACCTATTTGATCACCATCTGCGGCGGCGGCATGAATCCGATCGCCTTTATTCTGAAAAACATCATGATCACCGGCTTGTTGGTGGTGCTGTGCCACAAGGTGTCCCGCCCCGGCGTGTTGACCCTCTATATGCTGGTCAACTATCTGTTTTCCCTGGCCCTGACCGGGAATATGCCAATCTCGGTGCCAACCCTGATCATCTGTGCGCTTCTCGCTGATCTCATCATCTGCTACGGCTCCAGAGTGCATCGCAACAGCGCCATCCTCGCAGGAGTTTTGTTTTACAAGCTGAGCAGCGTGAGCGTTGGTTTTGCCTGGCAGTTTCTGGTTGTTCGCGAGGACCCGCGCCTGATGCTCATGCCTCTGGCCATCGTTATGATTGGTTCCATCGGCTATATTCTGGGACTTCCTGTCGGCATGAAATTACTTAAGGAGCTGCGCCATGCAGGGATTGTTCGGAACTAGATTTCACACCTCGGAAAACGCTCTAGCACTGCGCCTGAACGGCTGGACCAAACTCTCCATCTGCATTCTCGTCTCGGTGGTAACCCTGTTCATTAACCACAATCCGGCCATGCTGGTCTTGCTGAGCGGCACGACCCTGCTGGCTGTCACCCAGCTGCGCCCGAAGGTGATCCTGATCCTCTATCTGATCATTGCCCTGATGGTGCTGCTGTCCATCGGCTCCGCTTTCCTGCTCTCGCTGGCCTTCGCTAAATACAGTCCAATGCTGGAGAACTACAGCCTCGACACCATGGTCACCCCGTTTTTGCGTTTGATCACGGTGCTGCAGCTTGTCGTCGTCACCGCGCTTTCCACCAGCCCACGGGAGCTTCTGATCAACCTCAAAAGTGCTCGGTTGCCGCGTTTTCTCTACCTGCCGGTGCTGGTCATGCTGCGCTTCGTGCCGACCTTTATCAACGATCTGCGCCAGATCAACGAAAGCCTCAAGACCCGCAACATCCGCATCACCTTCATTTCGATTGTCACCCATCCGCTCCTGACCCTGCGCTGCAGCGTGATTCCATTGATTTTCCGCGCCCTGCGGGCATCGGACGAACTGGCCATCGCCTCCGAAATCAAGGGCGTCGGTCACTACCGAAAAACCACTTCCTGCAAGAGCTACAGCTTTAAAGCGGCCGACGGAAAAATGCTGGTGACAGCCCTGCTCCTGCTGGGAACGGCGCTCAGCATGCAACTGGCCGCGCCGAAAAAACCGTCCATGCATGGCAGTTATTTCTCAGCATCACGGTCTGATTCCGCCGAAGTCAGCGCGACGCCGGAGCATACGGCGGCAGCTGCCGTCACCGGGACGGGAAAGGCGGTGGAAAAGTGATTTCCTATTGTCAGCTCAGCTACGCCTACCCGCATCAGAGCAACGATGTGCTGAAAAGCATCAACTGCAGAGTCAAAAAAGGCCAAGCGCTGCTGGTAACCGGCCCGAGCGGGTGTGGCAAGTCGACCTTCATGCGCGCGGCCAACGGCCTGGTGCCGCACTTTTACCAAGGTGACCTGCGTGGCGAGATCTCAGTCAACGGTGTTGACGTGCGCACAAAAACAATCCCCGCTCTGGCCGCGGATGTCGGCTCCCTGTTCCAAGACCCAGAGCAGCAGTTTTTCACCCTCGACGTGGAGAGCGAAATCGCCTTCAGCCACGAACAGCGCGGCGTAGAACCGGAAAAAATCCGCGCCACCGTGCGTGAAATCGCCGCAAGGCTGAAGATTGAACATGTCCTCGACTCCTCGATCTTTTCTCTGTCGGAAGGAGAAAAGCAGAAAACCGCCCTGGCGGCCACGCTCTCTCTGTACCCGGATGCCGTGCTGCTCGACGAACCAACCGCCAACCTCGACCACGATTCGACCCTGAGGCTCGCCACTTTCGTCAAGGAACTGAAAGCGGCCGGCATGGCGATCATTGTTGTGGACCATCGCCTCTACTGGCTCGAGGGCATCATTGACGAGGTTCTGATCATGCAGGAGGGCAGCGTGGCCAAACGCGGCCCCTTTGCCATGCTCTACAATCGGGAATTGCGTGAACGCTACGGGCTGCGCCATCCGGACATCGGCCACCTTGAAAGCACCATTGATGAACTGCCGGGTACCGAGGCATGGACGGACAAGGCAATCCGCGTTAACGGACTGACGTTCGCCTACCGCGGCAAGCCGCCCTTGTTTGTCGAGCGCGATTTTTGTTTTCCCCTTGCCAAGGTAACCGCGGTGGTCGGCTCCAACGGACGCGGCAAGACCACCCTTGCCCGTGTTTTGACCGGCCTGAACAAACTCCAGGCCGGGACGGTAGCAATCGGCGCTGAAAAGGTGACCAGTCACCAGCTTCGCCAGCGCTCGGGGCTGGTGTTTCAAAATTCCGACCACCAATTGTTTATGAACAGCGTCGAACGTGAAATGACCGTTGCCGGAATGAAGCACCCCAAAGCGGAGCGCGCCGCCAGAGCGGCCGAACTGCTGCGACATTTCAACCTGCACGATTTCGCCTCAGCGCATCCACAGGCCCTCTCCGGGGGGCAAAAACAACGCCTGGTCATCGCCTGTGCGCTAATGAAGGAACCGGACATCCTCATTCTCGACGAGCCGACCAGCGGCCTTGACGGTAAAAATCTCAAAATCATTGCCGAAACCCTGAAGCAGATCGCTGTCAGCCGGGGGACCTGTGTGATCGTGATTACCCACGACCTCGAACTGATTGTCGACAGCTGCGACTATGTCATTAATCTGGATACAACAGGAGACACTGAATGAAATGCGCCGTTATTTATTCAAGTAAAACCGGAAACACCAAAAAGGTCGCCGAAGCCATCCTGCAGGAGATGCCGGAAGGAACTGAGCTCCATGACGTGGCGTCCGTTCCCGCCGATGGCAAATTCGACCTGATCGCCATGGGCTACTGGATCGACAAGGGCACCGCCGATCAGCAGGCCCTCACGTTTATGAGCAGCATCGACAACACGAAAATCTTCAGCTTTTTCACTCTCGGCGCTGCCCCCGATTCCGATCACGCCGAAGCATGCCGCAACAACGACAAAGCCTTGTACGGCGAAAACTGTGAAATTATCGGGACCTATTGCTGTCAAGGTGCGATTGACCCGAAGTTGACCGCATGGATGGAAGAATTACCCGCTGAGCATCCGCACGCGCCAAACGAAGAACGCCGCAAACGCTGGGCCGAAGCGGCCGAGCACCCGAATCAGGCCGATTTGGAAGCCGCCCGCGCCGCGATACGCCGGGCCCTGGCTCAAGTCGAAAAAACGGCTGCCATCCGGGACAGGCTTAAAGACCCCAAGACGATGCCCTTCGCCATCGCGAAAGAGCTGGACGTTTCGGATCAGGACGTGTATGCGGCCATGCCCGGTGACATGGCGGTCGCCGCACCGATCTCCCATTTCAAATACATCTGGGACGAACTGAGCCGTTGGGAGAAAGCCACCTTTATCGCCATGACTCCCGGCATGGTCGTCGAAGTCTCCGGGCCGCTTCCCGCCGGTAAAGAAGGTCACGGTTTTTTTAACCTGCATGCGCCATCCTGCTCTTTGGGCGGGCATATTCTTCTCAACAATCTGGGCGCGGTTTATTTTGTCAGCCGTCCGTTTATGGGCAAAGAAAGCCACAGCGTGCAGTTCTTCGACACTGATGGCCGGCACGCCTTCGCTGTCTATGTCGGCCGAGATGAATCACGCCAACTCCTTGCCGAGTCCGCCGCCAGTTTCATGCGGATGAAAACCGCGTTTCGCGACGGCACTGGCCATAAGAAACAGGCACAGGCCTGAACCAGACCTCCAAACCGGGGCGTGGCGGTGTGCCCCGGTTCTTCCCAGCAAGGCTGCATCAGCATGAAACCAAAATCCGGCTTTTCCCGAGTTCTCCCCTATTACCATCGCTACCGCGCCCAGCTGATTCTCAACCTCACCTTGGTCGCGGTTCTTAACTCCTGCGTAACCCTGATCCCGCTGCTGACACGGCAGCTGTTTAACTTTAATCCCCAACACTGGGACCTTTACATCGCCTGGCTGGCGGCCCTGGCGGCCGCCATCGCCGGCATGGTGTTCTGCAGCCATCGCACCATCCGCACCGGCAGCCAACTCGGGGCACATATGGAAACCGACATGCGTCGCGACCTGTTCGCCCATCTCCAGCGTCTCGGGTTTTCCTATTACGACCGCACCAAAACCGGCCACCTGATGGCGCGAATATCAAACGATCTGAGCACCCTGTCCTCAACCCTGCATCAGTTGCCCGCGGATCTGCTCTCCTCTATCCTCAGTCTGGGCGGAGCTCTGGCCGTGATGTTCTGGATGAACTGGCAGCTGGCGTTGGTAGCGTTGTTGCCGCTACCGGCCGCAGTCTGGCTGGGTATCCGCTCCAAACACCGATTCAAGCAGCACTCCCACCGCATCCGCGAAGAGATCGGACAAATCAATACGAACGTTGAAAACGCGGTGATGGGCATTCGCGAGGTGCAGTCCTTTGCCAACGAACAACTGCAGATGGCCGGGTTCGAAGTGATCAATCGGCGCTTCTGCGAGGCCAAGTGCGATTTCGCCGAAACCATTGCCCGCTATGCCGCGTTCATGATCGGTTTCATGCGCGTTCACGGTGTGTTGCTCGCCGTTGCCGGGTCCTTGATGTACGTATTCTCCGGTCTGTCCATGGCCGACCTGCTGGCTTTTGTCATGTATGCCCGCTTCATGCTGGCACCCATCGAACGCATGGTCAACTTTTCCGAGCAGTATGCCCAGGGCGTAGCCGCTCTCGAACGTTTCAGCGACATCCTCAACATTGAGCCGGAAATCAACGAAAACGAAAATGCCGTCGCCCCGGAGCAGGTCGTGGGACGCTTGGAATTCGAGGGGGTTTCCTTCGCCTACGCGCAAACCGGCTCCCCGGTCCTTCAAGATATCAATCTCGTCATCAATCCCGGCAGCATCGTGGCACTGGTCGGCGAATCAGGTGCCGGAAAAACCAGCCTCGCCAGCCTGGTGCCCCGTTTTTACGATGTTTCCGCGGGCCGCATTACTCTTGACGGCGTTGACATCCGTGAGCTTCCGCTGCACTGGCTGCGTCGCCAGATTGGCGTTGTCCAGCAAAGCCCGTTCCTGTTCGACGACAGCATCCGCAACAACATTGCGTTCGGCCGACCGGACGCCGGGGAAAAAGAAATCATCGAAGCGACCCGCCAGGCCAACCTGCTCGACTTCATTGACTCCCTCCCTGACGGCCTGGATACGATTGTCGGTGAGCGCGGTGTGATGTTGTCCGGCGGCCAGCGCCAACGCATCTCTCTCGCCCGCGTTTTCCTGAAAAATCCCCGTATCCTGATTTTCGATGAGGCCACCTCCGCTCTCGACAACGAATCGGAACAGCGCGTCCAGGACGCCATCAATCGCCTGTTCAAGGGTCGAACGACCCTAATCATCGCCCATCGCCTGTCAACCGTCAAACACGCCGATCTGACCTGCGCCCTCAGAAACGGCCACATCATCGAAAGCGGAACCCATCAAGAACTCCTCGCCGCCCAAGGTTATTTTCACCGTTTGCACCACCAAGGCGCTCTGTAGCAAAAGGCGAACCCACGATGCACTGAAAGTGGACAGGTTCGAGCAAAACTAAAAGTTTAGAACACCACAATCATCCATGAAAATGGGGGAAGAAGCGCTCCAAGAAAAAACCCCTCCAGGGGCGGAACGTCTCGCCACAGGGAAAAAAGACATGTAAATCGCACTTGAAAAATTTACCAACAGAATGTTGAAAAAAATCCCCCCCCCTGGAGCGCTTCAACCACACAGGCTGAAAATGCAAGTTCCGTCTTGACGACAATAAAACGACCACGGTGTTTCAGTTTTCCGGGAAGAAACTTGCCCCTGGAAAAAACATGTGGCTGTCCATACGGGCAGGATTTTAAAACCATGACAGGACGTGCTGAATAATTCATATCCTGATAATAATAATTCCCGTTAAGAGGGCAAAATTGATATGAATCGCGTGCTTTTTACCTTTAGCATATTTGCGGGGATGACTGTTCTCAGGGTATTTAGCCTTTTCCCACCAATTGTCGTCGGAAAAATAATAGATAATTTAAAGAACAATAACTTTCATGAAGCAAAAATGCTGATCGTTGGATTATTTATTATTTTCACCTTCAAATTTATCATAGATCCCCTGTTTCACATTTTATCTACCATGCTCATACAAGATATTATTAAACAAAAATCAATCGTATGGACAGGTAATATCCTTGATAAGTCACATCTATTTTTTAAAAAGATGAAGCTTGGGTCAATCCTGAGATCAACAGACAGGGGCATTATTGCGTATGAAACTTTTTTAAGTTTTGCTATTGGCCAGATTTTCCCTAATATTATCGAAGTGTTTTTCGTTCTAATATATCTTACCTACTTAGTCACCCCACATGTTGGCATTATACTTTGCAGCAGCGGACTTCTGCTTATTTATATTACGTTAAAAGGAGTTCGAATGCGTCGCCCTTTTATTGATGCCGTAAATAACGCAGAAGATGAGGTATCACATCGGCTTAGCCTGGTATTAAATGGAGGCCGCTCAATTCGAGCAGCCGGGGCTAAAAAAAAGGCGTTAGATTATCTTGGCGAAAGTTTCTCCGGCTACGCTGACTCTGCTGTCAAGTTAGCTCTCAGGTCCGGTATTCTGTCATCTTCCCAGGCGTTTACCTCGTCTCTTGCCGTTGTTACGATTTTGTCGTATGGCGTGTTTTTAATGATGGAAAATGGGGAACGTCTGACAATTGGAGACTTTGTTGTTCTTTTTTCCTTTTCGAATATGTTTTTGCTAAACATTCAAAAAATGGCAGAAGCATATAAAAATTATGACCATTATCGTGCGGACAAGAAAGAACTGGACAGGGTTCTTGATTTGCCAAACTTTAGACAAGGAACCGTTGGTTCAGTTCCAGACAAAGACAATCTTGAAATACATCCTTTCAGATTAACTGACGGCGAAACCAATTTGTTGGTTTTAGATTTTGAAATAACAATACCTTTCGGAAGTAAGGTTGCGATTCTAGGGGAAACAGGAGGGGGAAAAACGACCTTTGCTGAAGTTTTATCTGGAATGAGAGAAATTAAAAATGCTGTTTCAGTCGGAGGCTGTGACTGTCAGAACATATCAGAGGACGAATTATCTAAAATATTTTATTTTGATTTCCAGGAACAGCGTTTTTTATCAGGACCTTTTTATCAAACTGTACTCTATAACCTTTTTACTGAACATAAAGACAAAATTACTGAAATGATGACCAAACTACTTTTACATAAATTTGTGCTCGAAATTGAATGTGACAACTTTGCTGTATCAAATTTATCCGGTGGAGAATTGAAAAGGTTGTCATTGTTAAGAGCTCTGCTTTCTCAGAAAAAAATAACGATACTGGATGAGCCGACTTCATCATTGGATGAGGACACCGCATTGGCTGTTTGGAATTTGCTTTTTAGTGTCCATCCGGAAACGTTAACGTGCTAATTTTACAAACGAAAGCAACATTTTAAGCTTTCAAGAATAGGCGTATTCTGCAACAATGGTGAATGTAACCACCTGATATTGAATGACAATCATCTTTTCAGGAGGCATTCAATGCGCCAAAAACGTAACCCCCAACTGAGCCTGTTTATGACTGTCAACAATACCCAGATCGGTAAAGAATTGGAGCAGATGTCACGAATCCTCGATGACACTCCAGGTCTGCTTCAAGTCGTTTTTGATGATCTGGTCAAGACCAAACGGGCCGATACCGGTCGTCAGGGGTTGACCGCCGAGCAGGTCTTGCGCTGTGCCGTTCTGAAACAATATCGGCAGCTCAGTTACGAGGAGCTTGCCTTTCACCTGGATGACTCCTCTGCCTTTCGTCGTTTCGCTCGCCTGGACATGGGACAATATCCCCGCAAATCGATCCTGCAGGAGAACATCAAGGCGATTTCCGAGCAGAGCTGGGAAGAGATTCATCGCCTGCTCATCGATTACGCCGTCAAACATAAGATCGAAAAAGGACGCAAGATCCGCATCGACTCAACGGCCATCGAAACCGATATCCACCATCCGACAGATTCCACTCTTTTGGCCGATGGCATTCGGATTATCACCCGCTGGCTCGGTGCCGGGAAGGCCCTCTCCCCAGCCCCTTCCTACCGCTACAGCGACCATAACCGCGTGGTCAAAAAGCGGGTGATGACCATTCTCAATACCAGAAAAGAGCAGGTTCGTAAAACCGCCTATCAGGATCTACTTCACTATGCCGAACGCGTCGTCAACTATGCCCTGCCGGCGATTGCCGAACTGCGTGCCTATCAGGGCCTTGAGTTGCTCAGCGCCCAGGGGATCGCGGCAAATCTGGAGCGGGCCGTCGGTCTGCTGGGTAAGGTCATCGACCAGACCCGGCGCCGCGTGATCAACGGCGAAACCGTACCGGCTTCGGAAAAGGTCGTCTCCTTTTTCGAGGAACACAGCGACATTATCGTCAAGGGGCAGCGGGACATCACCTACGGCCACAAAGTGTTTTTCACTGGTGGCCCATCGACCCTGATTCTCGATTGTCTCATCGAGTCGGGCAATCCGGCGGACAGTGATCGTTACCAAATGCTCCTTGAACGGCAGCAGCAACTTTTTGGGCGCATGCCGCGCCAGGTGAGCGCCGACGGCGGGTTTGCCTCCAAGAGCAATTTGGACTTCGCCAAGTCGAACCAGGTCAAGGATGCTGTCTTTGCCAAGCGGCGCGGGCTGTCCGTTTTGGCGATGGCCAAAAGCAACTGGGTCTATAAGCGCCTGAGGAATTTTCGAGCCGGAATCGAGGCCGGAATTTCTGCACTCAAGAGGGCCTTCGGGCTTGACCGTTGCACCTGGTCCGGCTGGGCTGGCTTTAAGCAATACGTCCGGAAGTAGAAAAGGGGTCAGGTCTCAACTCTTAACACCCTAGCCTCTTTAAACGGCTCGTCAGCAAAATCTGTGGAAATACATCGGTTCCGGCAACTTGCCAAGTTCATGATATAGCGCGATTTGCAGGCATCTGAGCGTTCTGAAACCATAGGCTTTTCTCATAGTGAGTTTTACCTTCAGGTTCATGCCCTCAACCGCACCGCTTGATATTTCGCCTTTAGCCCTGAACCAGTTGAGGATCAGCGGCTTGTGCCTGCGTAACATTCTTGCGACCTTCTTCATCGGCTCAAGATCGGTTTGCAATGTTCGGGTCACCCAGTTTTCGAGGAACTTTTCAGCGAAATCGAATCGCTGGTATTCCCAGAATCGCTGAAAATCCTCGCGCAGCAGGTAGCCTTTGATCGACGCCAGATTCAGTTTGAGCAACTCTCCCAAACTGGAGGTCTGCTTCTCCGAGAGATTCTCGGGCCGTTTCAGCAGCAGCCAGCGTTTATGTTCGAGAACATTCTGCTGACCATCAGCCTTGAACTGCTTGACCTCGCTGCGCCGGATCTCGTCAATCGCCTCGTTGAACTTCCGCATGATATGGGGGAGTTCCGGGGACAGTATAGAATGGCACTAGTTTAAGCAAGATTTGCGTAAAAACAGAATTGTCCATAGGTGCAAATGAGAACAGCCCCAATAGCCTGAAATTATAACAGTTTGTGCCGGAAAATATCTCGGACTGTTCGATGCACAGAAGTCCTTAACTTTGTTGAGAATTCTCTTAAACTAGTGCCATTCGGGACAGTATAGAATAGCACTAGTTTAAGCAAGATTTGCATAAAAACAGAACTGTCCATAGGTGCAAATGAGAACAGCCCCAATAGCCTGAAATTATAACAGTTTGTGCCGGAAAACCTCTCGGACCGTTCGATATACAGAAGTCCTTAACTTTGTTGAGAATTCTCTTAAGCTAGTGACATTCGGGACAGTATACTGAACTCGCCACCCTCACCGACGCCAAGAACCAGACCACCACCTACAGCTACAACAACGCCGATTGGCTGACCAACCTGACCACCAGCGGCCTGATCAGCTACAACGCCAACAACGAGCTCATCGGCCACACCACCGTGCAATACCAGTACGACGCCAACGGCAACACCACCCAGAAAACCGCCAACGGCCAGACCACCACCTACGACTACAACAGCCGCAACCGCTTAAGCCGCGTGCACCTGCCCGACGGCCGTCTGGTCAGCTACCGCTACGATCCGTTCGGTCGCCGCATCAGCAAAACCGTGGCCGGAGTCACCACCTGCTACACCTACAGCGACGAAGGGCTGGCCGCCGAGTACGACGCTAACGGCACCTGGCAAAAAAGCTACGGCTGGAAACCCGACGGCCTGTGGGGCACTGACCCTGTTTACCAGCGCACCGCCACCGGCCTTTACTACTACCACAACGACCACCTCGGCACCCCGCAGCGCCTCAGCGACGAAAGCGGCACCATCGCCTGGAGTGCCGGGTACACCGCCTTCGGCAATGCCACCATAGACCCGATTCTCAGCAGCATCGACAACAACCTGCGCTTTCCCGGTCAGTACTTTGACCAAGAGACCGGACTGCATTATAATTATCAGCGCTTTTATGATCCATCGACCGGGCGCTATACGCAGATTGATCCTGTTGGCTTCTTTGCGGGGGATGTTAACCAATACCGTTACGGGTTTAATACACCGAACTATTGGATCGACCCCACCGGGGAGTTTGTCTTCGTCGGGGCTGCAATGCTGATCTACGGCGCCATAGAATTGGCCCTGTCCATCTATGACGTCTATGATATGTTAAGCACCTTGGCCGACCCCTGTGAGAGCGGAATCTCAAAGGCCAGTGCAGTAGGATTCTTTCTGCTTGGCGCGGTCTTGCCCGGGGGTGGTTATGGGGCTGTTGATGATATTGCCAAAGCAGCTTCTAAAAAATTACCCAGATACCACGGGCCAAAACCCAAATATCATGTGAATCCGCAACATGTTCCAGGGCGTGGATTAAAACCAGGGAAAACTCCTTTGCCCAAAGATGCAGAATCAGTATTTAAAAATGCAGTGCCAAATGATCCAAAAGAACCAACAGCATGGTTTGGTAAAAATGCAGACGGTCAAATTTATCGTTTTTCTACAGGAAATGATGGGACTGCTCATTTTAGCGGTATTCATGGAGTTGGTGATGGCACTCGGAACCTAACAGATTACGCCAAACAAAGATTAGGAGATAATTAATGTTATTTGGAGACAAAAGCCTTTTTGCAATAGAATGTGAAGTAACAGAGCAATTAGACGAGTGGGATTTCGGACATATCATTTTTTGGTTTTGCAATAATGCAGTCGGCAATTGGGAAGATTCAACAGATCTTAGAGGGTGTCTTAATTGGCTAAATAAATTTTCAAGTCAAGTATGTAATAGATTTGAAGACGCCCTTGAGGGATTAAATAAAGAATCAGTTTTTAAATTATTATATGATTCCGTAATATTTACTGGAACCAGTGAGATAAAAGAAAAACCAAAATTTGAGGACATCTTTTCACGGTTTCATATTTCTCACCTTGGGATGTCCTCTTTTGAACAGTTTGATATATTACTGATTGAGCAGCAAAATGGTCAGCAGAGATGTCTTTGGCGACATGCTGATAGTAATGAAATAAATGAATGCTATTTGCCAAAAAAGGAAATGCAGAGAGTCGCGATGCATTGCTGTATTTGGCTTAAGGAAAACGTAAATTCTGGAGGAAACGTGGTAGAGTAGGATGAAACGAGGGACATCCATGATAAGTAAAGTCAAGCAACAGGAGTTCCGGTGACAGGGAGTTCCCAGGGAGTTCCGGGCGAGTTCCGGTGACAGTATACTGAACTCGCCACCCTGAAAAAGAATAAGGGTCAGGTCTCAACTCTTAACAAGGCAAAAGAATAAGGGTCGGGTCTCAACTCTTAACACCCTACACTCTTTAAACTTTTAGCAAGCAAAACCAAGACAGCAATGGCACGTCCTTTAAGAATTGAATACGCTGGGGCTTTTTACCACGTTACTTCTCGTGGGAATGAACGCAAGGCAATTTCCAAAAGCCAAAAAGATCGAGAAAAGTTTCTTTCCTATTTAGAATCGGCCGTCACGCGCTATGGTGCGGTTTTCCATGCATGGTGTCTGATGGATAACCATTATCACCTGCTGGTGGAAACACCTCGCGGAAACCTTTCTCAAATTATGCGTCACATCAATGGTGCCTACACAACCTATTTCAATATTAAACGACAACGGTCCGGCCATTTGTTTCAAGGGAGATACAAGGCGATCCTCATTGAGGCTGATGCCTATGCACTGGAACTCTCTCGTTATATTCATCTGAACCCAGTCAGGGCAAACATGGTTGACAAACCAGAAGACTACACATGGTCGAGTTATGGCAGCTATATCGCTCAAAGCAAGGCTCCCGACTGGTTGGATACAACATTTGTTCTCGGATATTTTAACGCTGATGCATCGAGCGTGCATGAAATGTATCGGCAATTTGTCGAAGACCGTTGCGAGAGGGACAAAAACCCGCTGAAAGATGTGATCGGCTCAGCGATTCTGGGTAGCCAAAAATTTATCAACGACGTTTCGATTAATAGACTGAGCAATACAGACAAGCGCAACGTCCCTGGGATAAAGGCCCTATTTCAACGCCCTTCGGTTGAACAAACCGTGACAAAAGTCAAAGCTGAACTTGGTTCGAGCGAGGATCTAAGGAATATATGCATTTATTGCTGCCGTCATTACAGCGGTGCCAAGCTGAAAGAGATCGGTGACTATTTCGGAATCAGCGATGCAGCAGTCTGGGCAGTTCCGGTGACAGTATATTTATCTTTGACAAACCACCATCCACTGCCACCCTCTTCACATGGCCAAAATCGCACGTGTCGTAGTTTCGGGCTACCCTCATCACATTACCCAACGTGTAAACCGACGGCAGGAAACTTTTTTCTGCGACGATGATTACCGCGCTTATATCGAACTCGTGTCTCAATGGCTCAGCAAGCATCAGGTTGAGATATGGGCATGGTGTCTGATGCCCAACCATGTTCAAGTGGCGCGGTCATCTTTGGCAGGAACGTTTTGCGTCCTTCCCCATGGATGAGACCCACCTGCTGGCGGCGGTGCGCTATGTCGAGATGAATCCAGTGGCGGCAAATATGGAAAATTATCTTTGGAGTAGTGCACGGGCGCACCTTGCGGGCAAAGATGATAAACTGGTCAAGGTGAAGCCACTGCTCGAAATGGTTGGAGACTGGCGTAACTTCCTTACGCGCCTATCCGATCAGGATCATGAATTGATGAAAAAACACGAACGCACCGGAAGACCTCTCGGGCAAGCTTCATTTATCGACCATCTGGAGCAGATGACGGGACGGGTGCTGCGCCTGCAAAGGCCCGGCCCGAAAAAGAAGGGAACACAAAGTTAAGTATCCTGTCCCGAATAGCACTAGTTTAAGCAAGATTTGCATAAAAACAGAACTGTCCATAGGTGCAAATGAGAACAGCCCCAATAGCCTGAAATTATAACAGTTTGTGCCGGAAAACCTCTCGGACCGTTCGATATACAGAAGTCCTTAACTTTGTTGAGAATTCTCTTAAGCTAGTGACATTCTATCCTGTCCCTGGAACTTACTATCCATGTGAAAGCTGCTATTGATTTAGGGAGTAGAGGCTTCTCTGCTTCAAAAGGAAAATTTGTTTCTGAGTCCTATGAGGCTTCATTGACTTTAAACGATAAAAAAGGCATAGGTTTTAAAACTTAAAGAGAAGCTAGTGGATGGAATAAAGCATATAAAAAAGATTTTCGTGGAAATATTATCCTTGAATCAGGAAAAACTATCTCACAAATGCTTGAAAACTCTGAATGGAAAGATGAATCTTGATTAATCGGCAAGGATATAGATTTAAGTAAAGCATTAGATGAAGACTGGAAGATTGGAATAAACATAGGAACCTATTTAGGAACTATACATGGAGAAATAAATATATCCTGGCTAGAAAGACGACTATCAAAATATATAGGATTTATAAAAAAAACACACAACAAACCAAGGCATTGGCAATGGAGACTATTGCAATGAAATATAATTTAATAAATAAATCTATAGAAAAACTGCCATCAACAATTATGATACTTATCATATTTTATATATTATTAGAAAAATCAGAGTATGCGCATAGATTTTCTCACACAATAATAGCATCAATAGTATTACTATTTTTAATTCTATGGATATCAATGATATGTCACTTATTGCTAAATTTTAAAAAAATAAAATTTAGCAAATCATGGCTGACAGTAATGATTATTTTCAACTGGATTGCAGGTTTTATTTACTTTTTTGCTATATACAAAAAGGAAGTAGAAAAGGGGTCAGGTCTCAACTCTTAACACCCTAGCCTCTTTAAACGGCTCGTCAGCAAAATCTGTGGAAATACATCGGTTCCGGCAACTTGCCAAGTTCATGATATAGCGCGATTTGCAGGCATCTGAGCGTTCTGAAACCATAGGCTTTTCTCATAGTGAGTTTTACCTTCAGGTTCATGCCCTCAACCGCACCGCTTGATATTTCGCCTTTAGCCCTGAACCAGTTGAGGATCAGCGGCTTGTGCCTGCGTAACATTCTTGCGACCTTCTTCATCGGCTCAAGATCGGTTTGCAATGTTCGGGTCACCCAGTTTTCGAGGAACTTTTCAGCGAAATCGAATCGCTGGTATTCCCAGAATCGCTGAAAATCCTCGCGCAGCAGGTAGCCTTTGATCGACGCCAGATTCAGTTTGAGCAACTCTCCCAAACTGGAGGTCTGCTTCTCCGAGAGATTCTCGGGCCGTTTCAGCAGCAGCCAGCGTTTATGTTCGAGAACATTCTGCTGACCATCAGCCTTGAACTGCTTGACCTCGCTGCGCCGGATCTCGTCAATCGCCTCGTTGAACTTCCGCATGATATGGGGGAGTTCCGGGGACAGTATACTGAACTCGCCACCCTCACCGACGCCAAGAACCAGACCACCACCTACAGCTACAACAACGCCGATTGGCTGACCAACCTGACCACCAGCGGCCTGATCAGCTACAACGCCAACAACGAGCTCATCGGCCACACCACCGTGCAATACCAGCACGACGCCAACGGCAACACCACCCAGAAAACCGCCAACGGCCAGACCACCACCTACGACTACAACAGCCGCAACCGCTTAAGCCGCGTGCATCTGCCCGACGGCCGCCTGGTCAGCTACCGCTACGATCCGTTCGGTCGCCGCATCAGCAAAACCGTGGCCGGGGTCACCACCTGCTACGCCTACAGCGACGAAGGCCTGGCCGCCGAATACGACGCCAACGGCACCTGGCAGAAAAGCTACGGCTGGAAACCCGACGGGCTGTGGGGCACTGACCCGGTCTACCAGCGCACCCCGACCGGCCTCTACTACTACCACAACGACCACCTCGGCACCCCGCAGCGCCTTAGCGACGAAAGCGGCGACATCGCCTGGAGCGCCGGGCACACCGCCTTCGGCAATGCCACCGTGGACCCGATCCTGAGTAGTATTGACAATAACCTGCGCTTTCCCGGCCAGTACTTTGACCAGGAAACAGGACTGCATTATAATTATCAGCGCTTTTATGATCCGGGGACTGGCAGGTATACCCAGGTTGACCCCATTGGATTCTTTGCTGGGGATGTGAATCTTTACCGGTATGCGCAAAGCAATACTATTAATTGGACCGATTCTCTAGGGCTAGAAATTGATTGGGACAAATTTTTTAAATACACAGACACCATAGAAAAGTACACTACTCAAATGGAAAAAAGTCTTGAAAAAATCGAGAAAATGATTGTAGAGAATGTGCTCAAAAGGATGGGTGTACCAATCCCTAAAGGTCTTAATATAGTTGGACGTTTAGGTTCTGGAATTATGGGAGCTATTGTATTCGTATTAACTCCTACTGAACTCGACGACCCTTATTTAGGTGAAGATGGAAAATGGTATAATCCTGACGGATCTCTATTTATAATCAATGATTTACCAATTAATACCAACGAATTTCCGATTAAAGAAGGAAACTACTGCGAGGAATAAATAATTATTATATGTTTTCTCAATATCTATTTATAATATTATCATTATTCTTTATATCATTGTTGATTTCTATTGTGAAAAATGTATTCAATGGATTTTTTTTCATCCGATTTCATTTTTTTTGTTATATGGTTTTATATTTTTATTTACGAGAAATATATTCGCAATACTGAGCATAAAAGAAAAATTTATTGTACTAATTACTTTAGCAACCTTAATTTCTGCTAGCTTTTATTTTCTTTACTTTGTTTTTTCTTAAAATGTCACCCTGTCTCATAGTTTCAAATAAGAGCTAACCCGAATTTCTCACCAATAAATAGAAAAAGGCTGTATTTCGTGGCATAAATGTAGTGAGACCAATCACTTACATAGCGCGAAAGGAACAGCCTTATGAAAACAGAGTGTAACACAGATCAACTTGAGTTTCATAGCTTTGGTCGGCGTAAAATCATCAAGACCCAAAGGGGTCAGGTCTCAATTCTTAACACCCTACACTCTTTAAACTTTTAGCAAGCAAAACCAAAGACAACGGCAATGGCACGTCCTTTAAGAATTGAATACGCTGGTGCTTTTTACCACGTTACTTCTCGTGGTAATGAACGCAAGGCAATTTTCAAAAGCCAAAAAGATCGAGAAAAGTTTCTTTCCTATTTAGAATCGGCCGTCACGCGCTATGGTGCGGTTTTCCATGCATGGTGTCTGATGGATAACCATTATCACCTGCTGGTGGAAACACCTCGCGGAAACCTTTCTCAAATTATGCGTCACATCAATGGTGCCTACACAACCTATTTCAATATTAAGCGACAACGGTCCGGCCATTTGTTTCAAGGGAGATACAAGGCGATCCTCATTGAGGCTGATGCCTATGCACTGGAACTCTCTCGTTATATTCATCTGAACCCAGTCAGGGCAAACATGGTTGACAAACCAGAAGACTACACATGGTCGAGTTATGGCAGCTATATCGCTCAAAGCAAGGCTCCCGACTGGTTGGATACAACATTTGTTCTCGGATATTTTAACGCTGATGCATCGAGCGTGCATGAAATGTATCGGCAATTTGTCGAAGACCGTTGCGAGAGGGACAAAAACCCGCTGAAAGATGTGATCGGCTCAGCGATTCTGGGTAGCCAAAAATTTATCAACGACGTTTCGATTAATAGACTGAGCAATACAGACGAGCGCAACGTCCCTGGGATAAAGGCCCTATTTCAACGCCCTTCGGTTGAACAAACCGTGACAAAAGTCAAAGCTGAACTTGGTTCGAGCGAGGATCTAAGGGATATATGCATTTATTGCTGCCGTCATTACAGCGGTGCCAAGCTGAAAGAGATCGGTAACTATTTCGGAATCAGCGATGCAGCAGTCTGTCAAGCCAGCCGCAGGTTGTCGTTAAAAGCTGAACGAAACAGGTCACTTTTAAAAGTCGGCTACTACAAATGAAAGACGTTTTGACACCTGTTAAAAGTTGAGACCCGACCCCATATTTTACGCTCCGACGCCCTCGATAACGTCAGCCGTATCCGCTACAACGCGGCAGGTCGACCGGAGTTGGTCACCGATGCGTTAGGGCGTGAAACCGCTCTGGTCATGGACTTTAAGCAGCGTTTGACTGAGCAGACCAATGCCTTGGGTCAGGTCACCCGCTACAGCTATGACGGCAACGGCAACCTGGTGGAGGTGCGTCACAACGCGACCGGCGACACCCTGGCAGTCACCCGCCTGGCCTATGACGGCTACAAACGGCTGACCCAGATCACCGATCCAATGGGCAACACCACGACCTACAACTATGCCGCGGCCGGCTGCGGTACCTGCAGCGGCAGTGTCGACAGCCCGCAAAAAATCATCGACGCCTTCGGCCACACCACCGAGTACGGCTTTGATCAAAACGGCGCAATCCAGTTGGTGCAAGACCCATTGGGCAATGTGACCAATCTGACTCGCGACAGCGGCGGCCGCATCACCAGCCAGACCGACGCCGACGGCAATACCACCACCTACAGCTATGATCTGTTGGGCCGCCTCACCAGCCAGACCGACGCCAACCTGCAGACGACCGTATTAAGCTACGACATACGCGACAACCTGCTTAGCCTGACCGACGCCAACGGTAACACCACATCGTTTCGTTACGATCTGGCCGGGCGCAAGATCGAAGAGGTCCGTCCCATGGGGCAGAGCACCAGCTACAGTTACAATCGCAACGGGCTGGTCGCCACCCTCACCGATGCCAAAGGCCAGATCACTACCTACAACTATGACGCCGCCAACCGCCTGATCAGCGTCAATTATCACGACGGCGCTCAAGAAACCTTCAGCTATGACGCGGTGGGCAACCTCACCGGCTACACCGGAGCCGACGATGTCAGCGGCATCTTGGAGTATGACGCACTCAACCGAAAGATTGGCGAAACCGTCAACTTCGGTGCGTTCAGTAAAAATTACAGCTATAGCTATGACGCCTACGGCAATAAGGAAAGCTATACCAGTGCCGAAGGGATCGTCCACAACTATAACCACGATCTGAGCGGTCGCATCACCGCCCTGAGCGTTGACGGCCAGACCACCGCCTTCACTTACGACAAGACCCGCTTAACGCAGATCAGCTACCCCAACGGCGTCACCACCGATTACACCTACAACGCCGCCGACTGGCTCTCCGGCCTGACCACCAGCGGTCCAAACGGCACCCTGCTCACGCGCCAGTACGCCTTTGACACCACCGGCAACATCACCAGCGCCGTCAGCAGCAAAGGCACCACCGCGTACAGCTATGATCCCACCCATCAGCTCACCGCCGCTGATCATCCCAGCGCCACGGCCTTGACCGATGAGGTGTACAGCTACGACGCCGTGGGCAACCGGCTGACCACCACGGACATCAGCGGCCTGATCAGCTACAACGCCAACAACGAGCTCATCGGCCATAGCACGGTGCAATACCAGTACGACGCCAACGGCAACACCACCCAGAAAACCGCCAACGGCCGGACCACCACCTACGACTACAACAGCCGCAACCGCTTAAGCAGCGTACACTTGCCCGACGGCCGCCTGGTCAGCTACTGCTACGATCCGTTCGGTCGTCGCATCAGCAAAACCGTAGCCGGAGTCACCACCTGCTACACCTACAGCGACGAAGGTCTGGCCGCCGAATACGACGGCAACGGCACCTGGCAAAAAAGCTACGGCTGGAAGCCAAACAGCCTGTGGGGCACCGACCCGGTCTACCAGCGCACCCCGACCGGACTCTATTATTATCACAACGACCACCTCGGCACCCCACAACGCCTCAGCGACGAAAGCGGCGACATCGCCTGGAGTGCCGGGTACACCGCGTTCGGCAATGCCACCATGGACCCGATCCTCAGCAGCATCGACAACAACCTGCGCTTTCCCGGTCAGTACTTTGACCAGGAGACAGGTCTGCATTATAATTATCAGCGGTTTTATGATCCGGGGAATGGACGCTATACGCAGGTTGATCCTATTGGGTTTTGGGCTGGGGATGTTAATCTTTATCGGTATGTGGGAAACAACCAAACAAATTTGATAGACCCATATGGTTTGTTTTGGAGTGATTATTTAGACTTAATGAAATCTGGATTTTTCTTGGGAGCTTCCACTTTATATCAAATGTCTTTGGAAGTAGGGGGAACAGTCGTTAGCATGCTTGAAATATATGATGCAACGTATGAGAGAAATCAGTGCGATGAGCAGAATCCTTCTGATCTATTAGAGTTATCATCAATAATGGCTTCAATAATGGTAATGGAGAGTGGAGAACTCGGATTATTTATGGCTGAGCTAACGGCACAGGCTGTTGTATCACCATATGACACAGCTTTCAACGCAGACAATCAGAACATAGTTAATGCAATACAAAAAAATAGAATTAATTTTGGGAATCAATCTAGTAAGTTTAAAGATAACTTTACTAATTCAATTTCTGATAGCAATTTAGACAACTCATCTTTCAGAGAAATGAGACATGGCTTAGAATCACTTGGAACTGACAATAAGACATTCATGACAAAACAAATGAAAAAATTCACAGAAAATCTTACAAGGCTTTCAAGATGATAAAATTATTCTCTTACTTAATCTGTCTATGGATTGCAACTGGCATTTATGGAATATACACGGCTTCTACCTCGAAAATATATTCGGAGATAATCAATGATAAACAATTATTTTTCGTAATAAAAAACATTGAATTTATCTTATTCATATATCTATCTCATCAATTTTTAAAAAGAAAAATCTATTGGAAAGAACCTTTTTGTACAGCTATTTGGAACACAATAAAAATATGGTCGAAAGAAAAAACAAAGGGGTCAGGTCGAAAGTCAACAGAAAAGGGGTCATCAACAGAAAAGGGGTCAGGTCTCAACTCTTAACACCTTACCCTCTTTAAACTTTTAGCAAGCAAAACCAAAGACAACGGCAATGGCACGTCCTTTAAGAATTGAATACGCTGGTGCTTTTTACCACGTTACTTCTCGTGGGAATGAACGCAAGGCTATTTTTAAAAGCAAAAAGAAGAACAAAAGGGTCAGGTCTCAACTCTTAATACCCTACCCTCTTTAAACTTTTAGCAAACAAAACCAAAGACAACGGCAATGGCACGTCCTTTAAGAATCGAATACGCTGGTGCTTTTTACCACGTTACGTCACGGGGTAATGAACGCAAGGCGATTTTCAAAAGCCAAAAAGATCGAGAAAAGTTTCTTTCCTATTTAGAATCGGCCGTCACGCGCTATGGCGCAGTTATCCATACGTGGTGCCTGATGGATAACCATTATCACCTGCTGGTGGAAAGAAGAAGAACAAAAGGAAGAACAAAAGGGTCAGGTCTCAACTCTTAATACCCTACCCTCTTTAAACTTTTAGCAAGCAAAACCAAAGACAACGGCA